>VGZJ01000011.1 GCA_016872595.1 Planctomycetota bacterium
GGGCGGGGGCGGAGGGGGAGGCGGCGGGGGCGGGGGCGGGGGCGGCACAACGGGCACGGCGACCGCGATCACGAGCGCGGCCCCGCACACCGGGCACGCGGCCGTCCGGCTCGTGCGCCCAAGCGCGGTCACGAACAGATGGCCGCACTGCGGGCACTCCAACTCGTGCATCCTCGCCACGCCGCGCCCCTAGTCCGCGACCGCGTCAAGGTACTCTTTCGCGGCTGAGCGGACATTGCGCACCGCGCGCCAGTACACCCCCACGAGGAGCAGCCAGCCGAGCATCAGCGCGCCCTGTTCCATCAGCTTCCAGTCGTCCGTGAGCGGCTTCTCGCGGAGGTGATCGACGTACAGGCTCCAACCCAGCGTGGCGACGAACGCGGTCAGCGCGAACACGAACCCGACCGCGCCCACGGCCCGCGCCGCGCGCGGGCGCTTGAGGGCCATGCCGCACGAGGTCAGGCCCGTCAGGAACCAGAACTCGGCCAGCGGCACGAGTAACAGGAAGCCGCCCCACGTGTACTTGTACTCGTCTTTCATGAGCAACCGCTCGAAGCCGAACGAGGCCACCAGCGCGCCGAGGCCGACGAGCGTAAACATGGCGCTGAGTGCGAACAGACCGCGCGCGCCGCTGTTGCGCGGCGCGCCGCCGGCGATCAACCGGCCAAGGGTCAGCGGCACGCAGGCGAGCAGCACCGGGAGGCCGTAGCACGCGAGGTCGAGCAAGTCTTCCTTGCGCAGCGGAACGGCGTTCGGGCTGCCGTCGTTGACGTACCCCTCGATCTTCACCCAGTCCGCGCCGTCGCCCTTCGGCAGCGGCCCGGCCGAGCGTGCATACACGGCCTTGCCAAACCCGATGAAGGCAATCAGCGACACGAACAGGAGCGCGATCTGCACCCAGAAAAGCCCGCGGCGCACCGACTTCCACCCGGCCGCGGCCACCTCCTCCGCGGTCGGCTCGCCGGCTTTCGGCTTCGGCTTGGGCTTGTCGCCCTTCTCGCCCTTATCGGCCTTCGCGGGTTTGGGACGGTCCTTGCCGCGCCCGCCGACGGGCGCGGAGAACGATTCGAGATCGGACGCCGGCTCTGAGGGAAGGACGGGGGCTTTGGCCTGCGGTTCGAAGGTCGGCGGCGCGGGCGCGGGGGCTGTTGGGCTCGCACCCCAATCGTCCGGCGTGGCAACAACCGGGGCGGACGGCGTGGACGGGACCGCGCGCGGTGCCGGCACAGCGGGCGTGCCCGAATCACTCGGCAGGCTCGCGGTCGGTGCGCCGGCGCTGCCCGACTCTTCCGCCGTAGGCACCTGCACCGCGGCTTGGCAGTACGGGCACTTCACCTTCTTGCCCGCAGACTCGTCGCGCGCCCGGAACCGCTTCCCGCACGACGGGCACCCCAGCGTGATTGGCATGATGACCACTCCGCGCAGTGAAGGATCGAGCGCGGAACGCCGCGCCGTGCGGGACATGGTAAGGCCGGACGCGGGGCGGAGAAACCCCGTGGTCGTGAAAAAGCTGGGAAAACCCACTCGGTGGCCCGCCCGATCAGAACCGCGGTTGGGGGCGGTTCCATGCAGGGTCGTAGGGGAGCGAGAACAGTTGCTGGAGCAACTCGGCCTTGTTGGGGGCGTCGCCCAGCAGCACCTCGACGGCCTGCCGAAGTTTAGCGGCGCGGACGTCGGCGGTGGCGGCCTCGGCCCCCGCTCCGCGGCCCAGCCGGTCGAACACCGCGGCCACTTCGAGCAACTTCCCGCGCGCCTCAAGGAAGAACTGGTCCAACACGCGCTCGGCCGGCAACGGGGTCATGGTCGTCTCTCGCGGAACGGCAGTAAGGCGGTTGATCCACAGATTACACAGATGGACACAGATTGAAAGGCAGAAGAGAATGGCCACAAGAAAGCACAAAACACACAAAAGGGAACCAAAACCGGAGCCCATTCAGAAGACATCAGCACGAGCTACGGCCGGGCCGAAGACAACACAATCTGCTGTCTTCTCTGTGTATCTTCTGCGTTCTTGTGGCCATTCTCTTCTGCCTTTCAATCTGTGTCCATCTGTGTAATCTGTGGATCAACCGTGCTCACCCTTTCGGGGCGAACTTGGCTTTCAGTTCCAGCGGCACGAGGTCGTTGAGGCTGCCGCTGCGGAAGCCGTCGAGGTCGAGGGTAACGAATTTGAAGCCGAGCGCGCGGAGGGCGCGGGCGAGGTCGGTGCGCACGGGTTCGGCCGCGAGCCGTGCGATGTCACCCGCGGGCACTTCGACGCGCGCGAGGTCGCCCTCGTGGTAGCGCACGCGGCACTCGCGCAAGCCCAGTTCGCGGAGCACGGCCTCGGCGTCTTCGACGCGCTTCGTGCGCTCTGGTGTAACGGGCACGCCGGGGGCCATGCGACTCGACAGGCACGGCGCGGCCGGCTTGTCCCACGTCGGCAGGTTCCAGTCGCGCGCAAGCGCGCGCACGTCGGCCTTCGTGAACCCGGCTTCCTGAAGCGGATGGCGCACCGCATGTTCCGCGGCGGCGATGAGACCCGGCCGGTAGTCGCCCATGTCGTCGAGGTTCGCTCCGCTCGCCATCACGGGCACGCCCAGTTCCGGCAGCAGGCGCTCGACCGTTGTGTATAGCTCGGTCTTGCAGTGGTAGCAGCGCGCGCCGTCGTTCTTGAGGTACGCGGGGTTGTCGAACTCGCTCGTGGGTACGACGACGTGGCGGATGCCGATGAGCGCGGCCAGCCGGCGCGCGTCGTCCAGCTCGCGCCGGGCGACGCTGGGGCTGTCGGCGGTGACGGCGACGGCGCGCGGGCCGAGGGCCAGCGCCGCGGCCTTTGCCACGACGGTGCTGTCGATGCCGCCGCTAAACGCGACCGCGACACCGGGCAGGTCGCCGAGGATCGCCAGCAGTCGCTCGCGCTTCGCTCTGAGGTCGCTCATGCCGGGCCGCCGTCCTTCTTGCTGAAGTCGAAGTCCGGGTTGTGTTCCCCACTGCCGCGCGCGCTCGGGTCGGGCAGCAGTGGCGAGCGTACGGGCGTGGCGGCGCGCCGCGCGTGCAGCCACCCCGCGTACCACTTCGCGAGGTTCACCCCGGCTAGGCCCAGCCCCATGCACGCGCCGAGGAGTAACCTCGTGCGGTCGAATCGCGCCACCGCGTCCGGCGCGAACAGGCGCAGCGCGAGGAGCACCAGCCCCACCGCGAGGAAGAACAGCCCGATCGTGAGCCGCATGTGCCGAACCGCCATCGCCGCGCCCTCGTGGATGCCTCCATAATACTCGAAGTCGACCGTTGCGAACTATGCGCCGGGCGACAACAATGCGCCGAGAAGAACCTAACCCCCCGGCCCCCTTCCCTGAAGGGAAGGGAGTGGGTTCGTGTTTGAAGAGCCGAACAGCTCCCCCGGCGCGCGGCGAATTTGGCGCGCGTGCTCCCCTTCCCTTCAGGGAAGGGGGCCGGGGGGTTAGGTTCTTCCGCGAGGAGCAACACTCATGGCGAAGTACCGAGTTGCGGTGATCGGGCGCACCGGCAAGGGCGCGTACGGGCACGCCCTCGACACCGTTTGGCTCAAGTGCGATAAGGCCGAAATCGTTGCGGTGGCCGACGAGAATGAGACCGGGCGCGCGGCTGCGGCCAAGCGCCTCGGCGCGAAAAGCGCCTTCGCCGACTACCGCGAGATGCTCAAGAAGGAGAAACCGCAGATCGTGAGCGTCGCGGACCGTTGGCCGGACTGCCACCGCGACATGGTCGTGGCTTGCGCCGAGCACGGGGCGAGCATCTTCCTCGAAAAGCCCGTCGCGCAGACGCTCCAGCAGGCCGACGAGATGGTCGCGGCGTGCGAGAAGCACCACGTGAAGTGCGCCGTCGCGCACCAGACCGCGTACAGCCCGCGCGTGAAGGTCATCAAGGAACTGATCGGCGCGGGCAAGATTGGCGATGTGCTCGAACTGCGCGGCCACGGCAAAGAGGACCGGCGCGGTGGCGGCGAAGACCTGATGGTTCTCGGTACGCACACCTTCGACCTGATGCGGCACCTGCGCGGCGAGGCGAAATGGTGCTTCGCGCGCGTTCAACAGGGCGGGCGCAAGGCCGCGCCGGGCGACGTGCGGCAGGCCGGTGAGCAGATCGGCCCCATCGTCGGCGACCACATCAGCGCCAGCTACGGCTTCGCCGGCCTGACGGTCGGGCACTTCACCACACACGTCACGAAGGAAGCACCCGGCTCGCGCTACTGGCTCGAAGTGCGCGGCACGAAGGGCACCATCCACCTCGGGTTCGGCATCCTCCCGGTTGCACTGTTGTGCGAAGACCCGAGCGGAATGTTCGGCAAGAGCAAAGCCCCGTGGCAGGAGATTACGAGCGCGGGCCTCGGCAAGCCGGAACCGCTGACCACGAAGGAACTCGACAATGGCAACATCCTGATCGTCAACGACTTGATCGAGGCCATCGAGAAAGACCGCGCGCCGCTGGACAGCCTCAGCGACGGGCGCGCGGCACTGGAGATGGTCCTCGCGGTGTACGAGTCGCACCGGCTGGAGCGCCCGGTCGATATGCCGCTGAAGAACCGCAAGCACCCACTTGCCGCGATGTAGACGGCGCTACTCGCGCCCCAGTACGGCGTCGATGACCCAGCACCCGCGGACGTGCTCTCCCGGTTCACGGCAGTGCATGAGAATGTCATCGTTAGTGCAGCCGGCGTCTTGAAGTGCGTCGGCCAGAATCGGCATTGCGCCGAAGTCGTTGTCGGCGTACATGGTGCGCGCCAGCGCGACCGCGGTATCGGTTCGCCACGCCGGGTCGAACATGTTGCCGCGCATCGTGTCCGACTTACGCTTGCGGCGCATCGCGAACGGGTTCCCGAACACTTCGCGCAGCAGGCGAACGGCGAACTTTACCGCTGGGGCGCTGTTCGTGTGCCAGTTACCGGGCGCGCGCACGGTAGCTCGGAACGCCTGCCGCGCGTTGGCGTTGAACCCGACGAAGTTGGATAACGTGTCGGCACCGTTCGGGCGCGTGCCGCACTCGGCCCAGAGGCCCACGAGTTCGGCCCGCGCCCGTAGGCGCTGCTTTTCGGCACTACCTCGGAGTCGGAACGACTGCCAGTGCCAGAACGCGGCGACGTACAGACGCAACACGCGGGGCGAACCGCGCGTGCGCGCCGTCACCGCCGCGCCCATTTCGGCCGGGTCCTTGGACGCCAGCCACTCCGCTTCCGTCATCGCCGCTACTTCCCGGCCTTAGCCGCCGCGAACTTCGCTTCGACCGCCTTCCAGTTCACTACGTTCCACCACGCATCGAGGTAGCTCGCGCGAAGGTTCTGGTACTTCAGGTAGTAGGCGTGTTCCCACACGTCCACGCCCAGCACGGGAACGAGGCCGTCCATCAGCGGGCTGTCTTGGTTCGGCTTCTTGAGGGCTTCGAGCTTGCCGCTCGTCGGGTTGTACACGACCCAACTCCACCCGCTGCCGAACTGCGTCAGCCCGTTGTTCTTTACGGTGTCCTTCAGCTTCGCGAAGTCGCCGAACGACTCCTTGATTGCGTCCGCGAGCGGGCCGGTCGGCTCGCCCCCGGCGTTCGCGCCCATGATCTCCCAGAACAGCGCGTGGTTGTGGTGCCCGCCGCCGTTGTTGATGACCGCTTGCTTGATGCCCGCGGGCACGCTGCCGATCTCGCGGAGAAGGGCCGTGATGTCCTTGTTAGCGAGGTCGGGGGCCGACTCCAGCGCCTTGTTCAGGTTGTCGACGTAGGCCTTGTGGTGCTTCTGGCTGTGGATTTCCATCGTCTTGGCGTCGATGTGCGGTTCGAGCGCGTCGAAGGCGTAGGGCAGGGCGGGAAGGGTGTGCGGCACGGCGAGGCTCCTCGGTATGGAGTGAAACGGGGCAATTCAACTTCAGCCAGTGTATGGACGCGCCGCGCTGTCGCGCGCAACCGCGCAGCGGAACGGGAACGGCGTCGCATTGGCGAACCCGATGCGCCGATTTCGCCTTGAGGCTCGCGCCGGTCGCGATACGATTGTAGGATTGGGGAAGGGTGGCAGAGTGGTCGATTGCACCGGTCTTGAAAACCGGCGACACGAAAGTGTCCGAGGGTTCGAATCCCTCCCCTTCCGCTACTCGTCTCCAGCCCCAACCGCGAATCGCACGATACGCGAGTGGGTGGGGCATGCACGACCGCGACCGTAGACGGTCGCGGCCGGACGAACGGGGTCAGGACGCTAACTGGCCTACACCTTTACGGCGTCCGCTGGTGGGCGACCACCTACTCCATAACGAAAAACGGCTGGCCCGCGGCGGTCACCCCGCCGTCGAAGATGCGGGCGATGTTCGGGTGGTCCATCAGCGCGAGCGCCTGCCGCTCGGCGTCGAACCGGGCCAGCACCGACTTCGAGTCCATCCCCGGGTTGATGAGCTTCAGTGCGACTTGCCGCTTGACCGGCTCGCTCTGAGTGGCGAGGTAGAGGGACCCCATTCCCCCTTCGCCGATCAGTCGCGCGAGCGCGTAGCGCCCCGCGATCACCGTGCCCAGATCGGTGGGCAGGGCGTGCGGCGCGGCGCGTGGGTCGTCGAACGTGCCCGTGGTCCCGTCGGGCCGGTCGTCGCCGGTCACGGCCCCGGCGCGGCGGGCGCGCCCGGGGCGTACGCGCCGGTGGCGTCGGTCGGGAGGGGCACGACGAGTGCGCTCGTGGTGTCGGGATCGACAAACCCGGCCGTAGCGGAGTGTGCGCCGAGGAGCGCCTCGACGCTCGCCCGGTGCGCGGCATTGCAGCCGCAGGCACGGTCGAGGTAGGCGGCGCGCGCCGCCGTGTCGCTCAGGGCGAGTGCCTCGGCGAGAATGGCCATCACGCGCGGATCGGGTTCGGGCATGGGATCACCTCACGGAACGGGTGATCCTATTGCGATGTTGGAACCGAGACTGGCTCAAAAGTCCCAAGAAAACTTGCCGTCGGGCGCTGGTGCGCCGCGCGGTCGCCCGTCTGGCCGCGCGTCAATTGTTCACCCGGAAGGTGTTGAACAGCCGGCGGGCTAACCCTTTGTGGTCCATGTCTTTCCCCTCGGCCCCGAACACGTACACCCGCGGGCGTGGCCCGTCGGCCACCAGTACCATCCACATTACGGCCTTGCCGCGCGGTGTCGTCATGAGCAGTTCGACGCCCCAAGCGTTGTCCACGCGGATCATTACCTCGGTCGCGTCGGTCACACCCAATCGCTTCTTCTCGCGGTCGCGCTCGGACTGAAGGATGCCGGCGGAATAGACGCGGTCGGTGTCGGCCTTCAGCTTCGGCAGCGCCGCCGGTTCGAGGTCGCAGTACGACACCCACGCGGAGGTTTTCGAGTACCAGCCGGTCGTGGTGAACCGCTTACCGCCGCCCACCGAACCTGCGGGGTTGCCCGGCACGTCTTCCGCGCCGGGGTTACCGGGTAGTAAGATGCAGAACGAGCCGTCTGGCGCGGTGAACTCGACCCAGCGCTTCTCGGAAAGATGGCCGGAGCCGTAATGCCGGTAGGCGAGTGTGGCCCCGGCGCACACCGCGACGACGGCGCACCCGATCAGAATCGTGACCCAACCGGGGAACCGCGCGGCCGCGACGAGCGCCGCGCTGCGCGGCGGCGGGGGCGGGTCCGGTTCGTCGTAGAGCGACAGCGCGTCCTGACGTTGGGCCGCGGGCTTCGGTTGGACCGCCGGTGCCGGGTTCGGCGCGGGCGTGGGCGCGGGTGCGCTCGACACCGGGGCCGACATCGGCAGCGCCGTCACCACCTCGTTGCACCACGGGCACGGCGCGCGCTGACCGAGCGCCGCGTCCGGCACTTGGAACGGCTTCCCGCAGTTCGTGCAGCCGACCGGAACGAACATGACGCCCCCGCGGTGCGGAAATGTGTACGCTCCGTTATAGCCGCCCGCTTGCCGCGCGCGCGGCCGCGCCGCACAATCGTTACACCCACTGACCCCGAGGCCCACGATGACCCGCTTCGGCCCCGTGTTGCTCGCCGCGCTCGTCCCGCTCGCGCTCGTCGCGCAAGAGAAGAAGGACGAACTCAAACTCGCGCCGTTCGCGTCGAAGGCCGGGAAGTTCACGGTCGCTCTGCCGGGAACACCCGTCGAGAAGACCGCGACCGCGAAGGCCAAGTCCGGCGATATCCCGGTGAACACGTTCGCCGTCGATCTCAAGGACCGTGCGTTTATCGTCACCTACACCGACTTCGCTGCGGGCAGCATCGACGCGGACGCAAACAAGTTCCTCTCCGGAGTGATCGAGCGGAACGCTGGGCACTTGAAGGGGAAGCTCGCGGGTGACGAGAAGGCGGCGCTCGGCAAGGGCAAGCACCCGGCGCGCGACATCCGAATCGAGTACGGGAACAAGCAGACCTACCGCGCGCGGGTCGCGCTCGTCGGCACGCGGCTCTATCAGGTGGTCGCCATCGGTCCGGACGAGTTTACCAAGAGCAAGACCGCGGACGACTTTTTCAAGTCGTTCGCCATCGACGAGTGACGCGCGCCGCGCGTGGCCCTTTAAATCGCCTCGGGGCCGCGCTCGCCGGTTCGGATGCGGATGCAGTCCTCCAGCGGCAGGATGAAGATCTTGCCGTCCCCGATGCGGCCCTCCGGCCCGGTGCGCGCCGCGGCCATGATCGCGTTCACGGTCGGCTCCACGAAGTCCTCGTTCACCGCGATCTGCAACTGCACCTTGCGCAGCATGTTTACGGTCAACTCGTGGCCGCGGTACACTTCCGTGTGGCCCTTCTGCCGGCCGAAACCGAGCACGTCCACGATGGTGAGGCGGAACACTTCCACTTTGTTCAGCGCCTCCTTCACCGCGTCGAGCTTGGACGGTTGAATAATGGCGAGGATCAGTTTCATTGTGTCAGGTTCCGGCGGCGCGCGGGCGGTCCCGTCAGCGTAGTCGCGCGGCGTGGCGATACAAGCGGCACGCGGGGCGTGTCCACGTTCCGAACCCCTTGCTAACTTGAACCGGATGCGCACCGTCGTTCTGCTCGCCCTTTATGCCGCGCTCTGCGCGCTGGGTACGTACCAGTCCTTCCGCCCGATGTTCGATTCCGATTTCGCCGCGGCCCAGTCCGAACGCGGCGACGGGATGCTGAACCACTACATCCTCGAAAACTCGTGGCTCAGCCTCACGGACCCGTCGTACCGCGGCACGTTCATTACGGGGCCGTACTGCTACCCCGAGCGCGGCACGATGTACTACTCCGAGACCCTGTGGGGTTCGGCCCCGGTGTACTGGGCCCTGCGCGTCGCGCTACCGTACGACCTCGCGTACTCGTGGTGGCAGATCGTCCTGTCCGCGATCAACTTCGTCGCGTTCGTGGTGGTCGCGCGCTGGTTCCGGCTCGCGCACGTCCTCGTGATGGGGGGCGCGTACTTCTGGGCGTACTCGGTCGCCGCTATCGCGCAACTCCCGCACCAGCAGATGATCTGCAAGTTCTGGATGCTGTTCGCGGTGTGGTACTCCTGCGCGCTCGTTGCCGAACCGACCCTACGCGCGCTGAACCGGGCCGCGGCGAGCGTTTTCCTTCAGTGCCTCACCGGGTTTTACCTCGGCTGGTTCTTGGTGGTCGCGCTCGTTGTGTTCGTGCCCTCACTCATCGTGCTGACCCCGGGCGCGGGGCGCGCGCTTCTCGCTTTCGTGCGCGCGCGATTCGGCGCGATCGTACGGAGCGTACTGGTGTGGGGCGCGCTAATGGCGGCGCTGTTCGCGCCGTACTCGATTGTGAATCGCGGGGCGACGCGCACCTTCGGCGACTGTTCGCTGCCGCGTCTCACACACTGGCTGGCCGGGATTCCGGGGTCGAAGTGGGAACAGACGCTTTTGCCGTACTGTGAACCGTCGCTGTACCTGAGCCAGTTGTTCTCGGGGTTCGCGATCGTCGTGCTGATGCTGGCGGCCGCGGCGCACCTCGTGGTGGTGCGCCGCGGCCGCGCAGCCCCGTGGCCGGTAGCGATGGCCGCGCTCGTCACCGCGGGCGCGTGGTTCGCCCTCACCATTACCGGCGAACCGTACACGAAGGATTCGTTGTGGCGCGTGGCCCGGATGTTCCCCGGCGGGCACGCGGTTCGCGTCCTCGGGCGCATCCATATCGTCGTGTACCTGTTCGGGCTACTTGGCGGCTTGCTCTGGCTGCACGCGCTCGGCGAGCGGATTCGCTATGCGTGGCTGCGCGCGGCCGTGTTCGTGCCGCTGATGGCGGTGTTGGTGTACGAGCAACTGGGCACGAAGCCGCAGCACTTCGCCCGCGACGACTTCTACCCGCACGTGGAGCGCACCGCCGCCGACCTGCGCGGGGCCGACGTCGGCTACGTAGTGCCGTTCTTCGTGGACCAGAAGGGCGTCGTCCACGTCGGCCCCTACGGAACGGTGTTCGCGATGTGGGTGGCGATGCGCGCGAACGTGCCCATCGTGAACGGCTACAGCGGCACCATGCCGCCGGGGTTCCTCAGCTTCGACGGGTCGTCCGACGACCAGATTCGCACGTGGCTCCGCGGCCGTTACCGCGGCACCGTGCGCGTCGTCGATTGGACGAAGCCCGGCACCTACCGCGAGATCGTGATCGAGTAGGGTTATTCCTTGCCCAGAACGAGGTCGAGCGCCCAGCACCCGCGAACGTGCGTGGCGCTCGTTTCGCGTAGATGGTTGAGCAATTCGTCGCAATCGCACCCGGCGTCTTGTAGCGCGTCCGCGAGGATCGGGGCCGCGCTAAACTCGCGCGTGTCGTACATCTGCCGCGCGAGGGTGAGCGCCGTGTCTGTGCGCCAAGCGGGATCGAACGCTACCGGGCGGAAGGGGTTCCCGAAGATGTCGCGCACCAGACTCGCTTGGCACGCACTCTCGGCCTCTTTCGCATCAAAAAACACTCGCCCGTTTCCGGCTGCCCACCCGAACGCGGCCGCGGCCGACTTCCCGAAGTCGTAGTCGGATCGATCTAGGTTCTTACGTGCGGCGTTCCACAATTGTGCGCCAAGGCACGACGCCGAGTTACTCGCGGTTTGGAGCACCTCGCCACCGATGCGGTGGGCGCGCCCGCGCTCGCGGTCCTTCACGGCCCGATCCGCAAAGCTCTCGATAACGGGCAATATTTCTTCAAGCCGCGCGTCGTTCGCGAGCGCCCATGCGCGGCGACAGCACGCGCACATGAACAGCCGCAATTTCCGGTCGCTGGCCCTCGTGTGCAGGTGCCTGAACATCGCTTCGGGATCGTCGCACATTAGCCACTCGGCTTGATTCATAGCGTTGCCTCCTCTCAGCGCCCCTTCTGAATCACGCACTCCGCGAAGCGCTCCATCTCCTCGAACTGCGGGCTGCATTGCAGCAGGAGCAGGTTCGCGCCGGCGGCCTCGAACGCGCGCACGCGGTCCTGCACCTGTTGCGGCGTGCCGACTAGCCCGCTGCGCAGGCCGCGGTTAGAGACGCTGTAATCTTCGAGAGAAACCCGCTGTTCGAGTTGCGTTCCGGCCAACCATTGCTGATAGTTGTGGTAGCCGGCCTTCGATTGTTGCACGTCGGTGATGCGGGTCAGTTCCGCCTTCGCTTCGGCCTCGGTGTTCCGCACGATGCTGTACCCCGCGACGCCGTAGATCATCGGCGGCAGGCCGAAGCCCTCGCGCCGCCGGCGCATGTCGGCGATCTTCTCCGCGATCCGCTCCGGCGGGTCGCCGTGCATCACGTAGGCATCGCAGGTGCGCGCGATCAGGTTCTTCGCGGCCTCGGACTCGCCGCCCGCGTAGATCACCGGCCGCGGCCGGCTCGCCGGCTTCGGCTGAAGCACGTTGTCGTTCACTTTGTAGAACTTGCCCTCGAAGCTGAAGTGATCCTGCTTCCACACGCCGTCGACCACGGACAGCCACTCCGCGGTGCGGGCGTAGCGGTCGTCGTGCTGCTCGAAGTGGACGCCGTACTTGGTGGCCTCGTCCTTCCACCAACTCGAAACGACGTTGAGCGACAACCGCCCGCCGCCGCCGATGTGGTCGATGTTCGCGGCCTGCTTCGCCAGAAGCGCCGGGTTGTGGAACGTCGGCCGCACCGCGACCATCAGTTCCAGCTTTGATGTAACCGCCATGAGCGCCGCCGCGGTGCTCCACGCATCGAGCGACGGAGCCTCTTCGCCCTTGATGTCATTGAGGTTCAACTCCGCAACCAGCGACAGATCGAACCCAATCTGCTCGCTCCGAATGGCGAGCTTCTTGGAGTACTCCCAAGTGGGAGTCATGTTCTCGTCGTCAACATTGCGGAGCCAGCCGCCAAACACCGGCATCCAGTATCCGTATCGCATGTTTGTCTTTCTGGGTGAGCGGGGGGCGTAAGCCCCCTGTTCAGTGTGTAGCTCTCGAACAGGGGCTTACGCCACCCGCTCGCCAGCTCTCATCACCAAGTAATCCACCAACCGAGCGAACGGGTCGAACCCGACCACGTTCACAGCGTCGGCGACGAAGTTGGACAGCGCGTTGATGTCGTAATAGACGATGCCGCCGTCGCGGTCGTCGATCATGTACTCGATGCCGCCCACGTCGATGCCCGCGGTCTGCATGATCGTCTCGCACGCAGCGATCGCTTTCGGCGGCGGGGTATAGCCTTGCACCTTCAGCCCGGTCTTCGGCGCGTCGATGGCACACGCCCCGCGCACCAGTTCCACGCCGTCGGCGCGCTGGCAGATGTCCGCAGGGCACAGGTTGAACGATTCGCCCGTCGTGTAGACCTTGATCGCGTAAAGGAACTTGCCGCCGAGCGTTTCGACGCGGGTGATGTGCCCGCCGCGCGCCGGAACGAACTCCTGCACGAGCGCTGTGTGATCGACTCCGAAATCGAAGCCGTTCGCCGTGGCCGTGGTCGCCAGCGAGTCGCGCGAGGCGTACTTCACGATGCCCGCGCCGCTGCCGCCGATGTTCGCCTTCACGACGACTGGGAACCGCAGTCCCTCGCTCGCCTCGACTACCTTAGAGGCGTGATTCACGACCCGCGCCCGCGGGTACGGCAGGCCTAGCGCTTCGAGCAGCGTGAGCTGCCGCGCCTTGGAAATCTCGATGGAGAACCCGTTAAGCCCGTTTACGACGGGCACGCCGAGGCGCTCGAGGTGGGCCATGAACCCGACCGTGAAGAACATCCCCTGCACCCCGCCGCGTAGGTACGCCGAAGGGCTCATGCGGTTGAAGACTAGAGAATACGGCGACTCCTTTTCGCGCGGGTCGTAGCAGTGCGCCCGCGGGTCGAGCCGCACGAACGGGATGTCGCGCCGCTCCAGCTCTGCGAACAGCGGGCGGAACCAGTCGGGGTGCTCGTGGTAAATCGCGAACGGCTTCGGCATGACGCGCCCTCAAGGGATGCCGACGATTGTAGCCCGTCAAGCCGCTTGCGGCTTCGCGAGCTTGAACCATTCGATTGTGGCTCGCAACCCATCCTGCAGTGACGTGCCGGCACGGTCCGGTAGCAGGCGCGCGAGTTTCGACACGTCAAGAACCTTCGACCGCGCCCCAACGTACTTCGAGGCGTCGTACTCGATCCGTGCCGGGTCGTAGTCGATCAGTTCGCAGATGGCGCGCGCGAAGTCGCGGATCGAATGCTCTTCGCCGGAACCGATGTTCACAATGTCGTTATCAACGGCTGCGGCGAGCCGAACAGCGGCGTTAACGAAGTCGTCAACGTAGACGAGTTCGCGCTTTTGGTGGCCATCGCCCCACAAGGTTGCCGCCGGCCCGCCGACCCGCGCCGCGAGCAGCTTGCGGATCAGGTCGAAAATGAAGTGCATCTGCCGGCCGTCGGTGTGATAGCCGGGGCCGTACAGCGTCGACGGAACTAGGTACAAGTAGCGCAGCCCGAACTGTGACGCGAGCGCGCGCAGCCCGACGAGCAACATGCGCTTCGTCATGGCATAGGAGTAGAGGCTGTCAATCGGTGTGCCGCTGAGATACTGCTCTTCTACGAGAGGCAATTCGGGCGCGTAGGAGCAACTGGTTCCCATCGCTACGAGCTTCGCGTGCGGTTGGTGCCGATGCCACCAGTCGAGAACAGCGGTATTGATCTGCTGGTTCCTGATCCACTGCTCGCCGGGGTGCCGCAGGCAGAAGTCGCCCGCCTGCGTCCATGCCGCGAGATGGTAAATCGCATCAAAGCGCTCGCCGTTGTACTCCACTAGCGGTCGGTGTGCGGTCAGATCGGCGTTGCGCGAACTCAGCACGGTAACAGTGCAGCCGTCCGCGCGCAGCCGGCGCACGAGGGCCGTGCCGAGGAACCCGGTGCCGCCGGTCACGAGGATGCGCATCACGCGGCCCCCGCGTCAACCGGGAAATAGAACTGCACGCCGCGATCAACTAGATGTTGATTGTTGGCAAGAATCTCGTTCTTGAAGTTCCACGCGAGTACGTAGTACACATCCGGCGGCGCGGGTAACTCGTCCTCCATCACGATCGGAATGTGCATTCCGGGTGATACCAGCCCCCGGCGTAAGCGGTTCTTCTCCACGAGGCACGACACGCGCTCGCGCCCCACGCCGAAGTAGTTGAGCAGGGTGTTGCCCTTCACGGGCGCACCCATGCCGAACACGCGCTGCCCGCGCCGTGCCCACGAATCGAGGTACGCGACATCACGTTCCTTCACCTCGCGCACGCGCGCCGCGAAGCGCTGGTAGTGCGCGAGCTCGTTGCAGCCGCTCGCACTTTCCGCCGCGATGTATCCGCGGAGCCGCGCCGACGGTTGGTGCGTGCCGGCGTGCGAGGCGAACGCGATCATCGAGCCGCCGTGGATTGGTGAGAGGTAGCAATCGTGAATCTCGAGCCCGTGGCGCGCGAGGAGCGCACTCAGGTTGCGGAGGTTGTAATACAGCAAGTGTTCGTGATAGATTTGATCGAAGGCGAGGTTCTCGACGATCTTCTTCATGTAGAGAAACTGAACCACGAACGTGCCGCTCGGCGAGAGGCACTCGCGCACGGCCGCGGTCACGGAGTGTAGTTCCTCCAAGTGGAAAAACACGCCGGCAGCGTTGATTACGTCGAACCGCCGGCCGATCTCGTGTGCAGATTGTCCGTTGAAGAACACGTTGAGCGTGGGCACGCCGGCCGCGTTCGCCAGCGCCGCGGTCGTCTTACTCGATTCGACGCCGAGCACGTCAAATCCCAACGCCTGAAAGTGCTTGAGTTGGGTTCCGTCGTTCGACCCGATGTCCAGCACACTCTTGCACGCAGAATCGATCCGCGAGTCCACCTCGTGCGCGACCCGTGCGAAGTGTGCGCTCAGCGACTTGGTCACACCGGATAAATAGGTGTGGTCGCCGAACATCACTTCCTTCTTGACCGTGAAATCGAGTTGCGCGGTCGCACACGCGCGGCAGTACACGAGTCGAAGCGGGTAGCGCGGCTCGGTGCCGGCCTCCTCGGGCTTGAGGAAGTGGTTGCACCACGGTTGCTCGCCCAAGTCGAGTACCGGCTCCAGATCGGTTTCGTCGCACACGCGGCAGATCATGACGTCCCTGCACATCACAGGTGTTGGCGGGCCATCCACAACGACGCGCCGCCGTGGCGCAGTCGCCCGCGCGAGTGCAACCAGTGAACCGGCAGCACCGGCTTCCACTCGGAGGAGTTGAGTAACAGCGTCGCGAGAAGGTATTGCTCGTTGTAGTAGTGCGCGCTGTACCCGGATTCGTACTCGAACGGTAATTGAATGTCGTGAACGTGAACGTACACGTTTCGCTTGATGAGCGGGAGCAGCGACAGATACAGGTGCGTGGTGTCGGTGCCGTTGAACGCGATGTGACTCCCGTCCCAGAACAGGATGTCGCCGTCGCGGAGCGCGGCGAACTCGCGCGCGTCTACGTCCTTCACGTGCTTGTAGATGATTCGGTCCGCGACCGCGCCGATCTCGGCCCGCGGTTGCGGGTCGACACACACGAGTTCGCAGTTGATGTTGTGATCGCGGATCGCCATGCGAAAGAACTTTGTCGAGTTGCCGCTGCCGACCTCCAAGATGCGGCGCGGGCGCAGGCGCGCGGCTATCGCGTAAGCGGTGCGGGCGTCGTCGCGCTCGAACATTCCGTTGCCCCAGTGCGGGTCCACGTCGTTCACGCGCGCCGTCGGCAGTTCGTCGAGCGCGTCACAATACATGTGTGGCACGAGCAGTTTCACGTTGCGATCAATGTCGGGCTTATGACGCTCGAACAGTTCCGCGACCGGTTGGTACACGTAGTCCGCCGGGTTCGGGCGAAACACGCCGGGGTAATCGACCTTCACCTTGATGAAGAACGAACCGGGCACGCGCGGAATCTCAACCGGCTCGCATTGCGTCGCTTCGCGCGCGAACCGCTCGTCGGATTCCGTATCGGGTACGTGTTCGCGCGGGGCCGGTGCGGGCCGGTGAAGCTGCCGCATCACCTTGCGGTAACTGGAGAGGCGCATCACACGCAGGTTCGCGCGGCTCAAACACCATAGCACGAAGTTCGTCACGCGCGCACCTCGCTCGCGCGCCGCAGCGCGATCTGGAACCCCACGCCGTCTTCCGGCTTCCAGTCGTAGCGGCCGTTCCCGGACCCGCGGAGCCAGTCGTACGGTCCGAACGGGTGATCGGTACACACAAGGAATCCGAGCTCGGCGAAGGTCTCTTCCCACCAGGCCCGCGGCTTCACGGTGCGGTGCCACGCTACGCCCGTCGTCGGGCTGTAGTCAAGGAACGTGGCGATGGAGAACAGAACCCACCCGCCGGGCGCGAGGTGCCGGTCGATGTTCCCCATCAGCGGGGCGATCCGGTCTTCGGGGATATGTTCCATCACTTCCCACGCGGTCACGCAATCGAACCGAATCGGCTCGCCCGTCGCTTGATTCGTGAGTGTATACGGCTTGGTGATGTCGCACGTGAACAGGTGGTTCGGAATCGTGCCCCACTCGCCGAACTGGTAGAGCTTCGGGTAATCACTGCCTTCGAGTCCCACTGCGAAGTGGCCGTCGTCGATGAGCGTGCGCACCAGCCCGCCGCCGGCGCAGCCGAGGTCGAGAAGCTTCAATTGAGGTTTGTGGTTGAACAGTTGATAGAGGCGCTGGTTGAAACGCAGGCAGATGGAATTATCTTGCTTCGCCCCACGCGGGTGGATCGTGTCAACGGAGTCCGCCGCGACGGGGTGGCGCGTTTGGAGCACGGGTACCGCGAGTTCGCCGGTGAGGATCGCGTTCAGGTACTCCTTCTTGCGCAGGAACCGCAGCAGCGTCTCAAGCTCCTGCACCTTCCACTCGTCGCCCCCGGCGACCGCGGTGCGGGTCCGCTCGGCCTGTTCAACCACGAGTTTGTGTGTGGCTTCGGCGTGTTCGGTCAGCACCTGTTGGAGCCAGACGGCGCGGTCGTGGGTGGCGACGCGCGTGAGGTGAGCCTGCCGCGTAATCTGGCGACGGCCGAGCGGGTCGGCGGCGAAGCGGGCGACGGTGCGCAGCCCACGTGCGATGGTGCCCAACACGGTTCGTCCCCCTTACGCGGCGGAGCGACGGACGCGCTCCGCGGTTTCGGCCAGCAGGTCGTGATAGCGCTCGGCGGTCGCGTCCCATGTGAACTGCGCGGCCCACGCACGCGCCGCACGCGATCGGGCCGCGCGCTCGTCGGTACTGAGGCCCAGCGCGTGGTTCACGGCGCGCGCGATCGACCGAGGCTCGTAAGGGTCGCAGTAGTAGGCGTGCGGTCCGGCCACTTCCGGCAGCGACGACGTGTCGGAACACACCACCGGGACGCCGGCCGACATCGCTTCGAGAACCGGGATGCCGAACCCTTCCCACAGCGACGGGTACACAAAGCAGTCGCACGCCGCGAGCAGCGCGGGCAGCAAGTCGTCGTCCACATAGCCGGTGCGCTCGATGCTCACGAACGCGCCGGCCTCGCGCGTGAGGAACGCGAGCGGGTCCGGCGTGCGCGGGCGGCCGATCAGCGCGAGCGTAACGCGCTCGCCGGGGTGCGCCGCGGCGATGTGCCTCGCGGCCCGCAGCACACCGGCTTGGTTCTTGCGCGGCTCGATGTCGCCGATCATGGCGACGCGCTTGCCGCGCCGCGGGCGGCGCGGGGTCGCGTCGCGGAAGCGCTCGATGTCGTGGCCGAGCGGGATCACGCGGGTCTTGCCGCGCGCGGCCGGGAAGAACGCTTCGAGGTCGCCGCGCGTGCTCTCGGAGTCGCACGAGACCGCACCGGCACGGAGCGCCATCAGTCCGGCGGCCCGGAGGTACTCTTCGGGCCGGGCCTCGCGCCCCTCGTCGATGCGCAGCGGGATCGCGTCGTGGAACACACCGATTGTGCGGCACCCGTAGCTCTCGAGCGGCCACTGCCAGATCGGGTCGTAGCACTCGAACGCGAGTACGGCGTCGAGGTCGCGTGGTGAAACGAAGTCCACCGGCGGCTGGGGTTCGGACGGGGGCGGCGCGGGCTTCGCCATCCGTACGGCGGTGCGCGCGAGCCGGTACGCGAGCTTGCCGGGGCGCTTCAGTCCGACCGCGCCGAGCACGCGCCGGCCGACGCCGACCGCGCGGCGCAACGGCGTTTCGACCGCGGAGCGCTCCGCACGGCGGAGCGGGTGTTCGCCGAGCCACTCCGCGAGGTCGCGGCACTCGCACACGAGTTCGCCGGCGACGAACGTCGGCTCGCCGAGCGCGAGCGCGCACAGGCCGGGGCGCGCGGCGAGGCGCTCGGCAACGGCGCGCGCCATCCGGATCACCCCGCGCGGGTGTGTCTCCGTCAGGCAGCCGGTCGGGACGCCGACCGTGATTTCGCGCTCGCGGGTCACGCGCACACCAGTTCGAGGAACCGTTCGGGGTTGTGGAACTCGCGCCAGCGTGCGGCCCGCGCCGCGCGTCCTTCCTGCAGCCGCGCGCGATCCGCGATCACGTCGAGCGTGACGCGCGCGAAGTCCTCCGCGTCGCCGGGGGCGAAGGCCGCGCCGCCGCCGTGTTCGTCGAGTTGGCGCGCCATCCAACTGCCGCGCGGCGCGACGACCAGTTTGCCCGCTCCCATCGCCTCGGCAAACACGCCGGACGTTTGGGCGTGGTAGTTGTCGAGCGTGTAGGGCAGCACGACGAGGTCGAGCGACGCGAGGAAGCGTTGGTACTCGGCCGCGGTCATTTCGTCCGGGTAGAGTCGTACCGTAGGGTGCCGTAGGCCGGCGAGCGCGCGGCGCAGGAACACGGCGGTCGGGTCGCTGGCGAAGCTGTGAATGTGGAACTCGACGCCGCGCAAGTCGGCCTCCGCGGCGCGGCGCACGAGCCGTGGGAGCAGGTGGAATCCCTTGTTTTCGCGGGCCTCGCCCACAGTCCCGACGCGGAACGCGCGCGCCGGCGCGTCCTCCACTTCGCGCAGGTGCGGGATCGGCGCGAGGTCGAATCGCAGCGCCGGCGCGAGCGCCGCGAACTCGTCGACAAGCACGTCGGAGTCGGCGAGCAACCGCACGCGCTCGCGCGCGGGACTGCGCGCGAGGCGGGCGAACGCCTGCCGGTAGAACTCGACCGTTCCATCCGAGGTCGCCGGGTTCGGGAACGCGGTGAAGTGTAGCACGAGCGCCGCGCGCGGCCATCTGTCCTCGGTACACGATTCGAGCCAGTCGATCACGCCACGAAGCGCCCAGTGGCGCAAGGTGTTGATAAGGAAAACGTCGTCGGCCGTGACCGCGAAGCGGCGGCACACGTCGATCAGTTCGCGCGCGAGGTCGCTCTCGTGCAGCCGGCGCGTGCGCTCGGTGGTGCCGTAGCGCGCGTCGCACCAGTGTGTGAACACGGGAAATACACCGTGCCCAGCGCGCAGCTCCGGCGTCACGGTGCGGTTGCCCAAGTAGATCGGGTCGAAGCCGCGGGCGCGCGCGGCGGGGGCGAGCGCCGCGAGGTAGTCGAAGCAGTGCCCGGCGTGGCCGATCAGCGACGGGTCGGCGAGGAACAGGCGCGGTTGGGTCATCGGGCGACCTCCGCGAATTGGAGCCGCGTGGCATCGTGGCATGGCGCTTCGCTCACGAGCTGTGCGACGAGCGCCGCGGGCGAGTGGCGCGCGCGCCAGCCGGCGCGGGCGCGATCGGCGGTGGCGCGGTAGCGTGCGATGTCTCGGCACACGCGCCCTAGCGCTCTCAGCAGTTCGCTGGCGTCGGTGTAGGTTTCGCCCGCGCCCGGCGGTTGCTCGCGGGCCATCCACGTTCCTGCAGGCACGACGGTGGGCTTACCGGCCGCGAGCGCTTCCGCGAACACGCCGGAGCTACGCGCGCGGTACGCGCCGACGTCGTAGGGGCATAGCACAACATCGGCACCGGCCAGCAAGCGGTAGTAATCCTCCGCGGGAATGAAGCCGCTTGCGTGCGGGCGCGCGACCAGTTCCGCCGGGTGCGCTTCGAGGTCCGCGAGTGCGGCCTGCATCGGCTGGCTCTGTTCTTGGGAGTGCAACGCGCCGGGAATCACGAACTGAACACACCTCTCTGTACTGAGGGCGCGCACGAGCGGCGGCAGCTTCGTGAAGCCCTTCTCGTCGCGCAGGTCGCCGAGGAACAGGACGCGCACCGGGTCGGAGGGCGGCGGCGCGGGCGGGATCAGTTCGGCACGGAACGGGATCGGCAGCACCTCGAAGTTGAACCCGGCGAGCGCGGCGTAGTCGGCCGCGAGTTCGGGCGTGTCGGTGTAGAACCGCACGCGCGGCGACGGCGCGAGCGCGCGGCACGCCTCGAAATACGCGCGGTGCGTGCGCGTGTGGAACGCGCGGAACGGGTCCGTTTCGCGTGCTAGCTCTGCAGGCGTAAGGAGCGCGTGCCGGTATTCGAGGTGGAACGTCGGGCCGTTCGCGCCGGTGCGGGCGGCGAGCGCGAGTGCGGCCAGCGCGTCGCGCCCGTAGGCAGTTGGGAAGTAGACGTGATCGCCCGGCCCCGCGCCGCACGCACTCAGGAAGTGGTCGAGGTCGGCCGCGAACAGCCGGTAGTGTTCGTACTCGCTGTGGTCGGGTGGGATCGCGCCGAGCGCTTGGCGCAGTTGTTCGTCGGGGTCGGTAGCCCGCGGTGCGGTCGGCATCGCGGAGCCGCCCTCGGCCCACGGCTTGGTGGGAAGCCCGCGGCGGGCGCGCGACTTCGCGCGCACCCAATCGAACAGGCGCGCCGGCATGAGCGCGCGTGCGACCTTCGCCAGCCGGGCCTTCGCGCCGCGCGGCCGCGCGACGACGTGGCCCCAGTGGTCGACGCGGAACACCGGCAGCAGCGGCACGTCGTTGGGCACGCCGTCGCCGGTGCAGTGGGCGTGCGCGCCCATTGCGACCTCAAGCCCCCGCACGCTTGCCGCGCGCGCGACCGCCACGCCCGTCTCGACGAAGTGCCCGCGGGCCTCCGTCATGCCGTTGTTTACGATCAGGAACTTGGCTGCCATGCCATCGAACTCCACGTGCGAAGCCGCGAGCGGTTTCGGGCGCTACGCGTTGCTAAACTTGTTGTTTCGCAGGATGGCGATGCCTTTGATCAGTTCACGAATGCCGTCGTTCAGCGACACTTGGGGCCGGAAGCCGGTGGCCTCGATGCGCGCGTTCGAGACGACGTAGTCGCGCTTGTCCGGGTCTTCGCCCACCGGGGCTTCGACGTACGCGAATCCCGGCAGGTGCCGTTTGATCGCCGCACACAGTTCGAGCTTCGAGAGGTTGGCGTCGCTGAGCCCGACGTTGTACGCGCGGCCCTGCATCGTCTCGAACTGTTCGAGCGCGTGCAGGAACGCGCGAGCCACGTCGCGCACGTGAACGAAGTTCCGCTTAGCGTGGCCCTCGAAGACGACGAGCGCGCGATCGGTGACGGCGCGGTACACAAAGTCGTTCACGAGCAGGTCGAGCCGCATCCGCGGGGAGAGGCCGAAGACGGTGGCGAGGCGGAACGTGACCGCGTTGCCGGCGTCTAGCACGGCGCGCTCGGCTTCTACCTTCGTCCGCCCGTATAAGCTGATGGGCCGCAGTGGGCTGTCCTCCGTGCAGAACGCTTCCTTCGCGCCGATGCCGTAGCCGCTGTTCGTGTTCGGGAAGATGACGCGCTGCGCGCTCGAGCGCAGCGAGAGCAGCAGCTTGATGGCGTCGAAGTTCGTGGTGACGGAGGCGGTCGGGTCGCGGTCGCAGGCCGGCGCGCCGACAACGGCCGCGAGGGGGATGATCACGTCGGCGTCACGCAGGGCGCGCATCAGCGTGTGTTCTTCGCGGCAGTCGCCGCGCGTGACGCGGAAGTTGGCGTCGAGACAACAGTCGGTCAGGCTCGTTTGGTCGAAGCGGAAGTTGTCGAGCACGTGGACGGCGTAGCCGGCGCGCAGCAGGTGCGGCACAAGTACGGACCCGATGTACCCGGCCCCGCCGGTGACGAGCACGTTGGTCGGCATCCTTGCCCCCGATCAGGTTCAGGATCGCGCGCGCAGCACGACCGACACCGCTTCCCCCACGTCGGCCACCGCGCCCGGCAGCGTCGCGCCGTGGCCGGTGCGCACCAGCAGCGTGCGGCATCCCGCGGCGACACCCGCCCCCGCGTCGCACGCCTTGTCGCCGATCATCCACGACCGCGCGAGGTCGATGTCGAAGTCGCGCGCCGCGGTCAGCAGCATCCCCGGCTTCGGCTTGCGACAGTCGCACGATCCGGTAGTCTCGTGGTGCGGGCAGTAGTAGTACGCATCCACCTTCGCGCCGAACTCCGCCAACAACCGCGAGAGCCGTTCGTGAACCTCGTCGACGCGCGATTCGGGAAAGTACCCGCGTGCGACGCCGGACTGATTCGTCACCACGATCACCAGCGCGCCGGCCGCGTTCAGCGCTCGCACGGCGTCGGCCGCGCCGGGAATAAGCCGCACGCAGTCCGGGTCGGCGAGGTAGTGGGCCTCCTCGATCAGCGTGCCGTCGCGGTCGAAGAACACAGCCTCACGCGGCATGGCCCGCTTCCCGGTGTGCGGCGAACGCGCGGAGCGCGTCCGGCGTGCCGATGTCGGTGAAGGTCGCGGCCTGCACGAACGCGGCCAGCGGCAACCCGGCGCGGACCGCCGCCGGGAAAACGTCGCGTTCCAGAGACACCGCTTCGCCCGCGGGCACGCGCCCCAACAGGTCGCGCGTAATGACGTAAACGCCGGCGTTCACCCAGTCGCTGGTGGTCGAGCCCTTCTCGCGGAACGCGGTCACGCGCTCCCCTTCGAGCTGCACCGCGCCGTAACGGGTCGCGTCCGGCACGCGCGCCAAGGTCAGAGTGGCGAGCGCTTGGGCCGCCGAGTGTACGCGCACGAGGCCCGGCAAATCAACGTCGATGTCCGTGTCGCCGTTTGCGACGAGCGCGGCCGGTGCGAAGAAGCGTTCCGCGCGCTTCAGCGCGCCGCCGGTGCCGAGCAGGGCGGGGCCGTCGTGCGAGTAGTCGATGCGCGCACCGAGCGCGCGGCCGTCGCCGAATGCGGCTTCGATCTGATCGCCCATGTGGCCGATGCACAGCACGAAGTGCCGCGCGCCACGGGCGCGAAGTGCGCGCAGTTGCAGTTCGAGGAACGGCACCGCGCCGACCGGGGCGAGCGCCTTCGGGCGGTCGGCGACCGCGGGGCGCAAGCGCGTGCCCAACCCGCCGCACAGCACGATTACAGGAAGATCGAGCGTCACGCGACCTCCTGCATCTGTGGCGAGCGGGGGGCGTCGGCCCCATGTTCTCGCTTCGTGTTCTCCATCATGGGGCTCGCGCCCCCCGCTCGCCATGCGTGGCTGTTGTCGAAGACGACGCGCGAGCCGGGGGCGTCGAGGGGGAGGCGCACTTCGACGAGGTCCGCGAGGCGCGCGCGGATCGCGGCGTGCGCTTCCGGCGGCGCGAAGAACAGCAGGAAGCCGCCGGCACCCGCGCCGAGGAGCTTCCCGCCGACCGCGCCGGTGTCGATACCCGTCTGATACCACTCGTCGATCGTCGGGCTGCTGACGCGACGGTCGAGCGCGCGCTTCAACTGCCACGATTCGTGCAGCAATTCACCGAACGGCAGCAGCGAGCCGGGGCCGGTCAGTACGCGGTGGCCGTCGTCCACGAGGGCGCGCATGCGGTTCAGGCGCGGCGCGTTCTGCGCGGCGCGGCGCGTTTGGGCGCGCGCCAGCGCGTCGGCCCGGCGGCGGATGCCGGTGTAGAAGACGAGGAGGTGCGCTTCCAGTTCGCGCAGTCGCTCTGGGGCGAGCGCGAGCGGGGTCACGCGGAAGTCGTCGCGCGCGCGGAACTCGATCAGATTGAACCCGCCGACCGCGGCGAAAGTTTGGTCTTGGCAACCGACGCTCTCGCCGAGCACATCGCGCTCGAACTCGACGGCGCGATAGGCCAGTTCCAGCGGCGAGACCGGGCGCTGCTGGTGCGCGCGGATCGCGCCCAACAGCCCGACCGTAAACGCCGACGACGAGCCGAGGCCGGTCATTGCCGGCAGCTCCGCCGTCAACGTGATCTCGGCGTCGCGCGTCAGCCCGGCCCACTTGAGGCACTCACGGAACGGCCGGTGTTCGAGGTCGCCCACGTCGCGTACGCACTCGACGTTGCGATAGGCGACGCGCAGGCGGTAGTCGAACAGGCGGCTCGCGAACGGCGCGACGGTGAAGTAACATGCGGGCGCGACGGCGGAACCGAGCACCGCGCCGCCGTGGTGCTCGAAGTGTTCGGGGTAGTCCGTGCCGCCGCCGAGAAAGCTCACGCGCAGCGGCGTCTGGGTGATGATCATCGGGTGCGTCCGTGCGAAGGGCCACATGGTGCGCGCGCGGCGCACGCCGTGTCAACCCGAAGTGTGGGCCGTAAAAAGCGCCCCGCAGAGCGTTCTACTCTTGTCGGGCGCGCGACGCGCTCGCGGAGGAACTGCCATGTCGGTCACAACAGTCGCGTACTTCACCCCGAACGAGGCGCGGTACGACGCGGCGGCGACGCACGCGGTGCCGCTCGGGGTACTACTAGTCCACGAACCGCGGTTGGTGGGCCTACCCGCGCCGGGCGTATACGAGGGCGTGCTGGTCGAGGTCGGGCCGTTCGCCGGGCGCGGGGCCGCGCGGCGTCGCCTGATGAGCGCGATTGCGGCCGCGGGGAAGCGCCAGCCAGTCGTGGTGATCGACCGCGGGCTGAGTTATGAGGAGGCGGGCGCGCTGCGCGCCGCGGGGGTCACGTACTTCCCGGCGGCGCGCGAGGTGGCGCTGAAGGCGCTTTTGAAACACCCGCTGGCGAAGCCGCAGGCGCAACCGTGCGCCAACGCGCCGGCGACCGAATGCGGCGGGCCCGGCGTCGACGCGCCCACGCTCGCGGGGTAGCGGGTCACCCCTTGCCGGATTGGAACACCTCGTCGAAGTGGCGCGCGGCGGTGGCGAAACCCTTCATGAGTACCGGGTCGAACTCGCCCGGCGAGTCGTTGGTGAGCAACCGCACGACCTGTGCATGGGTGAGTGCCGGGCGGTGTGGTCGCTTGGTGCGCAGCGCCTCGTACACGGCGATGATTGCTACGACGCGCGCGGAGAGCGGAATCTGCGCGCCGCGCAAACAGTCCGGGTAGCCGCAGCCGTCCCAGCGCTCGTGGTGCGCGCGGGCCACTTCGCACGCTAAGTTCAGTTCGGGCACCGCCACCGGCCACCGCCCCGCGGTGTCGGCCAGCACCTGCGCGCCCATCACCGTGTGCTGCTGGGCAATGGCCTGTTCTTCCGGTTCGAGTGCGGTCGGCTTCATCAAGATCGAGCTGGGCAAGAGCAGCACACCGGCGTCGTGGAGCGGCGCGGCGCGCACGAGCAGTTCGACGAACTCCGGGTTGCGCAAGCGGGCGTACTCGCCCTCGTCCGGGGTCGCCGCCGCGAGGGCCCGCACGTAGCGCCCGCAGCGGTCGTGGTACCCGCGCAGGACAAGGCCCAGTTCTTCGAGGAGCCGTGTAACGCCGAACGCCAGTGGTTCCCCGGGCGCGATCTTCGTGATGGGGGCGGCGCGCGACGGCGCGGGCGCGGCCACCGGCACCGGTGTCGGGGCCACTCGTCGCCCGAGCAGCCCGCGTGCGCGGGCTTGGAACGCGGGCGGGAGAAACGGCTTTTCCAAGTAGTCGTCGGCCCCGGTCATCAGGTAGCCGCCGAGCGACTCGGACGGAAGGTCACCGGACACCATTAGGGTGCGCGTGCGCTCGCGCAGCTTCTCGTCGGCGCGGACGCGCGCGAGCAACTCCGGCCCACTCATCTCCGGGAGGTTCACGTCGAGTACGAGCAGGTCAAACGGCTGTTTCTCTAACAGCGCCCACGCCGCTTTCCCGTCGCCGGCCTCGGTGCACGTGCAATCGCGCAGCAGGCTCACCATCAGTCGGCGGAGCCGCGGGTCGTCCTCGACCACGAGCACCCGCGGCACAGCGGGGCGCTCGGCGCTCTCGCGCACAGACGCCCAACGCGCGTACCCGGCGAGTGTCGCGGCGACGGCGCGGGCCGACTGGTACCGCCGGTCACGGTCCCGATCCGTGAGTTGCCCCACGAGCGCGCCGAGTTCGTCCGGCAGCTCCGGGCGTGCCTTGCGTACGTCCAGCGGCGGGGCCGTGAGGCGCGCGGTCAGGTCGCGCAGCACGTTCCCGGTCTCGGGGAACGGCTCGCGCCCGGTCAGGGCCCAGTACATCGTGGCCCCGAGGCTGAACAGGTCGGCGCGCGCGTCAACCTCGTGCGAGGCCTGTGCTTGCTCAGGGGCCATATATCCGATGGTGCCGAGCAGGAGGCCCGGTTCGGTCATCCGATTCTGCGGGCGCAGGGCCAAGCCGAAGTCGAGGAGCTTCGCCTGCCAGTCCGGGGTGATGAGGATGTTGCTCGGCTTGATGTCGCGGTGGACGAGGCCGAACCGATGGGCCTCGGCGAGTGCTTCGGCGATCTGCCGGAACAGGTCGCACACGCGGTTCGGGGGCAATGGGCCGGTGGCGTTCACCGCGGCGTGTAGGTCGGCCCCGCCGATCAGTTCCATCACGTAGTAGTCGCGCGGTGACGCGCCCGGCGGGGCGTAGCGCCCGGCGTCGAGGCACGAGACAATGTTCGGGTGCTGGAGCTTCGCAACGGCGCGGGCTTCGCCGTAGAAGCGGTGCAGCAGCCGCGGGTTCGGCTCGCCGGCGCGGGCCATGACCTTTACCGCGACTTGGCGACGCAAGTGCAGGTGTTCGGCCCGGTATACGGTGCCCATGCCGCCGCGCCCGAGCAGGTCGAGGAGCCGATAGTGACCGAGAACGAGTTCCCCGGCCCCGCCCTCGCGCACCTTGTCGGCTTGGAACTTCGTCAGCAGGTGACATTGCACGAGGCGGTCGAGCAGATCGGTGTGCGGGTCGGGTCGGGCTACCGCGTCCTTCAGCTCGCGCGGCAACTCGTCCCACTCCTCCGGCAGCACGACCCATTGCTCAATGAGGCGCGAAAGACCGCGCGCTTCCCCACCTCCGTCCGAGAGCTCGAAATCGGTTTCGGAGAGCGGATCGTGGGGGGCAAGGACGACAGACATGCGACGCTCCGCGCGGGGCCGTGGTCTGCAACTGTAGTGCGCGGACGGGGACGGGGGGCCGCGGGGCAAAAGAACGACGCCCCTCACGATAAGCAACGGGAGAGGCCGTCATCGCGCCTGCGAACCGGTGTGAGCTAGAGTTCCGGTGCCGGGCGCACCGGGCGCGCCCACCTCCCGACGTGTGGACAATGGCCGATTGGCTTTACTGGACCGCGGGTATCGTAGCCGCTGCGCTGGCGGGTGCCGCGTTCGCCCGCGCCGCGACGCGGCGCACCGGGCCACCGCTCGCACCGGTGCCGTCGCCCCCGCCGGCCCCGGTTGTGAGCGAACCGCCCGCGCCCGAAGTCCCGTACCGCTTGTTGTTCGACATACACCCCGCGCCGCTCTGGGCGTTCGACGAAGCGAGCCTGCGGTTCCTCGCCACCAACGGCGCGGTTCACGCCCGGTACGGCTACACGAGTGATGAACTGTTAAGCCTGACGGTTCGAGACGTGCTCGCGCGCCCGTGCGCCGACGCCCTGATCGGCGGGCTGAATGCGGACGCGCTCTTCCCGGACGACGTTCTGGTATGGGAGCACCGCACGAAGGCCGGGGCGGTGCTACCGCTGGAGGTGGTGACCGCGCGGTTCGAGTACGGCGGTCGCCCCGCGCGACTCGTAGTCGCCACCGACCTCACCGACCGGCGCCGCGCCGAGACCGCGCTGCGCGCGAGTGAGGGACGGCTCCGCGACGTGCTCGCCAACATCCCGTGCGGCGTGTTCTGGAAGGACCGGGCCTCGATCTATTTGGAGTGCAACGACCGCGTCGCTCGCGACTACGGCCGAGACGTTGCCGGGGAAGTAGTCGGTCGTACCGACGACGACTTCCTGACACCCGACGCGGCCGAGTACGCGCGGGCATGTGACCGGAGCGTGATGGAATCCGGCGAGCCGCTGCTGAATACCGACGAGGTGCGCCCCGGTGCGGACGGCAAAGCCTCGCAACTCCTCGTCAGCCGCGTGCCCCTCCGCGACGGGGCCGGCGCGCTGATCGGCGTCCTCGGCGTGTACCAAGACGTGACCGAGCACAAGCGCCTTGAGGCGCAGTTCCGGCAGGCACAAAAGATGGAGGCCATCGGCCGGCTCGCGGGCGGCATCGCCCATGACTTCAACAACCTGCTCACGATCATCACGGGTAACACGCACCTCCTTCAGCACCTGCCGCCGGGCGACCCCGAACAGCCGCAACTGATCGAAGACATCAACGACGCGGCCACGCGCGCCGCGGCGCTTACCCGCCAGTTGCTCACGTTCAGCCGCAAACAGCCGACGCGCCCCGAGGTAATCGACCTGAACGAGATCGTGAGCGGCCTCTCGAGCCTGCTCCGGCGGCTCATCGGCGAGCGCGTGACGGTGCGCACGGAACTGGCACCGAACCCGGTGCGCGTCCGCGCCGATCGCGGGCAGATCGAACAGGTGGTGATGAACCTCGCGGTGAACGCGAAGGACGCGATGCCCGACGGCGGTACGCTGACCATCGGCACCGGCGAGCTGGCTGGCGCGGGCCGGTTCGCGCGCCTCGTCGTGCGCGACACTGGCACCGGTATGACCGCCGAAGTGAAGCGCCACCTGTTCGAGCCGTTCTTCACCACGAAGGACATCGGGAAGGGCACCGGCCTCGGGCTGGCGACCGTGTACGGGATCGTGCAACAGTCCGGCGGGGCAATCGAGGTCGAATCCGAGTTGGCGGTCGGAACCACGTTCGACGTGCGGTTCCCGTGGTGCGACGGCGCGGCGCGCTCGTCGGCGGAAATCTCTGGGCTGGGCCTTTCGGGGCGCACCGGGTTCTCGTTCCGGCGCACCGTGCTGCTCGTGGAGGACGAGGAGCGGCTCCGAAAGATGGTCCGTTTGACCCTCGAAACGCAGGGTTGCGTAGTGACCGAGGCGAACGGGGGCGAGGCCGCGCTCGCGCTGCTGACCCCGGAGCGACACTTCGACCTGCTCGTAACCGACCTCGTGATGCCGGGCATCGACGGGCGCGAGTTGGCGGCGCGGGCGCGAGCCGTGCGCCCGGACTTGCCCATCGTCTTCGTCTCCGGCTACGTGCCCGACCAGCGCCGGCTTGAAGGGCTGGCGCGGGCCGTGTTCCTGCCGAAGCCGTTCACGCCCGGCGAACTGGTGAAGACGGTCGAGCGGCTGTTCCGCCCGGCGAAGGGCGCGCCCGTCGCGGGGGGCGTCACATGAGCGGGCGCGTGCTGTTCGTTTCCGACGACGCGGGTGCGCACCGGGCGTTCCGGGCCGCGTTCGCCCCGGTTCAGCGCGACTGGGAGGTGACCGCGGCGCGCGGCGGCGCGGACGCGCTCCTGCGCCTCGAGCGCGGCGAGTACGACGCCCTCGTCGCCGAAGCCCAACTCGCCGGCACCGGCTGCGCCGAAGTGCTGCTCGAAGTGCGCCGCCGGCACCCGCCGACCGCGCGCATCGTACTCGCCGACATCGCGCGGCCGGGCGAACTTGTGCACCTCGTCGCCCTCGCCCACCGCGTACTGCCCAGCACTTGCGCGCCGGCCGAGCTGTACGCCGCGGTCCACCGCGGGTTCGCCCTGCGCGCGCTCTTGGGCAATCCGGCGCTCGCCTCGGTGGTCGGGCGGCTCGCCAGCGTCCCCACGCTCTCCGCGCACTATGCCCGCATCGCCGACGAACTGATGATGCCAGAGTACTCACTCGCCGCGGTGGGCGAGTTGGTGGCCCAAGACCCCGGCATCGCGGCCCGGTTGCTGCAAATGGCGAACTCCGCGCTCGTCGGACTGCGCAAGCCGGCCACCACTCCCGGCCAAGCGGTACGCGTGCTCGGTGCGGACCTGACGCGGACGCTCGTCCTCGCGGCCGACCTGTTCTCGCGGTACAACCCGAACTCGCTGCGCCCGTTCTCTATCGAGACCCTCTGGGACCATAGCCAGAAGGTGGCCGAACTCGCGGGCCTGATCGCCACGGACCTGAACGCGGGCGAACAGGTCGCGCGCGAGTCCGCGCTCGCGGGCCTGTTCCACGACATTGGAAAGTTGGCCCTCGCGAGCCAACTGGCAGGGCCGTACAAGGAGGTGATGATGCTGATGCGCGCCGACGGCCTGACCGCCGCGGCGGCTGAGCGGCGTGTGCTGGGGACGACACACGCCGAAGTCGGGGCGTATCTACTCGGGTTATGGGGTTTGCCGGACGCGCTCGTCGAGGCCGTGGCGTGGCACCACGAGCCAGGCGCGTGCCCGGGCACCGCAATTTCAGCACTAACCGCGGTACACGCGGCCGACGCACTCTTGCGCGCACCGGATGGCGCGAAGCCCGACGCCGAGTACCTCGCGCGATTGGGGCTGTCGAGCCGCTGGGAAGAGTGGGGCTTCCTCCGCGACCGCCCGCGCGCAAAGGAGTGACGCGCGATGTTCGTATTGACCCGCATCAGCGGGTCGCGCGGCCGGTGCGCTTCGCCGTCGCTCGTTGAGGTGAGACCTTCGTGAGCGGGTCACAGTGAACAAGGCCCTCAGCGCGGGCGGTTTACCTTGTTCAGGAACGCAAGGATCGCGGCCACGGCGCGGTACACTTCGGGCGGAATCTCCTGATCGAGCTTCAGGCGGCTCAGCACCCCGACGAGGTTGGCATCGCGGCGCACCGGCACGCCGCCTTTTGCGGCCAGCGCCAGTATCTGTTCGGCGGTGCGCCCCGTGCCCGTCGCAACTACCTTCGGGGCCGTGTCGCGGGTCGGGTCGTAGCGCAACGCGACGGCGCGCTTCTTCGGCGGGTTGGCCATTGTCACACCTTCACATCGAGGACCGACACGGTGGCCGGGCGACCGGCGGCAAGCGCGCCGGCCTCGCGCCGGTGCCGTGCGGGAAGGTCGCTCGCGGCGCGCACGTCGAGTAGCACTTCGGTGTAGCCCTCGGCTTCGAGCTCGGCGCGTAGATCGCCTATGTCGGCGCGCACGCGGTCGCGGGATGTCGCGCGGTCGAGGTAGATCGTCGCGCGGAGTTGGTCGGCGGCGAGGCCGGCCTCGATCCACGTTTCGCCTAGTTCGGTCAGCGGGACGTGCATGAACACGCGGAACCGGCCTGCGCGCTCGGCGTCCGGCTGGTCGGGTCGAGATTGTAGTTCGAGGGCGAGGCTAAGTGTGCGCCATACGCCGCCATCGGGGAAGGGCACTTGCAGGTAGTACGGCGTGCCGGCGGCCTGCGCGAGCACCTGCCCGGCCTGCTGCGACTCGATTCCGTGCAGCGCGGCCTCGGCCACAGGCGCGCGGGCCGCGCCGCCGAGCTCGCTCACCGCTTGCAACAGGCGCAGCAAGTCGCCCTTGAGGTCCGAGCCGACATCGGCGCGCACGGCTTCGGTACTCGCGCGCGAGTGCGGTTCACGCGCCTGTGTCGCGCCGTCCTTTGCCGCGGCTGGTGTCGGTGCGTCCGGTACTTCAGGCGCGTCGGTGGTCGGCTTCGCTGCGGCCGGTGCGTCGGACGCTTCGGCCGTTTCGACGAGGCGTGCGAGCTTGGCTTCAAAGTGCCGCCCGCCGTTTTCGACCAACCGTTGCAGTTCGGTCGCGTCGGGCGGGCGCGCTACTCCGGGCACTATGGAATCGAGCGTATAGCGCACGGCGACGGCCGCGGCGCGCACCGGCGCGGCCGTCTGCGGCTGTGTGAGCGCCGCGAGTTCCGCGCGAAGAGGCGTGACCGTCGAACCGAGGTCCGGGGCCGGTACACGTAGGAGCGCCGTAGCGACTTCGGTCGCCAAGCCCGGCGCGTTTGGCGGCGGCGACTTCAGTACGACGCCGGCCGCGCCGCGTTCGACTTGAAGGACGTAGCGCCCGCCGGACGCGAGCGGCTCCGCGGTCGCGGCGCGCGCGGTGTACTCGGCACCGTCGATGGCGACGAGGACGGGCCCGTCCGGAGCCGGCGCCAGTACGTCCACCACGGCGAGGCGCGGGGCCGCGGCCGGCGCGCCGGTCGACTGCGCCGGCGCGGTCGCTGCGCGTTCGGGCGCGCTCGTGCCAGCGACCGGCGCGCCCTCTGTTGTGGCCGGGGGCATGGCATGCGCAACGCGCACCGTTGCGGCGGTCGGTGGCGGCGCAAGTTGTGCGCTTTGCGGGGCCGGCGCGAATAATTCCAGTGTGGGCGCGATCTGCGTTCCCGAGGGTACGCGAACGACGAGTGCCGCACCCGGCCGAAACGTTGGCAGTCCGGCGGGCGGGCGCACCGTCAGTTCCGTGCCGTTTACGGTGAGCGCGACTTCGCGCAGGCTGACCGACGTTACAGTCGCTTCGAGGAGCGCGCCGATTGGTACGGTCGCGAGATTCCCGCCTACGACGGGGCGCGTCAAGTGTTACCGCGCCCGGCGGCCGGGGCGCGTGCCCGTCGCGCATTCGGCACGCCGCGCGGGCGCGCGACCGGCACAGTCGGAAATGTCGCGATTCTCGAAAATCCGTGGGCAGGGTGTGCGTACAGGTTCGCAGTCCCTTCCTCTAGACACGAGGTACGACCGATGTGGCGCGTTGCTCTCGCACTATTCACCCTGTTCGCGCTGACACTGTTCGCCCCCACCGGCGGCGCGCAGCCGAAGTACAAGAGCAAGCCGAAGGACGACAAGGGCAAGATGACCGACCCGTTCGAGGGGCCGGTTTCTCTGCTGAGGTCGAAGAACGTGCAGAAGGAGTTGAAACTGACGGCCAAGCAGGTCCAACAGGTCGGCAACCTCGACAAGGTGGTCGCGGCGGTGATGAAGGACGACAAGGAGAAGTATCTAGCGCGCGTCCCGAACCCGAAAGCGGCGTTCCGCGTCGTGACGAACGAGGAGGTGTACATCGAGCGTCGGCGCGTCGAACTGCTTCAGGTTCAGACCGTACTTATGCCGGCGCAGTTGAAGCGGCTGACCGAGATTCGGCTCCAACTCCACGGCCCGGCGGTCGTCGGTGCGGTCGCGGGGTTCGTCGGCGGGCCGACCGATTTCGACCCGACGGTGACGACGGTGCTGGTGCTGACGCCGAAGCAGCAAGAGGACGCCGTCGCCCTCCGCCGAGCCAACTTCCCCGCGAAAGAGCCAGCGTGGAAGGACGTGCGCGAGAAGTTCGAGGCGCTGCTGACCGACGAGCAGAAGCCGAAATGGAAGGCGCTCTTGGGCGAACCGTTCGCGCCGTGAGCGGTTTCGCTCTGCTCCCGCGGGCCGCGCGGCGGTACACTCGAAGGTATCGCCGCGTTCACCCGCCGGGGCACACCGTGACTCTGCTCGCCACGCTCAAGCTCGCCAAGCGCGTGCTGCTCGAAACCGACAAGCGGCTACTCTGGAAGCTCGCGTACAACATGGGGTTCAAGGGCGCGCTGTCCGTTCACCGGCACAAGCTCCGGCTCAAGCGCGGGCAGGTGTTCCCGCCGTTCCTGTACGTTAGCATCATCAACACCTGCAACCTGCGGTGTCAAGGCTGCTGGGTCGACGTGAGCATGAAGCAGGAGACCATCAAGCCGGAAGCGTTCCACCAGCTCGTGCGCGAAGCGAAGGCGATGGGGAACGTGTTCTTCGGCATCGTCGGCGGCGAGCCGTTCATGCATCCGCACTTGCTCGACATGCTGGCCGAACACCCGGACTGCTACTTCCAGATCTTCACCAACGGCCACTTCATTACGCCCGAGCGCGCGAAGCGCATGTGGAAGCTCGGCAACATCACGCCGCTCATCTCGGTCGAGGGAACGGAGATCGTGTCGGACGAGCGGCGCGGGCGCGGCGGCGTTCTGAACAAGACCATGCAGGGGCTTCACAACGTGCTCGATGCCGGCGTGTTCGCGGGCGTCTGCACCAGCCTCGCGCGCACCAACATCGACGACCTGCTGAAGGAAGAGTGGATCGACCGGCTGATCGGACTCGGCGTTCTGTACACGTGGTTCCACGTGTACCGGCCGATGGGCCCGAACCCGAACCCGGACCTGTGTTTGACCCCGGAACAAGCCCTGCGCGCGCGGCAGTTCGTCGTGAACATGCGCGCGAAGAAACCCATAGTCATCATCGACGCTTACCACGACGGGGAAGGGCGTGCCCTGTGCCCGGCCGCGACCGGCATCAGCCACCACATTAACCCGTGGGGCGACATCGAGCCGTGCCCCATCGTGCAGTTCTCGAAGGAATCGATCCGCAGCACAACAGACGCGCGCCCACTAAAAGACAAGTTCTTGAAGTCGGCGTTCCTCGCGGACTTCCGCAAGCTCGCGGCCGAGACGACGCGCGGCTGCATCGTGCTGGAGCGCCCGGACCTGCTGAAGAAACTGGTGGAGGCGCACGGGGCGAAGGACGCGACCGCGCGCCAGACCGCGCTTGCGGAACTGGGCGCGATGCAGGTGCGCACGAGCCAGTACAACCCGGTGGCAGAAGTGCCGGAGAAGAACTACTTCTACCGGCTCGCGAAGCGGCTGTTCTTTAACGACTTCGGCCAGTACGCGGGCCACGAAGCGGCCCACCAACAGCACTCCGCGCCCGCCGTACTCGGGAAGTGAGGGCCGCGGTCGCTTCCTCGCTGTGCCGCTCCGATGAGCTAGGGATGAAACGAAAGTGGCCGGGCGTGCCACGCAACTGCGGAGCGCACCCGGCCACATAACACACTCGCTCACTTCTCGGACACGGCTACGGCCTTGCCCTTCACGCCGATGCTGCCTTCGGTCACTTTGAGCTTCTTCGTCTCGAACTTACCGTCTTCGGGGTTCACGTACATTACCTCGGCCTCGTCGCCTGCGGCCTTCAGAGCGGCGGTCAGTTCGGCGGGCGTGCTGATCCGCTTCCCGCCCACCGCGACGATCACATCGCCCACTTGGATGCCGGCCCGCGCCGCGGAGCTCCGGGCGGTCACTTCAGTCAGCTGCACCGCGGTCGGGCCGGTCGGCTCCGGTTCGGGTTGCGGCTTGGCCTCGTCTTCTTGCAGATCGACCGTGACCGGCTCGACCTTCACTCCGATGGACCCGGCGTCCGGGGTCAGTTCGCGCGTCTCGACCTTGTTGTCGCGCGGGTTGAAGTAGGTCACGACCACTTTGCCCTTGGCCGCTGACAGCGCCGCGGTCAGGTCTGCCTCGGTCTTCACGCGTGTCTCCCCGACCATGATCAGGATGTCGCCCAATTCGATCCCGGCGTTCGCGGCGGCGGCATCGAGTACGCGCTCCTTCACACGCAGGGCGTTTCCTTCGGTCGCGGGCATCGCCTGCGGTTCAGGGTCTGGTTGGGGCTGCGGTTCCGGTTCCGGCATCGGCTGGGGGTTCACCGGCGGTTGCGGTTGCGGCGGCACTACGGGAGGCTGCGGCTTCACCGGCGGCTGGACCGGCGGGATCACAATGATCGGCGGTTGCGGCAGCGGTTGCGGCAGCGGGGGCTGCGGTTTCGGTGGCGTTACGATCCCGTCCACCTGTTGGCCGAGCGGCGGGCCGCTGGGCGTGGTGTTCTGCGGCTTCACAGGCGGGCGCGGGTAGTCCGGCTCTACGGGCAACGTGCTCCCTTGCGGCGGCCGCAACACGATGAGCGGCGGAATCTTGATCGACGGCACGTCGATCTTAGGCGGCTTCGGCAGGTTCACCGAAGGCACATTGATCGACGGGGGCTTCGGCACTTTCACAGAAGGCGGCTTCGGCAGGTTCACCGGAGGCACATTGATCGCCGGCGGCTTGGGGAGCGTCACGGTCGGCGGCTTCACGGTCGGAATCTCGACCTTCGGCGGTTTCGGGAGCGTCGGCTTCGGCACATTGATCTTCGGCGGCAGCGACAGGTCGTTGATCTTCGGGGGCTTCGGCAGGTTCACCGAGGGCACCTCGATCTTGGGCGGCTTCGGCGTCGGTATCTCGATCTTGGGCGGCTTCAGTGCGGGGACCGAGGGGAGCGACAGGCCGTTCTTTCCGAAGAGTTGGGCGCTGGCGAAACCCGCGGCCGGGCCGAGCAACAGGGCCGCGACGAACAGCACGCGGGCGAGAGTAGCGAAGCCGAAACGACGTGCAGACATGGCAGTTCCTCTGATTGGGTGCGACTTGGATCGTGCCTCCAATCAGGTGAACGCAGTCCGGTCGGGAGACCGGACACGAGCCGGCAAAAAAATAATCGGCGCGGGAAAACTCTATTCCTTCACGCGCAACAGCTCGCCGTCGCCGGGCGCGAGCGTGAGCTTCAACACCCACTCCGCGTTGGACTTCTCGAGCGCGAGCGGAACCCACTTCGCGGTCTTGCGGTCGAGCCGTTCCAGCCCGAACTTCTCCTTGAACCGCAGCGCCAGTTCCTTCGGCTTCTCGACGCTGTGGTTCACGGGCAGCAGGTAGCGGGCCTTCTTGTCGTCGGTGAACACGCCCACGAGGTGCGACTCGCCCTCCGGTTGGAACCACAGGTCCGCGGGCGCTTTTTCCGCGCCGATGGGGAGCGTCTTATCGGTGTGGTACACGGCCTCGTGCCTGAGCTTCAGCAGCACCGGGCCGAGCGCTTTGAGTTCGAATGCGACTTCGGACACGGTCTTCGCTTGGTCGCTGAGGCCGAACACCGGCTTGCCGTCTTCCAGCACCGCGTTACGGTCCTTGTCCATCTTGCACTGCACGAACCACGGGGGCCAGAAGTGGAACGCCTGCACGCCGTAGGCGAGTGGGACGTACATCGATTGGCGCAGCTTCTCCGGCGGGTTGTTCGAGCCGAGGCACCGCATCTGCGGGATGTCGTGCTTTACGCTCAGGTCGCGAAACATCTTCAGATACAGGTAGTAGCGCTCCGGGTGGTTCTTGTGCCACCAGTGGTAGTGGTAGTAGTCCAGTACCATCGGCTTGACGACGTCAACGAACTCGGGGAACTGGTTGTACTCGGCGCGGTTGATGAAGAGCGTGGGGTGGTTCGGGTCGGCGGCCTCGAACGCACGCGCGACCTTCGCGAAGCCGGGGTAGGCGTCGCGCTGCCGGCGATCCGAGACGTAGTACCCGAACACCGCGGGATCGTCCTTGAGCTTCGGCGCGGCCTTGAGCAGGTTGTTGTAATCGATGCTGCCGAGCCGTACCTTCAGCCCGGCCTTGCGGCATACCTCCAACTTGTCGAGTTCGGCCTCGACGCAGTTGAAGCCCTTGCTCGCGGTGTACTTCGCGAGCGCGAGTTGGTGTTCCGGCTCGTTCGGGAAGTCGGCGTACACGATCACCATAAGTTCCGGGAACCGGTATTTAGGCTTCCCGTCCTTCGGCGGCTCAGCGGCGCGCAGGGTCGGTGCGAGTGTGAGGACGAGCGCGCAAAGGAAGAGGCGCGACGGGCGCATGAGGCTGGCTCCGGTGCGGGGTTATTTGGGGAAGACCTTCTTGCCTAGTACGAGCGAGACGACGAGCAGGATTAGGAAGACGTAAAACAGGATGCGAGCGATCCACGCGGCCTCGGCCGCGATTCCGCCGAACCCGAACACTGCGGCGATGATGGCGACGATCAGGAATATGACGGCGTATCGGAGCATGCGTGTGCCTCGTGGTCGTGAGCAACGGACGCATTATCACCGACCGCAGTGCGCGCCGCAAGTCAAACGCCCTCGCCGGGGCCGAGGTCGGCGATGTAGTTTTCGTAGCGGTTGTACTCCTTCATCCACGTCAGGGTGATTTCCCCGGTGGGGCCGTTGCGCTGCTTGGCGATGATGATTTCGAGGATGTTGTCGGCCTGCGCGCCGTCGAACTTCCCCGGCCGGTGCAGCATCATACAGGTGTCCGCGTCCTGCTCGATGCTCCCACTTTCGCGCAGGTCCGAGAGGCGCGGCTTGTGATCTTGGCGGTCTTCGGAGGCGCGGTTCACCTGCGCCAGCGCGATCACCGGAATGTTCAGTTCGCGTGCAAGGAACTTGAGCCGCCGGCTGATCTGCGCCACCTGCTCTTGTCGCGGGTCGCGGCGGTTCTCCGGCTCGATGAGCTGGAGGTAGTCGATCACCACGAGTTTGAGACCGCCCTCGCGCTCGTGCTTCTTCTGGAGCCGCCGCGCGCTCGCCCCGATCTGGATCATGGTGCGGCTCGGCGTGTCGTCGATATACAACCGCGCCTGACGCAAGACGTCGCCGGCGTCCATCAACTTGTCGATGTCGTCCTTGTTCAGGTGCCCCTTGCGCACCTTATGGCTGTCCACGCGCGACTGGCAGCACAGCAACCGCTCGGCCAGTTCGATGCGCGCCATTTCGAGGCTGAAGAACAGCACGACGGGCGCGTTCCCGTGCGCGACGCCGTCGGTTACGATGTTCCGAACCACATTGAGCGCGAACGCCGTTTTGCCGATGCCGGGCCTCGCGGCCATGATGACCAGCTCGGAGTTGTGCAAGCCCGCGGTGATGTTGTCGAGATCGACGTAGCCGCTCGGCAGGCCGCTGATCGCGAGGTTCTCTTTGCCCACGCGCGAGTCGATGCGCGCGTTCGCCTCCATGATCACGTCGCTCAGCGAGATGGTCTCGCCCACCATGCTCGATTTGGCGATGTCCATGATCTTGCGCTCGGCCTGCGCCACCAGTTCGTCGGCCGATTGCGTCCGGTCGTAGGCGTCGCGCTGGATCTCGGTGCTGGCGTGGATCAGCCCGCGGATCATGGCCGCGTCGCGCACGAGCCGCGCGTGGTACTCGGCGTTCGCCCCGGTCGGTACCGCGTCGAACAGTTCGGCGAGGTAGCTCGCCCCGCCCACGTCTTCGATCTGCTTGTTCCGGCGCAGGCGCTCGTGCAACAGCACGATGTCGAGCGGCTGGGCCTCGTTGCTCAGGTCGCACAGCGCCTGATAGATTTTTTGGTGCGCGTCGAAGTAGAAGTTCTCCGTGCGCAGGAGCTGCTGCACGTCCGGGAGCGTGTCCGGGTCGCGCAAAACGCCGCCGATGACGCCGCGCTCAGCGTCGCGGTTGTGGGGCGGAAGGCGGGTGGCGAGTTCGTCGGACATGGCTGGCGCTCCGGCGCGGCGCGTGGTAACGTGTACACTGCGCCGTGAGCGTGTTTGATAGCGGACTGACGGAAAAAAAGGAAGCCCCTTTGGGGGCTCCGGGAAGTGCGCGAAGGTAGGGCGTATCGCCGCGCGAGGAGCGCGAATCACTGGAAAATCACGCGCCCATTTTTTCGACCTTCGCCCAAAGCGCGTCCGGCACGGGCATCACGGACAGGCGCGCCTGCTTCACCAGTTCCCACGCGGCAAACGCCTTATCCGTTTTGATCGCGGCCAGCGTTACGGGCGTCGCCAGCGGCGCGATTGGCGCGACCGTTACGACCACGCGCTTGCCCGTCGCGTCGGCCGGGTCGGGCGTGGGGTCAGCAGTTACATACATCAAGCCCACGACAGCCTTTACCGTGCCGGTGGCGTAGAAGAACACGCGGTCGCCCTTCTTGATTGCGCGCAGGTGCTTCTGCGCTTGCGGGTTCGCGACCCCGCTCCATGTCGTTGAACCATCGCGCACGAGGTCCGCGAAGCTGTACGTTTCGGGTTCTTCTTTGAACAGCCAGTTCGCCACGTTGGTACTCCAAGTGTCGGGGCGCGTACAATGGTGCGGCGTGGTCCCGGCGGTTCGCTCCCGAGTTCCGCACCATGAGCGCCGGGGCCACGTCACTTCTCGAACAGCACTTTGCGCGCGCGTTCGGTTTCCGCGCGGTCCCAGCGCGCGAGTTTTTCCCGCGTCAGCTCGGCAATCACTTTCGCGGTCGGGGCGTGGTCCATTACGTCGAAGTGATTGACTGGGGCGAGGACCGCGGGCGCGCCGGCGCGCTGGAGGTCGTCGGGCCACTGGCTCCGTGCGGCGACGACGCCGTCCGAGGCGAGCAGCTTCAACCGGCACACGACGCACACGAGTGACACTTCGGTCGCGGCCGGCGGCGCGACCCGGCGCGCGTCCGGCGCGAGGGAGCGAACGAACGGCGCTTGCAGCTTTCCGTACCCGACGTTGAGCGCGGCGGCCTCAGCACCGGCGAACGGCGCGGCCACCGCGACCACCTTCGTCGCGCCCGCGTTCTGCTCCGCGAACAGACGGGCGATCACGCCCCCGGCCGAGTGCCCGACGAGCACGATTTCCTTGTAGCCGGCCTTGCGCAACCGGGCCACCGCGTCGCGCAGGCCCGGCCCGGTGGCGATGTCGTCCACGCTCGCGGTCTGGGCGTAGCCGAAGGCGAACACGTCGCCCTCGGGCGCGAGTGCCTTCACGAGCGCGCTCGTCGGCTCCTGCCACGGCCGGCGGGTCGCTACGGTCGCGCGCGCAGGGCGCAGCGGGTGAAGCGTGAGGCCGGGAACGAGTACGACGGCGCGCCCTTTTGCGCCGGCCGCGGCGCGCCCGCCCCACGCCTGACCGCCGTCGTCCGGCACGACCTGCCACAGTTCCGTGGGTACTTCCGCGCCCGGCGTGGGGGCGGAAGCGAACAGAACCACGACCACAGTACAACAGAAGCGGGCGCGCACGGGAGGACCTCGGAGCGGGCGGCACCATCTGTATCGGCACCGGCGCACCGCGAGATTCGTCAAGGCGCGCGCCGCGCGCGGCCGATGAAACTGCTTGAACCGTAGCGCAGGAGGCGAGGCATGGGCGTGTTACCGGATTGGATGATCGAGCGCGATGTAAAGATCGTGCCGTTCGCCCCGCAGCAGCACCGACCGGGCGTCATTTCGTACGGGGTGACGAGCTACGGGTACGACGTGCGCGTCGCCCGCAACTTCAAGGTGTTCACGAACGTCTGGGGCAGCACCGTCGATCCGAAGCACTTCGACCCGAAGTCGTTCGTGGACGTGGAAGCCGACTTCTGCATCATCCCGCCGAACAGTTTCGCCCTCGCGGAAACGGTCGAATACTTCGAGATCCCGCGCGACATCCTGTGCGTCTGTGTCGGTAAAAGTACTTATGCGCGTTGCGGGGTGATCGTGAACGTAACCCCATTGGAACCGGAGTGGCGGGGGAAGATCACCATCGAGATCAGCAACACCACCCCGCTGCCGGCCAAGATTTACGCCAACGAGGGCATCGCGCAGATCATCTTTCTGAAGGGCGACGCGGTCTGCAAAACCAGCTACGCGGACAAGAAGGGCAAGTACCAAGACCAACCCGGACTGGTCACTCCCGTCGTTCACTAATGCACGTAGCGAGTCGTTTCCAGAAAGGCGTGCGCCATCGCGGCGCGCGCCTTTCGTCATTTCTCATCGGGATCGGGGCTTGACACGCGACCGGGTTTGATGATGCAATCCTGTTCAGATGTGCCGCGCGCGTGACGTTGCGGCCTGTAGCGGTTGTGACGGAGGCGCATCGTGCGCGGACGCGCACGCCGCCGGTCCGCGATTCTTGCCCGCGACTCGCCCGGCTCGTGTGTCGATCTTGGACAGGCTAAGGCATGATGAAGGTCGGTTCACGGACGCCCGACCTCGTTCGACTCATTCTCGACGGACCCCGCCATGCAGATCACCCGCCGATTCACCCGCGAAGGCCAAGACCCGTTCGCGGCCCTCGACTTCGCCCCGCGGTCGTCGAGCATCCGCAACCCGAACGGCTCGGTCGTGTTCGAGATGACCGACATCATGGTGCCGGCGAAGTGGTCGCAGGTCGCGGTGGACATCCTCGCGCAGAAGTACTTTCGGCGCGCGGGCGTGCCGGCGCGCCTCACGCGGGTCCACGAGGACAACGTGCCGGCGTGGGTGCAAAAGAGCGAGCCGGAAGCGGCCGACACGCCCACCGGCGGCGAGACCGACTCGCGCGAAGTGTTCCACCGGCTCGCAGGCTGTTGGACCTACTGGGGCTGGAAGGGTGGCTACTTCTCCTCGGAAGCCGACGCGCGGGCGTTCTACGACGAAGTGTGCTACATGCTGGCCGCGCAAATGGCGGCCCCAAACTCGCCCCAGTGGTTCAACACCGGCCTGCACTGGGCCTACGGCATCTCCGGCCCGGCGCAGGGTCACTCGTTCGTGAACCCCCTGTCGCAGCAGCTCGAACTCTCGACCAGCGCCTACGAGCGCCCTGCCCCGCACGCGTGCTTCATTCAACAGGTCGACGACGACCTCGTGAACGAGGGCGGCATCATGGACCTGTGGGTCCGTGAGGCGCGCATCTTTAAGTACGGCAGCGGCACCGGGAGCAACTTCTCCGCGCTGCGCGGCGAGGGCGAACCGCTGTCCGGCGGCGGCAAGTCGTCCGGCCTGATGAGCTTCCTCAAAATCGGTGATCGGGCCGCCGGGGCGATTAAAAGTGGGGGGACCACGCGCCGCGCCGCCAAGATGGTCGTGCTCGACCTCGACCACCCGGACATCGAAGAGTTCGTGAACTGGAAGGTGACAGAGGAGCAGAAGGTCGCGGACCTAGTGACCGGCTCGAAACTGCTCAACAAGCACCTGAACGGGATCATGCGCGCTCTGCACGGGCACGCGGTCACCGAGGAGCGGTACGACCCGACCAAGAACACCGGGCTGCGCAAGGCGGTACTCGACGCCCGCGCCGCGCTGATCCCCGAGAACTACATCGCCCGCGTGCTGCAACTCGCGAAACAGGGGTGGAAGAGCATCGAGATCGAAGAGTACGACACCGACTGGACGAGCAAGGCGTACTACACGGTGTCGGGCCAGAACAGCAACAACTCGGTGCGCATCCCGAACGAGTTCATGCGCGCGGTCGAAACCGGCGGGCCGTGGCCGCTGTACTGGCGCACGGAACTGGAGAAGGCGAAGAAGGAATGGCGCGCGCCGAAGGCCAAGAAGACGCTCGCGGCCCGCGACCTGTGGGAGCAGATCAGCTACGCCGCATGGAGCTGCGCCGACCCCGGCGTTCAGTTCGACACCACCTTCAACGAGTGGCACACCTGTCCGGTCGACGGCCGCATCAACGCCACGAACCCGTGCTCCGAGTACGCCTTCCTCGACGATACGGCGTGCAACCTCGCGTCGCTGAACTTGCTCACGTTCTTCGACGCGAAGACCCAGAGGTTCGACATCGAGGCGTACCGGCACGCGGTGCGCGTATGGACGTTGATTCTCGAAGTCAGCGTGTACATGGCGCAGTTCCCGTCGAAATCGGTGGCGCAGAAGTCCTACGACTTCCGCACGCTCGGCCTCGGGTACGCGAACCTCGGCGCGCTGCTCATGGTGCAGGGCATCTCCTACGACTCCCCGGAGGGCCGGGCGCAGTGCGGGGCGCTGACCGCGCTGATGCACGCCGGGGCGTACGCCGCGAGCGCGGAGATGGCCGCGGAGGTCGGGCCGTTCGCGCGCTACGAGGCCAACCGCGCGCACATGTTGCGCGTGATCCGCAACCACCGGCGCGCCGCGTACAACGCCGCGCCCGCGGAGTACGAGGGGTTGACCGTGTTCCCGGTCGGCATCGATGCCCGTTACTGCCCGCCAGACCTGCTCGCTGCGGCCCGGCGCGAGTCCGACCGGATGCTCGACCTCGGCGAGCGCCACGGTTACCGCAACGCGCAGGTTACGGTAATCGCTCCGACCGGTACTATCGGCTTAGTAATGGATTGCGACACGACCGGGATCGAGCCGGACTTCGCGCTCGTGAAGTTCAAGAAACTCGCCGGCGGCGGGTACTTCAAAATCATCAACCAGAGCGTGCCACCTGCGCTGGCGAAAATGGGGTACGCGCCGTGGCAGGTCGAGGACATCGTGCGGTACAGCCGCGGGGCCGCGACCCTCAACAACTGCCCCCACATCAACCCGTCCGTGCTCAAGGCAAGGGGCTTTACCGCAGAGGCTCTCTCGAAGGTCGAGGCCCAACTGCCGGGCACGTTCGAGCTACCGTTCGTGTTCAACACATGGACGCTGGGCGAAGACTTCCTCCGCAACGTGCTTAAGGTGCCCGTGGATGCGCTGGAGTCGCCGACGTTCGACCTGCTCGCGCACCTCGGGTTCTCCAAGGCGCAGGTCGCGGAGGCAAACTCCTACGTGTGCGGTACCATGACTATTGAGGGCGCGCCGCACCTCAAGGCCGAACACCTTGCGGTTTTCGACTGCGCCAACAAGTGTGGCAAGTCTGGTAAGCGGTTCCTCTCGTGGGAGGCCCACATCCGGATGATGGCCGCGGCCCAGCCGTTCATTAGTGGGGCCATCAGCAAGACGATCAACATGCCCTACGACGCGACCGTCGAGGACGTGAAGAAGGCGTACATGCTATCGTGGCAACTGATGACGAAGGCCAACGCGCTGTACCGCGACGGCTCCAAACTCAGCCAGCCGCTGAACTCGGTCGCGGATTCGCCGGAAGCCGCCGTGCTGTCGATGGTCGTGGCCGAGACGGAGAAGCCCCGCGAGGACCCCAAGCCGGTCGCGGTGCAGGTCGCCGAGAAGATCACCGAGCGTATTGTTCACCGCTACATCGCCAAGCGTCGCCGCCTGCCCGACCGCCGCGCCGGGTACACCCAGAAGGCCCGCATCGGCACACACAAGGTGTACATCCGAACGGGCGAGTACGAGGACGGCACACTCGGCGAAATCTTTATCGACATGCACAAAGAAGGCGCGGCCTTCCGCAGCATGACGAACTGCTTTGCAATCGCGGTGAGCCTAGGCCTCCAACACGGGGTGCCGCTCGAAGAATACGTCGATGCGTTCCTGTTCACCCGCTTCGAGCCGAACGGGATCGTGCAGGGCAACCCGTACATCAAGATGTCCACCTCGATTATCGACTACATCTTCCGCGAGTTGGCGATCACGTATCTTGACCGAAAGGACCTCGCGCATGTGCTTCCCGAAGACCTGCGCGGCGACGCGATGCACGACGACGAAGACGGGCCGGACTACGACACCGAGGAGGTAGTGAGTACGCGCACGGTGGACCCTAAAGCCGCGCCGAAGCCCGGCATCGATCACCCGCGTTCGACGCACGCCACGCCCGGCGCGACTGGTACCAACAAGCCCGGCACCGACCCCGTGCAGACGCCCCCACCGTGCGGCGACGCCGGCACGAACGGGAACGGCCACGCGAAGGCAGCGACCAACGGGACTGCGGTCGCGGTGCTGCCCCCGCGCGGAAGCTATGCCCCCGTAGCCGGTACGCAGGCCGATAAGATCCGCCAAGCGCGGCAGAAGGGCTACGAGGGCGACCCGTGCTCGAACTGCCAAGCCCTCATGCTAGTGCGCAGCGGCGCGTGCATGCGGTGCGACAACTGCGGCCAGACTAGCGGGTGCGGTTGACCAGCGGTCACTACGCGGCGAGGACCACGGCCACCACCGCGAGAAGCTTCTGTGCGGTGACAGGCTTTTCAAGGTCACGTTTCGGGGCACCCGCGCGACGGTCGAGTTCGCCGCGCGGGTACCCGGAGATGAACAAGCACTTCAGGTTCGGAACGCACGCCCGGAGGCGGTTCGCGAGCTCCGGGCCGCACAGCCGCGTTATTACTACGTCTGAGATCAACAGGGCGAAGGGTGGGGCACCGGGTGCCCTCGTGCCCCATTCCACCAAGAACCCGTCACCGGCTTTGTGGACCGAATACCCGGCGCGGCGCAAGCTCGCGACCACGTATCCGCGGACCTGCGCGTCGTCCTCGACGACAACTACCGAATTGTCTTCTTTCTTTCCACGCACTACGAACGCTCTCAACGCGTCGAGTCCGAAGGAGAAGTGCCCTTCTTTGTGATCCTCAACAAACATGTCGAACGTGTACTCGCGGGCGGGCACGGGGAGCAGCGAGAGTACCGACTTGCACATTAGAGTCGCTGCACAATAGTGGCAGATCGGTTCAAGCCGGCTCGCCCCTTGGCGTTGGATCTCATGCGTACATGAGGTTGTGGAGTCCGGCGACGTTCTT
>VGZJ01000012.1 GCA_016872595.1 Planctomycetota bacterium
CCTTCCAGTCGTAGAATGTGGTCGTGTGGGGCACGGCTGTGGTCCCGAACCGTTGGAGGTAAGAGACCGATAGTTTAGGCCCAGCCGTGCTTCACACACTACACGCCCGTTAACCTCCACCCGCAAGCAACGGAGGTGGGACATGCGCACGACGATTCTGGCCTGTGCGGTGCTCACAATCGGCGCGGCCCCGGTGCCGCAGCGGTTGCCGCTCGCGCTGCCCCCGCGCGCCGCCGACCCCGATGCGTCGCCCATACTCATCGGGTACGGCCACGAGGAGCCGGGCCGCACTTCAACGATGACGGTGCTGCGGATCGGCGTGCGCAACGGCAAGGTCCGGCCCGACGAGTGGACCGGCCTCAAGTTCTGGCCGAACGCGCTCATCGGATGGCACAAGTAGCGGTTGTGCCGGTCATAGCGGTTCGCTGTTCCCTACCTCTTCCAGGTTAGCGGTTGGAATCGCTCGTTCGCGGTTTAAGATGGGCAATCTGAGCCGTTTTCACCGCCACGAGTCGCACCCATGAGCCGCGTTTGCCTCGCGCTGGTCGTTGCCTGCGCGTTCACGTCGTTCGCACGCGCCGACGAGCCGAAGGAGTTCGCGGCGGCGAAGTATCGGTTGGTCGGGCCGTTCGCCGGCGGGCGCGTCGCTCGCGCGTGCGGCGTGCCCGGCGATCCACTCACCTACTACGCGGCCACCGCCAGCGGCGGCGTGTGGAAGAGTTCCGACGGCGGGCTGACGTGGAAGCCCGTCTTCGACGATCAACCCACCAGCAGCATCGGCAGCATCGCGGTCGCGCCGAGTGACCCGAACGTCGTGTACGTCGGCACCGGCGAGGCGAACATTCGCGGCAACGTGTCGCCGGGCGCGGGCCTCTTCAAAAGCACCGACGCGGGCAAGACGTGGAAGCACGTCTGGAAGCAAGTCGGGCAGATCGGCACCGTCGCGGTTCACCCCAAGAACCCGGACGTCTGCTTCGCGGCGGTGTTGGGTCACGCGTTCGGGCCGAACAGCGAGCGCGGGGTCTACCGCACGAAGGACGGCGGCAAGACGTGGGATCGCGTGTGCTTCAAGAACGACGAGACCGGCGCGAGCGACGTCGTGATCGATCCGACGAACCCGCGCGTCGTGTTCGCCGGGTTCTGGCAGACGCGCCGTCGCCCGTGGGAGCTGACCAGCGGCGGCCCCGGTTCCGACCTGTTCGTCTCGCGCGACGGCGGCGACACGTGGGAATCCTTCAAAGCGCCGAAGGGCAAAGAGAAGAACGGCCTGCCCGAAGGTATCTGGGGCCGCGTCGGGTTGGCGGTCGCGCCGTCGAACGGGCAGCGCGTGTACGCACTCATCGAAGCGGAGAAGGGCGGTCTGTTCCGCTCCGACGACGGCGGCGAGAACTGGAACCTCGTGAACGACACGCGCCCGCTGCGCCAGCGCGCGTGGTACTTCAGCACGCTGACCGTTCACCCGACGAACGCCGACACCGTGTTCGCCCCGCAGGTTCCGCTGCTCAAGAGCACGGACGGCGGCAAGAGCTTCGGCCAGATCGCGAAGGAACTGCACAGCGACCACCACGATATCTGGATCGACCCCAAGAACCCGAACCGGATGATCGACGCCCACGACGCCGGCGTCGCCATCACCACCGACGGCGGGAAGACGTGGGCCACGCCCGCGCTGCCGATCTCGCAGTGCTACCACGTCAGCGCGGACACGCGCACGCCGTACCGCGTCATGGCGTGCATGCAAGACCTCGGCAGCGCGAGCGGGCCGAGCCGGTCGCTTAAGACCGGCGGCATCGGTCTCGGCGACTGGCACAACGTCGGGGGCGGCGAAGCGGGCTACGCCTTCGCCGATCCGACTGACCCGGACATCGTGTACGCCGGCGAGTACGGCGGCATCATGACGCGCTACGACCACAAGACCGGGCAGGCGCGGAACATCACCGTCAACCAGATCAACCCCAGCGGCATCGACCCAGCGAAGATGAAGTACCGGTTCCAGTGGACCGCGCCGATCCTCATCTCGAAGCACGACCCGAAGACCGTGTACCACGCGGCCAACGTGCTGTTCCGCACCCGCGACGGCGGCCAGAAGTGGGAACAGGTGACGGGCGACCTGACCCGCAACGACAAGCAGAAGCAGCAGTGGAGCGGCGGGCCGATCACCGGCGACAACACCGGGGCCGAAATCTACTGCACCATCTTCGCGCTCGCCGAGTCGCCGCTGCAAAAGGGACTGCTGTGGGCGGGAACGGACGACGGCCTCGTTCACGTCTCGCGCGACGAGGGCAAGACGTGGACCAACGTGACCGCGAACGTGCCCGACCTGCCGGACTGGGGCACCGTCACCTGCATCGAGGCCAGCCCGCACGCGGCCGGCACCGCGTTCCTTGTCGTGGACAACCACCGCATGGACGATTACCGGCCGCACGTCTGGAAGACGACCGACTTCGGCAAGACGTGGGCGAAGATCACCGACGGCCTCGACGCCGGCACGCACGCGAAGGTGGTGCGCGAAGACCCGGCGGTAAAGGGCTTACTCTACCTCGGCACCGAACGCGGCGTCATGGCCTCGCGCGACGCGGGCAAGACGTGGGCGAGCCTGCAACTGAACCTGCCCACGGTCCCGGTTCACGACCTCGTCGTGAAGGGCAACGACCTGATTGTGGGCACGCACGGCCGCGCGATTTGGATCCTCGACGACCTCACGCCGGTTCGCGACACCACGCCCGCGATCACCAAGAAGCCGGCGCACCTGTTCGCGGTGAAGCCGGCGACGAAGTGGTACACGACGTGGGGCGGGCCGACGCGCGAGTTCAGCACCGGCACCAGCAGCGACAACCCCGACGCCGGCGCGGTCGTCTGGTTCCAACTGCCCGCGGACTTCAAAGGCGAAGTGACCATCGAGGTACTCGACGCGAAGGGCAACATCATCGCGAAGGCGAAGGGCACTCTGAGCGGGGGGCGTCAGCCCCCTGTGCCCGACGAAGACGACGACAAGAACAACGACGGCCCGCCGAAGCGCAAGCTGGAGCCGAAGCCCGGCCTGAACCGCTTCGTGTGGGACCTGACCCACGACGGCGCGACGGTCATTCCCGGCGCTCCCGCCGACATGGGCGCGCCCGGCGCGCGCGTCCCGGTCGCGCCCGGCACCTACACCGTGCGCCTCACGGTCGGGGCACAGAAGCTCACACAAACGGTCGCCGTGAGCGCCGACCCGCGCTGGATCGACCGCGCCGCGAAATCCCTCTCGCCCAACGAGCGCATCAAGATCGAGGCCGGCGGCGGCGTGCTGCCCGAAGAGGCCGCGGTCGCGGGGCTGGCTTCGCAACAAGAACTCGCGCTGAAGGTGCGCGACACCATCACAGAGCTATCGGAAGCCGTGCTGCGGATGCGCGCGATCAAGAAGCAGATCGACCTGCGCAAAGACCTTCTCAAAGACCGCGACGACGCCAAGCCGTTACTGAAGGGCACCGAGGCGCTGGCGAAGAAGCTGGACGCCATCGAGGAGAAACTGCACAACCCGAAGGCCAAGATCGGCTACGACATCTTCGCCGCGAAGGGCGGGGCGATGCTCTATTCGCAGTTCACATGGCTACTGGCGAACCTGACTGACACCGACGGCAAACCGACCGCCGAACAAGAGCGCTTGACCGGCGCGCTGCGCGGCGAACTGGCCGGGTTGCTCAAACAGCTCGACGGCGCGATCAGCGGCGACCTCGCGAAGCTCAACACCGACGCGAAGGCGCTGGGCGTACCGGAACTGTACGTGCCGCCCGTAAAGAAGCCGGAGCCGAAGAAGAAGGACGAGAAGAAGTGACCGCGGGCCGCGCGCGTTACAAATCCCAATCCCACACCGCGACCTTGCCGAGTTCGCCCATCGTCGCGGCGAGGTGCCCGTCGGGGGAAAAGGCCGCGCACCCCACCGGGCCGATCTTCCAATCGAAGGTGCGCGCCGGCTTCCACGTCGTCGTGTCCCACGCCGTCAGTTCGGGCGTGTTGTTGGCGACCAGCACCCAGCGCCCGGACGGGTGCAGGGCCACGTCGCGCACGTCCTTCTTCGAGACCGGCGTGCGGCGCGGCGGTGCGTCCGAGTCGAGCGCCCATTCCTACACCGACCGCGCCGTGAAGCCGATCACGCGCGCGTTGTCCGGTGTGATCGCAATGTCGGTGAGGGTGCCGCGCGGCGAGTCTTTTCCGTCGACCGGGCGCTCGCCCAGCACCTCGCCGGTGTCCGCGTCGCGCTGCACGAAGAACGTGCGGTACGGGTTCGACGGGTCTTTGCGGTCGCGGCGCTGCACGAGCGTGAGGACGCGCCGGTCGTCCGCGAACGCGGCCAGCGCCTCGTAGGAGTCGCGGTTCAGCGCGCTCGCCCTCTTCACTTCGGCGGCCCAAACGGAGCGCCACTTGCCGCGGAACCGCTTCCAGCCGGTGAGGAGGAACGGGTTGTACGCGAACATCCGGTCGCCGGCCGGGGTGAACGCGAGGCCCCGAATCCAGCGGCCGTTCGCCTCCGGCAGGGTGCGCAGGATCGCGCCGTCCGGGGCGAGGGTGTGCAGGTCGTTGTCGCGCGGGGCGTACAACTCGTCCGAGCCCGGGTGCCACTCGGCCGGCCCCAGTAAGGTCTCTTCGTCGTAAGGCTTTACGCGCGCACGATCCGCCAAGTCCCACACCTCATCCGAAACGACGAGGAACCGCCCGCCGTGCGCGAACCGCAACCGCAACTCGCCGTAATTCTGGGTGCGCAGGACGAACACCGTGAGGCCTCCGTGAAGAACGTTCGTCGGGCCGTCACTCCGGGCGCGGGCGGCGCGCGTAGGCCTGTTTGTACCGCCGGTAGAACAGGAACACCACTGCCGGCCCCAAGGCGACCAGCATCACGAGTATGCCGATACCGATACCGATGCCGGTGCCGAACCCGGCGCAGCAGTAGCCCCGCTGCCGCACCACCATGTGCATCGGAATCGCGACCAGAAGCTCCAGCGCGCTGCCGGTCAGCAGTGCCTTGGACACCCGGCCCGCGAACCGCTCCGGGCTGAGGTGTAGAGACATGACGCCGAACAGGACCGCCCACCCGACCCACACCAACGGCAGCGCGACCCAGATCGCCGTCAGCGCGGTGTTTTCTTCCGCGCCGGCGTTCTTGCCGCCGAACGCGAACTCGTGCGCGGCGAAGCCGAACCCGAGGAACAGAAGCGCCGCGAGCGTCGCCGAAGCGAGGAGCGGGAGCCAGATGGACCGCTGGGTGTTCGGGAGGTCGCGGGCGGCGCGAACCGGGATGGCGATCAGCGACGCCCCGCACGCCGACAGCACGGCGGCGTACAGCAGCGTCGCGCCGAACGTGCCGAGATTGCCACTGAAGAAGCCGGCCACGACCGGGCCGAACGTGAGCGCGCCAACGAGCAGCACGTACGCGCCGACGATCATGTGTACCCACACGGGCCGGCGCACCGCGGGCCGCTCGCTCCACGGGACCGGGGCGGACAGCGCTGTGCCGCATTGGGGGCACTCGACCGACTCGGCCGGAGCCTGAAACTCGCACGTCGGGCACACGGGCATCGCCAGAGACCTCTGCGGAACGGGCCGAAAAGGGTCACACCGCGTCGGCTTGCAGTTGGGGCAGCTTCTTGCGGAGGCGCTCGACCCCGCGCGGCGTGACGCCGGACCCGGTCCAGAACTGTTGCTTGAGGGTCGTGAGGGTTTCGAGGCTCTCAAGCCCCTCGTCGGTGACGGCGGTTTCGTGGATCGAGAGCATGTCCAGATTTGTCAGGCGCGCGACCAGCGGCATCCCGGCGTCTGTGACGCGCGTGCCGCCGATGTTCAGTTTCTGGAGGCCCGTCAGCCCCGCGAGGTGGCGCAGCCCGTCGTTGCCGATCTTCGTGTAGTCGAGGATCAGCACGCGCAGCGACGGCATGCCCGCGAGCGCCGCCATGCCGGTGGAGGTCAGTTTCGAGTTGGTCAGGTAGAGCGTGTGCAGTTGCATCCAGTTGGACAGGTACGCCAACCCCGCGCCGGTGACGAGGGTGCCGAGCAGGTCGAGCGATTGGGCGTCCGTGAGCGGCGCGAGCGCCGCCAAGTTCGCGTCCGTCATGGGCACGTTGTCGAGGTTGATCTCCCACGACAGCCCCTGGTCCCTTCGATGCGCCCGCCGAAGTTCTTCACGGCCGTGACCGCCCGCCGCGCTGTGGTTCTCATGCCGCTCCCTGTTGGTGAACGCGAAACCGATTCACTTCCGCCGCGAGGTCGAACGCGCCGCTCAGTGCCGTGAACGGCGCTCAACGATCCGCACCAGATGCTTGCGGCCCGATGCCAGTGCTGCCGCGAGAACGTCCTCCGGGCACTCGGGCAAGTGGACGATGTCGGCCATGATCGCCCCGCCCATACTGTCGTCCGGGTCGGCGGCTCCTAACTCGTACAGCGCCGCCGCTGTTTCTGCGGTCAGCGGTCGGTGCGCGGCTAGGAACGTACGAAACGCTCCGTATCGGTAGTGCTCCGTATTGTTGTCTTCACCCTTGTTCCACTCCGCAGTGAGTCGGTCCATCACGGAGCCATCGACCACTCCGAGCGCGAACCACGCCGGAGTGAAACCGAGCACCTGCGCCAACCCCGTCGAATCTGGCACGGCTCCTCCTCCTCACTTCCCCTCGACCGTGACTTCGACCTCCGCGTCGAACAGCAGGCCCGGGTCGCCGCGGCCGGCGAGCGTCTTCAGCAGGGTGGCGACCGTGCGCGGGGCCGGGCCTTCGTACAGCGTCTTGCCGTTCTGCTTCACCACGACGGGTTTGTCGAGGTCGGCCGTGCGGTCGTCGAAGCGGACCAGCAGTTTCGACACCTTCTCCGCGCTCGTGACGTCCACCGTTTGTCCGCTGCGGTTCGCGATCACCAGCGCGTCGCCCTTCGCGTCCTTTGGCGGGACCGCGAGCCAGTACGAGCGGTCGTGAACGGCCCCGGTCTGCTTCCACACCACCTTGTCCGGCACCGGGTTGCGGGTGAACTTCGCCATCCACGGCAGGGCGACCTTGTCTTCGAGGTACATCCAGTGGCCCTTGCCCTCGTGAATCTTCACGAAGTGCTCGTACCCCTTCGGGTCGCCCTTGCGGAGCGCGGTCAACTTCTCGCCGTACTCCTTGCCCACGCCGTTGCGGTTATAGTCCTTGTCGTTCGCGCCCACTTGCAGGGCGAACGGGACGTTGCGCAGCGACAGCATGGAGACGCCGTTGGGGTGGCCGGCCATCATCGCGGCGGCGGCCCAGTGGTCGGCCATGCGCGGCCCGATCTGGTAGACGCCGTCGCCGCCGGCCGAGTACCCGAGGACGTACACGCGGTTCGGGTTCACGCCCTCGATCACGATCAGGTCTTCGATGAGCCGCGCGAACATGCGGTCGATGTGCCCCTCGTGCCAAAGGTTCCACGTGTTGGTCGGCGCGCGCGGCGCGAGGTAGATGCCCTCGTCCACCGTGTACAGCTTCTTCTGGTTCTCCCACTGCTCGTCATTTTTGGCCTTCGTCGTGCCACCGCCGCCGTGCAGCGAGATGTATAGGCTCCACCCGTCCTTCGGCTTCTGCCCGAAGGTCTTGTATGCGAAGGGCATCTCAAGGTTGCCGTCCTTGATGAGCCGGTTCTTCACCTCGTCGGCGCGGTCCTTCTTGATGAACTCGGCGTGCGCGGTCCAGATCGCCTCGCGCGCGGCTGCTGCGTCGGCCTTCGTTAGCGGGATCTTGGCGAAGTTCTTAGTCGCGAGGTCGGCGAGCGGGGTCTTGGCGTCGAGCGCGGCTTTCAGTTCTTTGAGCGCGCCGGCGGACTTGGCCTCTTCCGCTTTCGCGTCGGGCGCGGCGGCCTTCGCGTAGCGGTCGGTGACGTTCTCGGCCGGCACGCTGGCGTTTCGCGGTGCCCACACCAGCGGGAAGTGTTGCTTGCCCTTCTTGAAGCTGGCCGCGTAGATGGCGTGTTCGGGCACGTCCTTCTTGGCCTGACTCGCCGCGCCCACGAACCACCCGCGATCGAGGCCGTTCGGGTCTGGCTCGCACGCCCCGGTGAAGTGCCAGCCCTTGTCCCACACTTCCACCCACGTGTGGTTGCCGCGCTTGTCCACCCACAGCGGCGTGCCCACCAGCCGCGCCGGGACGCCAACCGCTCGGCACGCATCGGCCAGCACGATGCTCAGGCCGGTGCAGCTCGCCTTGCCCGTCTCGATGGACTCCTTCGGGCTCTGGTTCGGGGCTTTGCGCTGCGTCGAGTAGCCCAGCTTCAGTTTCTTGAACAGCTCCTTGTTGAGCACCTGCACGGCCTCGGTCGGTGTCTTACAGCCCTTCACGAGGGGCAGGCACAGTTCGTAGAACTCTTTGCGCCACGGGTCGCGCTTCTCGTCGATGTTCGCGTACGGCAGCACGTCGTTGAGGAACAGTTCTTCGGGCACGTCTTTGCCCCACGGCAGTTCCTTGCGGGCCTTGTACGCGAGATCGACGTTGGTCAGCAGGAACTCGGCGCTGAGCGAAGTGAGGTCGCCGTCGGGCATGTTCTCGACGAGGAACGCCATGCCCTTGCGCTGATCTTTCGGCACGTCGGTGAGCGCCTTCTCGATCTCCTTGCGATTGTCCTTCGCGCGAACGAGCGCCCGCTCCGCGTCGTCGGCCCACCACTTCTCGGCGGCGCGGGCGGGAGACGAGAACGCGACGAGTGCGATGAGAGCAACGGGAACGAAGGCGCGGCGGGGCATGGCGCAGTTCCTGCGTGGGAGAGCGGGTGCGATGAGTTTAACATAGCGGCCCGCGGCCCGCGCGCGCTACTTCTGCAAGATGAGCTTGCCGCGGCGGGTGATGCGCAGGCGGTAGCGCACGCCGTCGAGTTCGATCCACACCTCGCGCCGGCCGCCGAACAGCTCGTCGGCTTTCAGCACGCGCTCCGATTCGTCCGCGGGGGCGTCGGTGCGGTCGCCCGTGTCGTCGGTGTCGGCGGCGGTGTCGCTCATGGCGGCCTTGCGTTGAGACGCGGGTTCAGCGGTTCGGGCGTGCGCGGGGGCGAACCGCTCCGAAAGCCGCAGTCGCCCGGTGCGATTTTTCGCTTCGAGTGTTGACAGTATCCGAATGGCGCGTAATGTAAAGCCATCTTTTTGAGATTTTGTCTCAACAATTTTCGGCCCGCGCGGGTGTGACCGTCGCACCCGCGCGGGCGAACGAGCCTGCTCCGCACCGTAACGGCACGCGACCGAACCCGGTCGCTCACCACCCGTCGCAACGCGGCTCTTCTTGCTTCCCGGTTCTCACACCCGGAGTTAGGAGGAGCGCCATGCGCGCCCGTCTCAAGCGGAAGGCTTTCACGCTCATCGAACTGCTGGTCGTCATCGCCATCATTGCGGTGCTGATCGGCCTGTTGCTCCCCGCGGTACAGAAGGTGCGCGCCGCGGCGGCACGCCTGAGTTGCTCCAACAACCAGAAGCAGGTGGGCATCGCGTTCCACGCCTTCCACGACGCCAACGAGCGGTTCCCGACCGCGAACTCGCCGACCTTCGGCAGCGCGTTCACGCACATCCTGCCCTACGTCGAGCAGGACAACATCCGCCGCGTGTACGACCCGAGCGTCGCGCCCACGGCCGCGCCGAACAACACCGTCACGAACTTGCCGGTCAAGATTTACATCTGCCCGTCGATGGTCACGCCGCCGGCCCCGGCCGTCGCATACACCACGCACTACGCCAGCTACGCGGCGTGCGTCGGCAGCAACGACGCGTGGGCCGCGCCCGCCCCGGACAACGGCGTGATCATCCGCAGTAATGCCAACGGCGGCCCGGTGCTGTTCACCGGCGTGCGCGTGACCGACATCGGCGACGGCACCAGCAACACGTTCCTCGCCGGCGAGATGGGGTTCCAACTGAAGGACTACCTGTTCACCAGCGGGGCGTACGCCGGGCAGCTGCGCGGCGGCAACACCAGTTGGGCGTTCGGGTACGCCAGCTACAGCTTCGGCAGCACAAAGGTGATGCAGAATACGACTACCGCGCCCGCGACCGTGAACGACCGCCTTCAGACGTTCCGCAGCGACCACGGCGGCGGCGCGATGTTCCTGTTCGCCGACGGGAGCACCCACTACGTCCGAGATAGTATCGACTTCTTCTCGTACAAAGCGATGGGCACGCGCAACGGCGGCGAAGTGCTTTCGAGCAACGCCTACTGAGGTGCCGCCGATGCTTCCGCGAATGCTGTTCCTGTGCGCCGCGGTGCTGCTCTCCGGGTGCGGGGGCGACGCCCCGACCACAGCCCCGCCCGCGCCCCCGAAGGGCGACAAACTGCCCCCGGAGGTCGAGTTCGACCCCGTTACGGCGACCGATAAGTACAAAAGCAAGAAGTCCAAACCCTAATCACACACGAGGAGAACCCCCGATGAAAACGCGATCCCTGTTCGCGCTCGTTCCACTCGCGGCGCTGGTGCTGGCGGCGCGCGGCGCGGAACCGGCCAAGCCCGCGGCGCTGCCGGCCATGCCGAAGGCCGTGTCCAGTTTCGGCGCGATCGAGAGCGACGGCTACCTGTACATCTACGGTGGGCACGCCGGCAAGACGCACAGCTACGACATCAAGACCGTGCTGGGCACGTTCCACCGGCTCAAGCTCGACGGCGGTACGAAGTGGGAAGCGCTGCCGGGCGGCCCGGGCGCGCAGGGGCTGAACCTCGCGGCGCACAAGGGCAAGGTGTACCGCGTCGGCGGGATGCAGCCGCGCAACGCCCCCGGCGAAGCGGCCGACAACATTTCGCTGGCCGACTGCGCCCGCTTCGACCCGAAAGTCGGCAAGTGGGAGGCGCTGCCCGCGCTGCCGGTCGCCCGCTCGTCGCACGAGCTGGTCGTCGCCGGCGACAAACTGGTCGTGGTCGGCGGGTGGCAGATGAAGGGCAAGGGCAACTCGTCCGAGTGGCCCGAGGACGCGCTGGTGATGGATCTGAGCGCGGCCAAGCTCGAATGGAACGCGGTCAAGCAGCCGTTCCAGCGCCGCGCGCTCACGGCCGCCGCCGTCGGCACGAAGGTGTACGCCATCGGCGGGCTGGGGATCGACGGCATCGACCGGCGCGTGGACGTGTACGACACGGCCACGGGCAAGTGGAGCGAGGGGCCGAAACTGCCGGGCGGCGAGCGCGTCGGGTTCTCGCCCGCGGCCTGCACCGTGGGCGGCCGGGTCGTGGTGAACACGTCCGAAGGCCCGGTGTACCGGCTGACCGAGAAGGGCGACGCGTGGGAAAAGGTGGGCGAGGCCAAGAAGAAGCGGCTCGTGGCCCGGCTGGTCCCGTTCGGCACCAACCGGGTGGTCCTGCTCGGCGGCGCAAGCGCCGGCGACAACGCCGATTCGCTCGAGGTGATCGTACTCGGCAAGCCGGAGCCGCTCGCCGGTCGTTGAGACACAATCTCAAAAAGAACTGGACACCGACGGGGTGCCGGTCGTACAGTAGTTGAACACGGGCACGCGGCGACCGCGGGCCCGAACCGCAAGGAAAACCCGCTGATCGGGGCCGCGCCACGGCGCGGCCCCACGTTCCCGACCCGGCCCCAATACCCTCAGGCTAGCTTCCGCAAGCGGGCTTCGACCCGTGTCCGTACGCGACGCCGCACCACCCTCACGCTCCTACGAGGTGCAGCGATGCGTCGTTCCGCGTTTACGCTCATTGAGTTGCTCGTCGTCATCGCGATCATCGCGGTGCTCATCGGCCTGTTGCTCCCGGCCGTGCAAAAGGTGCGTGAAGCCGCGTCGCGACTGAAGTGCCAGAACAACCTGAAGCAACTCGGGGTCGCCTTGCACAACTATGAAGGGGCGAACGGGTACTTCCCGCCGTCGACGATCTCGACCGGAACGGCCGCCGCGCAACCGTGGTCCGCGCAGGCCTTTCTGCTCCCCTTCGTAGAAGGGGACAACATGTTCCGGCTCATCAATTTCGATGTGGGCTATCACTCCGGCGTCAACCTGACCAACTACCCGGCGTACGGCGTAGCCGCGCTGAAGGTGCCGGTCCTCGTGTGCCCCAGTGACCCGAACGACCGGCAGCGGCTCAACGCCTCGACCGGACTGCCCGAACACTACCCGACCACTTACGGCCTGAACCTCGGGCAGTACCTGATTTGGAACCCCGTGACCCGACAAGACGGCGGGGCGGCGTTCGGCCCCAACCAGCGGCTCACGCACGGGGCCTACGCGGACGGCCTGAGCAACACCGTCGCGATGGCGGAAGTGAAGGCGTTCCAGCGGCGCGTTCACGACGCCGTGATGCCGTCCGCGGCCCCCGCGACCCCGGCCGCCGTGTCGTCAAGTTTTAGCGGCGGCGCGTTCGCCGACACCGGGCACACCGAGTGGGTGTGCGGGCGGGGCGTTCACATCGGGTTCACCTCGCTGTTCCCGCCGAACACGAACGTCCCTTACACCGTGAGCGGGGCGACGTACGACTTCGACGTCTGTAGCAGCCGCGAGGGGCGCAACCAGACCGACCCGACGTACGGCGTCATCACCGCGCGTAGCTACCACACGGGCGGGGTCAACACGCTCAAGATGGACGGGTCCGTATCTTACGTGCGCAACGGCATCGCACCCGCGACGTGGCAGGCGCTCTGTACCCGCGCGGGCAACGAAGTGGTCGGCGACAACTGACGAGGAGTACGAATGACGCCCGCGGAGTCTGAGCACCCCACCGCCCCGGCTCCGGGGCCGTACCGCCTTCCGGTCCGCAAGCGCGCGATGCACGCCGTGCGGCGCGCGCACATGTACTGCGGGCTGTTCCTGCTGCCGTGGGCGATCCTCTACGGCGTCACCGGGTTCCTGTTCAACCACCCCACCGCGTTCGCCGACGCGCCGATGAAGTCATTCGGCGCGGGCGAGTTGAACGACACGCCGTTCGCTTTGCGCCCCACGTCTGCTGGTGTCGCGGAGCAAGTGGTCGCGGCGCTGCGCGGCTACGGGGCCGACGCGCGCCCGCTCACTGTCGTCGAACCGGAGAAGGCCCGCTACACGCGCGACTTCGCCTTCGCCACCGTCCGCACCGACGATCAGGAAATCAGCGTGCTGTTCGACATGACTTCGCCGAACGGCACGATCCGCCCGAAGCCGGCCGCGCCGCGCCCCCCGAAGAAGCCCGACGCCCCGAAGCCGTTCGCACACGGCCCGCGCCTCGACAGCACGGTCGCGCGGTTCGTGACAGAGAAGCCGCTCGACGAGCGCGTACGGGACACAGTGCCGATGGTGCTCGACCGCGCCGGGTTCCCGAAGGGCACCGTGACCGTGACCAGCGTGCCGGACCTGACGTTCCTCGCGACCGACGGCGCGACGACGTGGCGCGTGACGTACAACGCGCTCGCGGGCACGGTCAGCGCGGCCCCGGCCGAGTCCGCGCCGCCCCCCGACGAACTGACGACGCGCCGGTTCCTCACGCGGATGCACCTCGCCCACGGGTTCCCCGGCAGCACCAACACCAAATGGTTCTGGGCGCTTATCGTGGACGCGATGGCGCTGGTGATGGTGTTCTGGGGCGCGTCCGGGTTGTTCATGTGGTGGCAGGTGAAGGCGAGTCGCAAGCTCGGCCTCGTCGTGCTCCTGCTGAGCGCCGCCGCCGCGACTGCGCTGGGTTTGGGGATGCACGAGGTGTTGACGCCGAAATCCTAACACCGGCGGGCAACCGTTCCGCGTCGCGAAGTAATCGCACACACATTATTCGCCGCGCCTTCACGCGCACCTTCCTACGCTAACACCGCACGGGTTCGCCCCGTGCGGTGTTAGCGTTTCCCCTCGCAAGGGCGCTGCTCATGCTGGACCTGAAGAACCTGCGGGCCGCGGTGCGGCACCAGGGCGGCGTCAGCCGCCGGCTGTTCCTCGCCTACGGCTCCGCGCTAGCGGCCCTGCCGCTGCTCGGCACGCGTGTCGAGGGGCGCGTCAACCGGCAGCCCAAGTTCGCCGCCAACCCGTTCGCGCTGGGCGTCGCCAGCGGCGAACCGACCGACACCGGCGTCGTGCTGTGGACGCGCCTTGCGCCCGCCCCGCTAGGGGAGGGCGGCGGGATGAAGCCGGAACTGGTCGAGGTGAAGTGGGAACTGGGCGAAGACGCCGAACTGAAGACGGTCCTCAAGAGCGGCACCGCGGTCGCCACCCCGCAACTCGGCCACGCGGTCCACATCGTCGCCGATGGGCTGAAGCCGGACCGCTGGTACTTCTACCGCTTCCACTGCGGCGGCGCGACCAGCCCGGTCGGGCGCACCCGCACCGCGCCCGAGTCGACCGCGACCCCGGACAAACTCAACTTCGCGTTCGCCTCGTGCCAGCACTTCGAGCAGGGGCTGTTCACCGCGTACGAGCACATGGCGAAGGACGAACTCGACCTCGTGATTCACCTCGGCGACTACATCTACGAATACCCCGGCGCGGAGAAGCGCGTGCGCAAGCACGTCGGGCCGGCGAAGACCAAGATCAAGGCGCTGGGGGACTACCGCAACCGGCACGCCCAGTACCGCACCGACGAGCACCTGCAAAAGATGCACGCCCGGTGCCCGTGGATCGTGACGTGGGACGACCACGAGTTCGACAACAACTACGCCGACCTGATCCAAGAGGAGCAACCGAAGGGGAAGGAGAAGGCCGACCCTGCGGACTTCCTCGAACAGCGGGCCAACGCGTACCAAGCGTACTACGAGAACATGCCGCTGCGCCCGGCGTCGCTGCCGCGCGGCGCGCACATGAGGCTGTACCGCACGACGCACTTCGGCCGGCTCGCGAGCTTCCAAGTGCTCGACACGCGCCAGTACCGCACCGACCAGCCGAACAACGACAAGGCCTCCGACCTGAACGCGGACGCGCTGAACCCGAAGAACACGCTCCTCGGCGCGGAGCAATCGAACTGGCTCAAGCACGCGCTCTTGAAGTCCACGGCGACGTGGAACGTGCTCGCGCAGCAGGTGATGATGGGCATGGTCGATCTGGCCGCGGGCGAGCCGAAGAAGTACTCGATGGACCAGTGGCCCGGGGCCGCGTTCGAACGCATGCGGTTGATGAAGTGGATCGCGGAGCGCAAGGTGCCGAACCCGGTGGTGCTCACCGGCGACATTCACTCGAACTGGGTGAACGACCTGCGCGTGGACGACCGCAAACCGGAGGGCGCGATCGTCGCCGCCGAGTTCGTGGGCACGTCCATTTCCAGCGGCGGCAACGGCACGAAGGAGCCGAAGGGGTTGAACGACCTGCTCGCGGAGAACCCGTTCATCAAGTACCACAACCGGCAGCGCGGGTACGTGCGGTGCGCGGTGACGCCGAAGGCGTGGCGCAGCGACTACGTGATCGTGCCCGAGGTGCTGAAGCCCGGCGGCCCGGCCGAGGTCGGCGCGGCGTTCGTGGTCGAGGCCGGTGTCGCCGGCATCAAGAAGGCGTAAGACCGAGCGCCCGCGCCGGTATCCAGAGGCGTCACCTCTTTCACATCGGGTGACGCCTCTGGGCTTTCCAATGCTCACCGTTCGCAAGGGCACCGACCGCGGCACCACGCGGTTCGGCGGCTGGCTCGACAGCAAGCACACGTTCAGCTTCGGCGACTACCACGACCCGAAGTTCCACAACTTCCGCGCGCTGCGGGTCATCAACGACGATCGCGTCGCGCCCGGCTGCGGGTTCCCCACGCACCCGCACCGCGACATGGAAATCTTGACCTGCGTGCTGAGCGGCCAACTGGAGCACCGCGACAGCATGGGCAACGGCGAGGTCATTCGCGCGGGCGAGTGGCAGGCCATGACCGCGGGCACCGGGATCACGCACAGTGAGTTCAACCCGTCGAAGGCGGACCCGGTTCACCTGCTGCAAATCTGGCTGTACCCGGACAAGCGCGGGCACGCGCCGGGCTACAGGCAGCGCGCGTTCACGCCCGACGAGACGCGCAACAAGTGGGCGCTGGTGGCGTCGCTGCACGGCGAGCGCGGCGCGCTGGCGATCCACCAAGACGCGCGCGTGTACCAGACCACGCTGGCGGGTGCGGAAATGCGGCACGAACTCGCGCAAGGACGGGCCGCGTTCGTGCACGTGGCGACCGGCCGCGCGACCGTTAGCGGCGTCGCGTTCGAAGCGGGCGACGCGGTAGCGGTGGAAGACGAGCGCGAAGTGAGCGTCGGTGGCGAAGGCGAGGTGCTGCTGTTCGACTTGGGGTAAGTTGGCGAGGAGACCATGCGTCACGTGCCCCCGGTCTCGGCTTCGAGGAACTGGCGGGCGATGTCCGTGCCGACGAGGTCGCTCCACGCGGCGAGTAGTTGGCACAGCACCGGGCCGGGCCACGCGAACGGGCGCGGCTGCTGGTACCACACCAGTTCGCGCACCCCGGCCGTGCAGAACCCGGTGCCGGCGAGCAGCAGTTCCGACGCCCGCGACACAATCACGTCTTGCTGGTGCGCGCGGTCGCGCCACGGCGACGACAGATCGAACGCCGCCTCCGCGAACTTCACCCCGGCCGCGGCGCACAACTCGCCGATCACCTTCACGCTGATGCTGTCCTGCGTCGCATCCGCGGGCGGGCGGTACACGGTGCCGTCGGCCACCGCAAGCACGCTGCCGGTGGCGGTGTCGCCGACGCCGGCGTAGTTCAGCACGAGCGGCACCGCGCCGGGGCAGTGGACGCCGGCAAGCGGGTCGCTGACGGCGTGCTGCGCGACATGCCACATGAGCCGGCTGCGGTGCTTGACGCGCGGCGGCAGCAGGTCTCCGGGGTGCCCGGCGCTCCACCCCGCGAACGCCAGCCGCGCCCCTTCGACGAAGAACCCGCGATAGCGCGCGAACGGCAGCGGGTACGTCACGAGGCCGAGCGCCGCGGGCCCGTTCTCCGCGCCGCCGGTGTAGAACCCCAGCGGACCGGGCGTGGCGAACGTGACGAGTTGGAGTTCGCCGCCGGGCGGGAGCAGCTTCGCGTTGTGCGCGACCAACTCCTCCGCGACCGCCGTGAGCTGCGCGTCGGTCGCGTCGAGCGCGACGTAACACGCGGCGCAATCGCGCCGGAATCTTGCGAGGTGATCCGGCCAGCGAAAGAGCGCGTGGCGGAACGTGCGGGCGTTATCGACGACGGTGGCCCCCGACACGAACCCGGCGTCGTGCAGCGGCAGCGCCGCCCCCGCGAACGGCACGAACCGACCGTTGAGAAACGCAAGGGGCGTGGTCATCCTGAAAACACCTCAGAGGGTGCGCCCGTGGCACGCGAACTGCAAGACCGTATCGCGCTCGCGTTCGTGGCCTACGTCTTCACGGCGCTGCTGTGGTTGTTTGGTCAGCCGCTGTGGATCGCGCTGTTGCGGGTTGTCGACCCACGGCTACTCAGAGATTCAATCTCGGTCGAGGGCGACTCAAGGTCGTGCCGAGCGTGCCCTCGGTTTCCAAGCCGTTTCGATGACTGATGAGCGTGCCACCAATGCTCCCAGCTTACCCGGATTACTTCCCTGCGTAGCCTTGGTTGTCGACCCCATCGTGTTGTATCTGCTGGAGGGCCTGCTCTTCAGTCGCTCGTCCGTGCAGGCGCAGGCGTGCGGCCGCGCGACGTCACAAACGCTACTGGCCTGCTACTTGGTGGGCCTGATCGCGTTCAGCCTTCGTCACTGGTGGGACTGAACGGCACGGGCACAATCAGGTTCGGGCGTGGGTGCGGGAAGAAGTTGGCGAGGCCGTGCTTCTGCGCGAGCAGGACGTGTTCGTGATCCACCATGCGGTAGTGACCGGCGACCGCATCCGGTGAGCGCGATTCGATCCACTCTTGCGCGTCTTTGGGTGACACGCCCAGCGCGATCAGGTACAGCCACAGGACGGTGGGCGAGCGCAGATGGCCCATCACGCAGTGGACGTAGACGTGAGCGTCCGGGGCGCTCGCGAAGCGGTGCAGTACGTCGAGCGCGCCGGTCGCGGTCGCGGCGGGCAGGCGGCGCGAGTCGCGCATCGGCACATCGACCACATCAACGAACCCGTTGCCAGCCCAAACCTCGCTCCGAATGTCGGACACGTTGAGGACGTGGGTCACGCCGGCCGCGAGCAACCGCGGCGCGAGTTCGGCGCGCGCGAACGGCCCGACGGACAGGCACTCCGTGATGCGGAACATGCGTCACTCGCTTTCCAGCAACACAACCGTGAAGTCGTCCTGAAACTCGCCCGTCGTCTTGAGTCGCGCGTGCTCTTGCAGCGCGGTAAGCAACTCGTCGCCCGATAGACGGGCGGCACAGTCCCAGACGCGCTCCCAACTCGCGAACTTCCACGCGCCGTCGCTCATTACCAGCACCTTCCACGGCGCGACGAGCTTCAAGTCGAACGGTACGAAGGTGGCGTCCCCGCTCCCGACCGGCGGGTTCTTGAACTGGCGCGACGTGAGGATGAGCGGCGCGCCGGTGCCGCAGACCGCGGCCGCGGCGCTGTCGCCGCACGACGCGCCGGTTAGGCGGTCGCCTTCGACGAACAGCGTGACCAGCGTTGTGAACCCGGCAGCGGGGTCGGCCGCGACCGCGGCATCGGCAGCTTGTGGACCGTGGCGGGCGGCCACTTCGCACGCGAGCTGCGCGGCGCGCGCCCCGCCGGCGCGCCCGCCCTGACCGTCGGCGAGCGCGACGAATACTGCGACCGGCGATTCGCGCACAACGAAGGCGTCTTCGTTGACGACGTGGCCGCTCGCGGCGCTGGAGGAGTAGACGCGGATCATTCGGGTATATTACCTGATTCACGCGGCGCGCGCGAGGGGCGCTGAGGGGATGAGCGCGTCGAGTACCGCGAGCGTGCGGGCGGTCGCGCCTTGCTGGCGCGCCACGAGGGCGCGGGCCGCAGTGCCCATTCGGGCGCGCAGATCGGGGTCGGAGATGAGTTGCGCGAGCGCCACTTCGAGTTCGGCTTCGTCCTTCACCCGGAACGCACCGCCAACTTCCACGAGGCGCTTCGCGGCGTCCTTGAAGTTCCAGACGTGTGGGCCGAAGGTACACGGCACGCCGTACCCGGCCGGTTCGATCATGCTTTGGCCGCCGCGCTGCCCGTCGAGGCTGCCGCCGGTGAAGCCGACGTCGGCTAAGCCCCACGCCGCGCCGAGTTCACCCACCGTATCGAGCAGCACCACCGCAGGCATTTCGGCCAACGGCGCGACGATCTGCGAGCGCCGCGCGAACGGCAGCCCGCTGGCTTCGACCAGCCGCGCGACCTCCTCGAAGCGGTCGCGGTGGCGCGGAACGAGGAGCAACCGCAGGTGCGGGAACCGGGCGCGCAGCCGCGCGAACACGCCGAGGACGATGGCCTCTTCGGGCGCGTGCGTACTGCCGGCGAGGAAGAGTAGGGGTGAGGGGGTGAGGGGGTGAAGGGGTGAAAGGCCCAGAGTCGCCGCCAGCGCGCGCACTTTGGCCTCGTTCGGTGTGGCCGCGCCGTCGTACTTGATCGAGCCGGTGACGACGAGTTTTTCCGCAGGCACGCCGAGGTGCCGCAGGCGCTCCGCGTACTCGTGTTCCTGAATCGCGAAGCGCGTGACGTGCCGGAACAGCAGCCGGCGCGCGACTCCGGCGACCTTCGCCAACCGCCGCGCGCTCCGCGGGCTGAGGCGCGCGTTCACCACGACCACGGGGACGTTGCGCGCGCGCGCCGCGGCGAGGAAGTTCGGCCACAGCTCGCTTTCGGTCAGCACCACGAGCGCCGGGTTCACCGCGCGAAGCGCCGCGGCCACGGCCCACGAGAAGTCGAGCGGCCACGCGATCACGTCGAGGTCGGGGAACTTGCGCCGGGCCTCGTCGAGCCCGGTGTCGGTGGTGGACGAAACGACGACGTGCCAATCCGGGTGCCGCGTGCGGAACGCCGGGACGAGCGTGCCGAGCAGGTTCACTTCGCCAACACTGACCGCGTGGAACCACGCCACCGGGCGCGGCTGCTTGCGCACGGCAACGCGGCCGAGGAACTTCGCGCCGAGGTCGCGCCGGTAGCGACCCGTGCGCGCGGCGCGCCACAGCAGCCACGGCGACAGCAGTGCGAGCGCCAGCAGGTAGAAGAGGTTCAGGAACATCGGGTTCCGTCCCGGTCGCGCGAAGGGCGACAGTGTACCGCGGGCGCGCGATTGGCCGCAACGCCGCTTTCGCGCTACTTCTTCGTGTCGCGGTAGTCGAGCGGCGGGGGCTGGTCTTTTTCCAGCATCGCGGTGTACTTGCGGCCGGCGAGCCGTTTCGTGTGTTCGGCCTTCGCGTCGTTCCGCAGGTCGGCGTCGGTGAACAGGTCGTGGGCGGTCGCGGCCAGCGTGCGCGCGGCGAGGTTCATGCCCTTCTTGGCGATGGTCGTTCCGCCGCACGCGACCGCCTGCCACGAGTGCCCCGGCGTGCCCGGAACCCAGCACGCGACGCGCACGCCCACCGTCGGCACGATCCACGACACGTCGCCCACGTCCGTACTGCCGCCGCTCGACTGCCCGGACACGTCGAACACGCGGCCGATCTGCTCCAGCGGCGGGGCCTTGTCGGGGAACGTCTCGCGCAGCCGCACCGCGAACTTCGTTTCCTCCGCGTCGTACTTCAGGTCGTTGAGCGCGGTCAGGTTCTTCTTCGCGATCTCCGAGAGCGCGTCGTTGGGCAGAATCTCCATCGTGCCGCCGAGGTACTGCACTTCGAGGCGCGTTTCGGTGGCGAGCGCGCCGGCCTGCGCGCACTTGAGCACGCGCGGGTAGAGTTTCTGCACCACATCGGCCTTCGGGTGCCGCACATAGAAGAACCCCTCCGCGAACTCCGGCACGACGTTGGCCGCGCCGCCGCCGCTCGTTACGGTGTGGTGCAGGCGCGTGCCGTCCGGGGTGTGCTCGCGCAGCAGTTCGACCGCGTGCATCGTCAGCACCAGCGCGTCGAGGGCGCTGCGGCCCTTTTCGGGCGACGCGGCGGCGTGGGCCGCGGTGCCGTGGAACCGGAACTTGACCGCGACCCGCGCGAGACAACTCGCGTCGCCCGCGGCGTTGTTCGCGCCGGGGTGCCAGTGCAGGGCGGCGTCGCAATCGTCGAACAGCCCGGCGCGGGCCATGAACACCTTCGCCGCGCCGCCCTCTTCGGCCGGGCACATGTAGAACCGCACCGTGCCCTTGAGCTTTCCGGCCTTGATCTGCTCGGCGATGGCGATGGTTGCGGAGAGCGACGCGGTGCCGAACAGGTGGTGCCCGCAGGCGTGACCGTAGCCGTTGCCGCCCTTCTTCGGCTGGCGGAACGGCACCGCGTCCTGCGCAAGTTCGGGCAGCGCGTCGAACTCGCCCATGATGCCGATGACCGGCTTGCCGGTGCCGAACTCCGCGGTGAACGCCGTGGGAATCTTCGCCACCCCGCGCGTTACCTTCAATCCGGCTTTCTCCGCGATGTCCGCGAGCGCGTCCGCGGACTTCTTCTCCTGATAGCCCGGCTCGGCCCAGTCCCAAATCTTCAGAGCGGTGGGCCAGTTCGCATCAGCGTGCGCCCCGGCGGATTTAATCGCGGCCTCCTTCTGTGCGACCGCGAGCGCGGGAGAAACGACAAGCGCGACGAGGGAAAGCAATCGCATGGTGCGTCTCGTGAAAGTAGTAGGCACACGCCGAGTGCCGTCGCATTCCACCGAGTCTAGCGACGGCACTCGGCGTGTGCCTACTACTTTACCTCTGAAGGGGACCGCACATGACCGCAATCGACTTTCTCGGCGCGGGCGAGATTCTGGGCGCGATGATTACGCCGGCGCTGCTCATCAGCGCGTCGGGTACACTGGCCCTTTCGACCGCGAACCGGCTGGGGCGCGTCGTGGACCGCATTCGCGCGCTGAACGACATGGCCGAGGGACTGCCGGACGGCGTCGTGACCGACGAGGTCGTCGACAAGCGGGCGCTCATCGCCGATCAGATCGGCTGGCACACCCTGCGGCTCCGCCTGCTTCAGCGCACCATCGTCACTCTGTACGTCGCCATCGGGTTGCTGGTCGGGGCGAGCCTGACGGTCGGCCTGTCCGCTTCGACCAAGTGGGCGCTCGGGTGGGTGCCGGTGCTCTTCGGCCTGAGCGGGGCGTTCGCGCTCCTGTTCGCCGCCGGCATGTTGATCCGCGAGTCGCGGTTCGCCGTGCGCGGGGCCGAAGTGGAGATCGAGTACGTGCGGAAGGTGGTCGCGCGGAAAACGACCGTGCCGCTGGTGCGGCACGAGAAGCCGGAAGGCGGGCTGGGCGAGGGGTGAGCGCCGGGCGCGCGCCCGGCGCGCGGCGCGCCGTTAGGCGTACTGGTTGATGAGGCGCGCCAGTTCTTCGAGCGAGAGGACGCCGCTCTCGGTGTGAACCGGGGTGTCGCTCCCCTTGAAGAACAGGATGCGCGGGATCGTCATTACGTCGTACTTCACGGCCAGCGACGGGTTCTCGTCCACGTTCAGTTTGCCCACCTTCACCTTGCCGGCGAACTGGTCGGCGGCGGCGTCGATGGTCGCGGACAGGCGTCGGCACGGCCCGCACCATGGGGCCCAGAAGTCGGCCACCACGAGGGTGCCGCTGGTGACGTGCTCGTTCCAGTTGGCTTCGGTCAGTTCGACGACGTTCGGGCTGGCCATCGCGAGTACCTCGTTACGAGATGAGCGCCCGGGCCGCGGGCGATTGGTGCCTTATTCTACGCGAAAGGGTGTACCGCACCAACGGCGCGCCCTTTCGCGCGCCGGTTCCGGGCCGCGCCCCCTGTCCACCGTGGGCCGCGCGCCCCTACAATACTGATTCTTTCGCGCGTACCGTGCGCTCAACGAGGGCCATGTCATGGCACACAAGAAGGGTCAAGGGTCGGTCAAGAACGGGCGCGACTCGCTCCCGAAGCGCCGCGGGCTAAAGGCCTACGGCGGGCAGGCGGTCACGGTCGGCAGCATCATCGTGACGCAGTGCGGCACGCGGTACTCGCCCGGCCGGTTCGTCCGGCTCGCGAAGGACAGCAGCATCTTCGCGCTGGTCGACGGCACCGTGTACTTCGACCAGAGCGGCAAGCGGGTCAACGTGCAGCCCGCCGACGCGACCGCCACGAAGGTGTTCTGAGCCGGGCGCGCCGCCCAAGGCGCGAGGTAATGCAGTGGGCACGCCCCGCGTGCCGTCGCCGCGGCCCAGTTGAGCACCCGCGAAGGTGCTCACACCGCATTCGCGACGGCACGCGGCGCGTGCCTGCCACTTTTTCAATCACGTCAAACTTCTCAATACGCCCGCGCGAAGATCACGCGGCGCGCGCTCGGCTTGCCGGTAAAGACGCACGCGCCCGGCTCCTGCGGTCCGTCGAACGGCAGGCACCGGATCGTCGCCTTGTACTCGGCCTGAACCCGGTCCTCGGTCTCGCGCGTGCCGTCCCAGTGGGCGTACACGAACTTCAGGCCGCTCTCACCCGCGCCCTCCTTCTCGGCCGGGAACAGCGCCTTGAACTCGTCCAGCGTGTTCGCGGTCGTGATGCGCGAATCGCGGAACGCCTTCGCCCGGTCGAACAGCGCCTTCTGGATGTCGCGCAGCAACTTACTGATGTGGTCCGCGGCCGAAGCGAGCGGCACGCCGAACTGCTTCCCCTCCTTGCCGGGCACGTCGCGCCGGGCCACCGCGCACGCGCTCTTCTCGATGTCCTTCGGCCCGATCTCGACGCGCACCGGCACCCCGCGCACCTCGTGCTCGGCGTACCGGAACCCCGGCTGCTTGTCGAACATCGTGTCGATCTTCACGCTAATGGGTTCGTAGCCGAAGAAGTCGTCGCGCGGCAGGGCGCGCAACTCGGCCGCGAGCTTCTCCGCGGCGGCGATGCTCGGCCCGCGCTCCGCGTCGTTCTTCCCGAGCGGCACGATGACGACGTGCGTGGGTGCGAGCCGCGGCGGGACGACCAGCCCGTTATCGTCCGAGTGCGTCATGATGAGGCCACCGATGAGCCGCGTGCTCACGCCCCAGCTCGTCGCCCACGCGAACTCTTCCTTGTTGTTCTGGTCCTTGAAGGTCACGTCGAAGGCTTTCGCGAAGTTCTGGCCTAGGAAGTGCGACGTGCCGGCTTGGAGCGCCTTGCCGTCCTGCATCATGGCCTCGATACAGAGCGTGTACACCGCGCCGGGGAACTTCTGGCCGTCGGTCTTCGGCCCGACCATCACCGGCATCGCCATCCACTCTTCCGCGAACTTCTGGTACACGCGCACCATCTGGAGCGTCTCCGCTTCGGCTTCGGCGGCGGTGGCGTGCGCGGTGTGGCCCTCTTGCCACAGGAACTCCGCGGTGCGCAGGAACAGGCGCGTGCGCATCTCCCAGCGCACCACGTTGCACCACTGGTTGATGAGCAGCGGCAGGTCGCGGTAGCTCTGCACCCACTTCTTGTAGGTGTTCCAGATGATCGTCTCGCTCGTCGGGCGGATGATGAGCGGCTCTTCCAGTTCCGCGGACGGGTCCACGTGAAGGGGCTTACCGGCTTCTGCCTTCAGCCGGTAGTGCGTGACGACGGCGCACTCTTTGGCGAACCCCTCGGCCATTTGCTCCTCTTTGGCGAGGTAGCTCATGGGGATGAAGAGGGGGAAGTAGGCGTTGACGTGGTCGGTGTCCTTGAAGAGTTTGTCGAGGCCGCGCTGCATCTTCTCCCAGAGGGCGTACCCGGTGGGCTTGATGACCATGCACCCGCGCACGTCGCTGTTGTCGGCGAGCCCTGCCTCTTTCACGACATCGAGATACCACTGGGCGTAATTGGCGGCGCGCTTGGTAATGACATCAGCCATGAGTGAACTCCGTTACAGGCGAGCGAAGACGAACGAACAGGGGGCTAACGCCCCCCGCTCGCCACGAGAGATATGGTAGTGACAGCGCCGCGGCCGAAAGGTGATCGGGGGCCGCGGCGCGCCGGGTCAGTAGACCGCAGAGGTCGCGCGGGCGGGGTATTCGCCGTTGTTGTCTTCGAGGTACACGAACACATACGTTTCGTAGTCGACCTGCACGGCCACGTCCCAGTTGTTCGGCCCGACCAAGTTACCGAGCGCGTACCGAACGTACGCCCCCGGGAACGTACGCACGTGCCGGTGCGTGCCGCTGCCGGGGAGCTGGGTGACTTGTGAGACCCGGCCGATGCGTTGGACTACGGCGATGATTCCCGCCGGGGCCGGGTGGTTGTGGGTGCCGGCGAGATTGACGATGGCGCTCGCGCCGAAGCCCAAACTGGCGGGCGCGAGCGCGGCGGCGAGCGCGCCGCCACCGGGGGGCGGCTGCCCCACGGCGCAGCAAACCACGGGGAGGATCACCACCGCGTTCGCCAGTACGTCGACCGTTTCTACCGCGTGTGAGGCCTGGTCCACCCCGTCGGAGATCGTGGCCGTGAGAACGTAGTCGGTCAGCGCTCCGACGTTGTTGAAGTTCGCGTGCCACTTCTGCGGCCCGCACACGATCCCCGCCACGGTCGCGAGCACGACCCCGTTGCGCGCGAGCGTGACCGTGATCGTCGTCCCGACGATCGCGTTCCGATCGGGCGGGTCCCGGGTGATCTCGGTGTTGGAGTACTTTCCACACACCTCGAACGTCATCGGGAGTTGGGCCCCCGGGGTGGGGGTGATGATTTCGATCGAAAGAGCCATACGAACCTTTCACGGGTGGGGGGTGATGCGGACGTTCTTGAACGCGACCGCGGAGGACAACGAGCACAGACCGAGGGACAAGCGCGGGCCCCACCCGGGGGCACGTCGCGGGTCGAGGCCGGGCGGTTCGGCTGCGCGGTGTGCGGTAACAAGAACTTCCCGGATTCGGTGCGCACCAGCGCGGCCAGTGGCTCTTCGGGGCCGTTCGGGTCGGGCTTCCAACCGAACCGGAGCGCCTCCGGCGACACGTCCACGATGAGCGTGCGCCACGGCGGGACGCGCTCCGGGCACGGGGTCAGTTCGCGGGTGAAGAACTCGCGCACCTGCGGTACCGGGACCGAGTTCGGCTGTCGGGTCCAGGTCACGTCGATCAGCTTCAACCGGGCCTCATTCGGCGGGGTCTCGGTCCGCGCACTGACCTCGCGCAGCACGATCCCGTAGTGCCGCGCGACCGCCGCGCCGCCCGGTTCGGTCAGCCCCACGTACACCCCGGCTCACCCGCTGCTCGCGGGCCGCGAGCCGAGGTACCGCACGTCGAACAGGAGCCGGTAGCGGTCGGTCCCGGGGTCGTCGATGAACTCGAGGAGCGCGACCCCGGCGGCGTCGAAATACACGCTCTCGTCCCCCTTGACCGGCGACGGGCCGAGGGCCGCGGTTCCGAGCCGCCACTTGTGGGCCCGCGGGTACCCGCGCGCGTCGAGCAGCTGCGCGGGGCCCCCGCCGACCAACTCGCGTCGGGCCTCGTCCCACGGGTCCACGGGATCGACGGGCGCGGGCGTCGGGTCCGCGGGCCCGGGGGCGCGCCAGTACGCCGCACCCAGAACGAACGCTCCGCCGACCAGCAGCGCCACGCACGCGGCCACTGCCAGCGCCCCGCGGTGCGCCCCAGCCCACAGCCGCGCGCGGCGGGCGCGCGTCAGCTCCGGGGCGTCGGGCTTCTGCCCGGCCTCGTACCGGTCCAGGTCGGCCACGAACTCCGCGATCGACTGGTACCGGTTATCCGGCTTCTTCTCCAAACAGCGCAACACGACGGCTTCGAGCGCGGCGGGCACGGCGGGGTTCGCCGCGCGGGGCCGGGTCGGGGCCTCGGTCCGCACCTTCTGGATGATCTCCTCACGCGTGTCGCCCTCGAACGGGGCGCGCCCGGTGAGCAGGTGGTACAGCGTCGCTCCCAACCCGTATACGTCGGACCGCGGGCCCGTTTCGCCCAACTTTCGGGAAATCTGTTCGGGCGGCATGTAACTCGGCGTGCCCAGGGCCTCACTGGCGCGCGTCACCGGGTCGAGTTCGTCGAGCTGTTTCGCCAGTCCGAAGTCGGCCACCTTCGGCGTACCGTCCGCCGCCAGCAGGATGTTGCTCGGCTTCAGGTCGCGGTGGATCACCTTCTCGGCGTGGGCCGCGGCGACCGCGCCCGCGACCGTGCGGATCAGGCGCACCGCGTCGGCCACGGGCATCGGGCCGTCGAGCACGCGCGACAGTGGGCCGCCCGTCACGTGCTCCATCGTGAAGTACGGGTCGGCGCGCAGGAAGTCGTGCGCGAGGACGCGCACGATGTTCGGGTGGTCGAGCTTCGCGAGCACGCGCAGCTCGGTCACGAAGCGGTCGAACGCGCCTTGGTCGCCGGGGAACCGCAGATACTTCATCGCCACGTGGCGCTCGGACGCCTGTTCGCGCGCGAGGTACACCACGCCCATGCCGCCGCCGCCCAGCCGCCGCAGCAGGTCGTAGCCGGGCGGCGCGGCCGGGAGCAGTTCGCCAGCGCCGGCCGCGGGTCCGGTGGCCGTGGGGCCGTCCGGCATTTGAGTGATGGTGGGCAGGGCCGACGAGCCGGGGCCGAACGTGCCGGTGGGCGCGCCCGACGGCGACGCGGGCGGCAGGAACGGGCTGGTCGCGGGGGTGGCGGGCGTCTCGGAGGTCGACGCGCAGGTCAAGCAGAGACCGTCCGGCGTCAGGAGCGCCGCGGGGAGCGAACATTTTGGACAGGTGCCGGGCGACGACACGGGGCGGCCTTCAGGAAGGGAGCGCGTCGATAGCTTGCGCTCACACTATCCCCGCGCGCGCCGGGCTGCAAGCACGATCCGCGATTTTCTTCACCCCGGCGCGCGGCGCTACTTCTTCCCCTGCTCGCGCTTGCGGCGGAAGAAGTCGGTCAGCGCTGTGGCGCAGCGGTCGGCCAGCACCCCGCCCACGACCGCGGCCCGGTGGTTTAGGCGCTCGTCGCTGGCGATCTGGTACAGCGTGTGGCACGCCCCGGCCTTGGGGTCCGTGCAACCGTACACGACCATCGGGAGTCGCGCTTGCACGATCCCGCCGGCACACATCGGGCACGGCTCCAGCGTCACGTACAGGATGCACTTCTCCAGACGCCACGACTTGAGCGCGCTCGCGGCCTGCGTCATCGCGATCATCTCGGCGTGCGCGGTCGGGTCGTTCAGTTGTTCGCGCATGTTGTGCGCGCACCCGATCACGCCCTGTTCGGGGTGAACGACCACCGCGCCAACGGGCACCTCGTCTTCCTCTGCCGCGCGCGCGGCCTCGTCGAGGGCCCGCTCCATGTGGTGCAAGTGAAACGGGTGCGCCGGATCAGCGAACGCCAGATCGAACAGGCCGAGTGGGTCCATCTGCGCAGTATAGCAGCGTTCCGTAAAATGCGCCCACGTGCGCGGCGAATCGCTATTCGGGGCGCACGTCACATCTCTCACGGAGTTCGCGATGTTACGGTTCAGTAGCGCGGCACTGGCGGTCGGGTTCCTCGTCGCGGCGGGTCCGGCGCGGGCCGACGACGCGGCCGAGGCCAAGAAGCTCATCGAGAAGGCGGTCAAGGCTCACGGCGGGCAAGAGGCGCTGGACAGGTTCACCGGCGGCGCGGTGACGTTTAAGGGCACGTTCCACGGCATGGGCGAGGGCGTCCCGGTCAGCGGCACGGTCACGACCGGTGGTGCGGACAAGCAGCGCGTCGAACTGGAGATCGAAGCCGGCGGGCAGAAGGTATCCGTGGTGGTCGTCCTCGCAGGCACGAAGGGCTGGTCCAAGATCATCAAGGACGTTACCGAGATGACCAAGGATCAGCTCGCGGAGGCGCGCGAACAGGCCTACGCCGGCTGGGTGACGACACTGGCCCCGCTGAAGAGCAAGCAGTTCACCTTCGCCACCACCGGCGAGATCAAGGTCGATGGCAAGGTCGCGCTCGGCGTGAAGGTGAGCAGCAAGGGGCACCGCGACATTGACCTGTACTTTGACAAGGTGAGCGGTCTGCTGGTGAAGTCCGAGACGCGCGTGAAGGACGATACCAGCGGGCAAGAAGTGAACGAGGAAGGGTTCCCGGGCGACTACAAGGACGTACAGGGCACGAAGCAGCCGAACCAGTTTACCGTTAAGCGCGACGGCAAGTTGTTTATCGAGGGCGTGGCGAGCAAGGTGGAACTGTTCGAGAAGGTGGACGACAGCACCTTCGCGAAGCCCTAACCCCACGAGCGAGTGGCGCGGTGCCAGCGCGCCGGTGCGAGACCCACTCAAGTACGCACGACGAACTGAGTGGGTCTCGCACCGGCGGGCTCACGCCGCGCCGCTCGCTTGAGAACCGTGTGGAGCCTCTCTCGTGCCTCTCCCCTCGCGCCGCGAGTTCGTCGCCACTAGCGCCGCGATCACTGTCGCTTCGCCAACGACGAGTGCCGCGGCCGACGGCGCGAAGCCCGACATTTGGGGGCGCGCGATCCTGCCGCAGCCGTTCGAGAAGGGGCCGTTCCGCGAGGTGAAGGTGCCCGCGTGGGTACACGACACCACCGGGGCCGGGTACACGCTCTCCGTGATGAGCGCCGCGCAGCGGAAAGACGCCGCCGAAGCCGGCGTCACGCTCTCCGAGGTCGGGTTCGTCGATCCCTTCTACGCCTACTACGACAGCAAGCTCCTCAAGCGCCGCAGCCCGCACGTTCCGCTCGACCGCGTGAAGAACGACATTGCGGAGTATCAGAAACTCGGCGTCCGCGTGCTCGGTGTGTACCCGCCCACGCTGCAAGCGGAGGTGTGGGAACTGCACCCCGACTGGCGGCGCGTCGCCACCGACACGAACGAGGTGCCGGAAGTCGACCTGAAGAAGTACCCGCACGGCGGGATGCTGTGCCCGCTCGGTCCCTACGGCGACTTCTTCATTGATGTGCTCGCGGAGATCGTCACGCGGTTCCCGCAGGTAAGCGCGTTCAGCTTCGACGGCCTGCACCACGGCGGCGGGTGCTACTGCAAGCACTGCCGCGCGAACTACAAGGCCGACACCGGCGGCGCGATCCCCAAGCGCGACATGCAGAGCGCCGACTACCGCACGTATTCCCACTGGGCCGACCGCAAGCTCGAATCGCTCCTGCAGCGGACGCAGGCGCGGTTGAAGGCGATCAACCCCGACATCGCGCTCGTGACGTGGACGACGAACGCCGGGCGGTTCGGCCACTTCCTCGACATCCCACGGAACATGTCCGCGCGCATGAACCTGCTGTTCGACGCGCCCGATCAAGAGTTCTGGATGGACGAGACCAACCGCGGCGCGAGCGTCGTGCCGGCGTTCGGCGCGGCCTACGTGTGGGCGGTCAGCAACCACCGCGTCGCGTTCGCCGAGCCGTACTTGATGAGCCGCGGCAACCCGTACGGCAAGGACAGCTTCCCGGCGCACGAGGTCGAGCGGCGGATGATGCTCGCGCTCGCGCACGGCGCGGGGCCGAGCATCGCGGCCCTTCAGCCCGATCACCTGAAAGCCGGCACCGCGCGCGCGATGGCCGAGGTCAAGAAGCGCAAGCCGTGGCTAACCCACAAAGAGCCGGAGCCGTGGGCCGCGGTCCTGATGAGCGACAACACCCGCGCGTTCTACGGCCGCTCCGCGGGTCAGGTCGAAGACCGCTACCTCGCCAACGTGTTCGGGTTCTTCCGCGCCGCGCTCGAAGAACACCTGCCGTTCACGCTCATCAACGATTGGAACCTGACCGACGCCGACCTCGCGAAGTTCAAGGTGCTGGTGCTGCCGAACGCCGCGTGCCTCGACGACGCGCAGTGCGCCGCGGTCGCGACGTTCGTGAAGAACGGCGGCGGGTTGGTCGCGTCGCTCGATACCGGCCTGTGCGACGAGTTCGGCACGCCGCGCGACACGCCGGCGCTGGCGGACGTGCTGGGCGTGACACACAAGGGCGTCGCGGTCGCGGGCAAGATCGACAACAAGATCGACGAGAACTTCGCCCGCACGCTGCCGCCGGAATACTGGCAGAAGCGGAAGGGCGTGTGGGACTTCAAGCGCACCGGCGGGGCGAAATCGTTCCTCGCGGCCGACGCGCTCGCCGCGCTGCTGGGTAAAGGTTTGGTCACGTTCAAGGGGCCGGTCGCGCGCGTCGTACCGGCGCGACTCAGCGGCACCGATGCGACCGTGCGCACGAAGGACAGCGCGAAGGCCGAGGAACTGCCCGCGGTCGTGTCGAGCACGTTCGGCACGGGGAAGGTGGTGTACCTCGCGGCCGGCATCGACGCGGCGCACTACCTGCTGTCGTACCCGTATCACCGCGTCGTCCTCGCGAGCGCGATTCGGCACGTCGCGCCGGCCGCGCCGCCGGTCGAGGTGCGCGCGCCGATGTGCGTTCACGCGGTCGTGGTGCGGCAGAAGAAGGCCGGCGAGCGCCTCATCATCCACCTTTACAACGACCTGAACACGACCGCGGGCCACGGCCACCCGGCCGAAGAGGTGCCGCTGCGCGAAGAGGTGATCCCGATTCACGACATCGGCATCACGCTCCGCGGCTACAAGGTGAAGGGCGCGCGCCAAGAGCCGGACGGCGCGGCGCTCGAAACCAATACCGCGGGCGACGTGACGACGTTCACCGTGCCGAAGCTCACCGTCCACACGATGGCCGTTGTGGAGTTGGGGTAGCCGCGCTAGCCCCGCAGTTCCTTCATCGTGACGGGCTTCTTCTGGTACACGGCCTCGCGCACCAGCAGGCACGCCAGCACCGCGTCGCGGCCGTGTTCGACCGTCGCCACCGGCGGCTTGCGGTCGCGCACGCTCGCCGCGAACGCTTCGAGGCCGAGCTTCGTGTTGTTGATCGCGCCCTTCGCGCTGTGCGCAACCTTGTCTGGCACGTTCAGTTCCTTGCGGTACGCGATCACCCCGCTGTTGAAGTCGATGCCGGCCTTCACCCCGTTGAGCCGCGTGTACTCGTCGTTGAACTCCTTAGTGAACTTGCCGTTCTGCCCGGACGCCACCCACGAGTGCAGGATGTTGACGAGGCAGCCGTTTTCGTACTCGACCACGGCCGAGTAGTAATCGGTCACGTCGCGGTCCGGCTGGTAGGTCTTGAACAGCCCGGCGCGGCCCATGCCCATCGCCCGCACCGGCAGCCCCTTGCACGCCCAGTTGATCACGTCCCAGTTGTGGCAGGCCTGTTCCACCATCCAGTCGCCGCTCTGCGCCTTCTTGCCGAACCAGTCGCCGTACGGCCCCCACGAGTTCGACCACAGGATGCGGCCCTCGATCAGCTCGCCCAGTTCGCCCTTGTGGATCAGTTGCATAGGTTCGATGAACCGCGGGTCGGCCCGGCGCTGGAACCCGATCTGCACGATCTGCTTGCTGGCGTTCGCGGCCTTCACGACCTTCTCGCAGTCGGCCGGCGTGAGGCACATGGGCTTCTCGCCGTACAGGTCTTTGCCCGCGGCGATCACGTCGAGGTAGCACGCGGCGTGCAGGTCGCACGGCAGCGCGCTCACCACGGCCTGTACGCCCTTGTCTTCGAGCAGCTTCTTCCAATCCGCGTGGTGCGCCGGCTCCTTCTGCCCGGTGCCGGTGATGAGCGTCGCGGCCCGCTTGCGGTGGTCCTCCTTGATGTCGCACACCGCGACCACGTCGCCGAGTTTGGCATCGAGGAAGTTGCGGAGGAGCGCGGTGCCGCGGTTCCCGACCCCGATGAACCCGACGCGCAGCCGGTCGCCGTCGGCGGCCGAGAGGCGCGACGCGGCGGCCGTGGCGACCGCGGCGGAAGCGAGGAACGCGCGACGATTGACGTTCGACATGGGTGATACCTGTGGAAGAGGAACGAGACGCGCACCACAATACCAGAGCGGAACCCACCCCCCAACCCCCTCCCTGAAGGGAGGGGGAGTAAGGCAACCTAACCCCCCGGCCCCCTTCCCTTCAGGGAAGGGGGCCGGGGGGTTAGGTTCTGCCGGGGCCGGGGGGTGGGTTGCCTTTCCCCCACAAGGAACCAGCAATGACCAAGTCTCGCACGCTCCTCCTCGCCGCGCTGGGCGCGGTCGCCGTGTTCGGCGCGATGACCGCGTTCGCACAGAAGGAATACAAGAGCGGGATCGTGTTCCCGGAACCGGCGGTCGTGACGCCCGGCAAGAGCGACCACGAACCGCCGTCGGACGCGGTCGTCCTCTTCGACGGCAAAGACCTGTCGAAGTGGAAGGGCGGCGAGAAGTGGGAAATCAAGGACGGGTACGCGGTCGTGAAGGGCGGCGACATCACCACGAAGGACTCGTTCGGCGACTACCAACTGCACGTCGAGTTCGCCACGCCGGAAGTGGTGAAGGGCAGCGGGCAGGGCCGCGGTAACAGCGGCGTGTTCCTCGCCAACCGTTACGAGGTGCAGGTGCTCGACTCGTTCAACAACAAGACGTACTTCGACGGCCAGTGCGCGAGCCTGTACAAGCAGACGCCGCCGATGGTGAACGCCTGCCGCAAGCCGGGCGAGTGGCAGAGCTACGACATCATCTTCACCGCGCCGCGGTTCGATGAGCAATCCAAGGAACCGAAGGTTCTCAAGCCCGGCTACGTCACGGTGATCCACAACGGCGTGTGCGTGCAGAACCACTTCGAGCTTCTTGGCAACACGAGCTACGACAAGCCGCCGGCGTACGAGAAGCACCCGCTGAAGCAACCGATTCGGTTGCAGAACCACGGCGACCTCGTGAAGTACCGCAACATCTGGCTCCGCGAGATCAAGCCGCTCGAAGGGAAGAAGCCGCAATGAGTACGCCCGCTTCGCGGAGCCGGTTCGTCGTGCCCGTGCTGTGCGCGGGCGCGCTCGTCGCCGTTGTGGTGGCCGCCGTGTGGCAGTCCAACCGCAAGGACGCGCCGCCGCCGGCCGCGGTCGAAGCGCCGCCGCCGGTGGGCCGCGACGCGCTCGCGCGCGAGACGAAGGCGAGAATCGACGAACTGAACGCAATCGAGCCGGGCGATTGGGCCGGCTTCGACCGCACCGCACCGGGCCGCAAGGTACTCGCGAGCGGCGACACCGCGAGCCGCGACGCGCTCGTTGCGGCCGAGGAGAAATGGGTGGACGATAGAGCCGTGTCGCTGCGGGGTATGCAGGCTCAGCTTCAGACCCTGATCGGTCTACAGTCTCTCCCGCGAGAATCGCCCGCGCGCGTGAATTGGTACGCGGAGGTGCAAAGCGTGATGGCGCTTCAGTCGCTCGACCGAACCGACGGTCGCTTCAAGTTCGCGCGCGCGACGCTGTTCGCCGGCGCGCAAGCCGCAGTCGAAAGTGAGGTCGCGGCTTACCACGCGACCAAGCACTTCCACCGCGCGCACGGGATCGCGCGGAAGCACGCGGTCGATTGGAACGCCACCGCGACGCTGCTCGGACCGAACGAGGTGGCGAAGCTCGACGCGCTGCGCAAGACGTGCGCCGCGCTCGCAAACCCAGATGTGCCCGACCCGGACCCAGACGGCGACCCCGACATCGCCCCGCCCCCGCGCCCGAAGCAGTAACGCTATTTCGCGTCGCGCGGGCGCTCGTGCGTGATCAGCCGCGCGGTGCGGTTGCGCGTCAAGTAATTCCAGAACCACTGGAACAGCACCAGCACGCGGTTCTCGAAGCGGGCCACGTACAGGATGTGGATGAACAGCCACGCGAACCATGCGAGGTGCCCGCTGAACCGGATGCCGAAGCTCTCGCCCACCGCCTTCGCCCGGCCGATGGTCGCCATGTTCCCCTTGTCCAGATAGCGGAACGGGCCTTTCGGCGTCTCGCCCTTGATGCGCCGCACAATCGCCGCGGCGACGTACTGCCCCTGCTGCATCGCGACCGGCGCGAGGCCCGGCAGCGGCTTGCCGGCGGCGTCCGGGCAACTCGCCATGTCGCCGATCACGAACACGTCCGCGCGCGTGCCCACCGTGAGGTCGGGGTTCACGGGGACGTGGCCGCCGCGGCCCACCTGAACGCCGACCGCGTCGGCCAGAATCTTCCCCAGCGGCGAGGCCTTCACGCCGGCCGCCCACACCACAGTTTCGGTGCTGATGCGCTCCGGCTCGGCCTTCCCGCCGTCCGGCTTCACCAGAACGTGATCGGCCTCGATTGCGGTGACGTGGCAATCGAGCCGGATCTCGACGCCCATGTCTTCGAGCGCGGTCTTGGCCTTCGCGCTCAGCTTTTCGTGGAACGCGGCCAGCACGCGCGTTTGCCCTTCGACCAAGATGACGCGCGCGGTCGCGGGGTTGAAGGTGCGGAAGTCGGCGCGCATGGTGTGCCGCGCGAGTTCGCTGATCGCCCCGGCCATCTCCACACCGGTCGGCCCGCCACCGACCACGACGAACGTGAGCAGTCGGTCTTTGATCTTTGGGTCGGTCTCGCGCTCGGCGCGCTCGAACGCGAGCAGCACGCGCCGGCGGATCTCGGTCGCGTCCTCGACGGTCTTCAGGCCCGGCGCGCGGTCGGCCCATTCGTCGTGGCCGAAGTAGTGGTGCGTGGCCCCGGTCGCCACGACGAGCGAGTCGAACGGCACCCGCGTGCCGTCGCGCAGCAGCACCTCTTTCGCGGCCATGTCGAACCCGGTCACGTCGCCCATCATCACGTGGGTGTTCTTCTGTTTTTTCAAGATGGAGCGCAGTGGGGCGGCGATGTTGGCGGGCGAGAGCGCGCCGGTCGCGACCTGATACAGCAGCGGTTGGAACAGGTGGAAATTGCGGCGGTCGATCATCGTGACGTGCGTGGGCGTCTTGTGGAGCGACTGCGCGGTGAGCAGCCCGCCGAACCCGCCCCCGATGATAACCACGCGATGCGCCGTCGTGCCGTCCGCCATGAGCGATGCCCCCTGATGTGGGAATGAGGAGGCATTCTACGAACGCGGTCCGCGTGAAGTCCGAAAGGCAGTTTCGACAGGACGAACAGAGATGAGATGAACTGATTTCACCTCTTCATCCTGCCTTTCATCCTGTTCATCCTGTCGAAACTGTCGTTCTGCCTCTATGCCCCTTTGTGAAAAGGCACGGCGCGAGCGCGAGCGGGGCGACCCACCAGTAGTCGTGGAGCGCGCCGGCAAGAACGAACGACGCGGCCGTGAGTGCGGCTTGTGTGGCGATGAGCAGCACGAGCGCGCGCGGCGCTAGCTGCGCCGCGGCACAAATGACAGGCACCAGCAATACCGGCAGGTCGAAAACCCAGCCGCCATAAGGGGTGGCGAGTACGGAGACGGCGACCGCCAGCGGCAAGGCGCGGGGCCATTCCCACTGATGCGCGCGGGCGCGCCACACGAGCGCCGCGGCGCACGCGAGCGCGCACGGCACGAACTGGATCCAGAACTGATCGGCCGCGACCCACTTGCGGAGCCAGAACGCCGGCACCGGGAGCCACCAGTCGGACAGCGCCCTCGCGCCGGGCGCAGGATTGTGAGCGGCTTCGAGGAACTGCGCGACGACCTGTGGGTTGGCGACCAGCGCCGTCACCAGCGCGAGCGCGATCACCGCGACGCCGGCCGCGAGCGCCTTCGCACCGCGCTTGGTGACGGCGTCCGCGACCAGCAGCACGCCGAACACCGCGAGCAGGTGCGGCTTCAGAGCGGTCAGCGCCGCGAACGCGCCCGCGGTGTACGGCTTGTCCTTCTGGCGGAAGTGCAGGAACCCCGCGAGGCCCAGCAGCAGGAACCCGGTGTTCTGCCCGTAGGCGACCAGCCACCACGTTCCCGCGAACGAGATCGCCACGACCGCCGCGAGCCAGCGCGCGCGGTTGCAGTACGTTCGCCACAGCAGATCACAGGCGACGAACACCGACGCGAGTTGCAGCCCGACCCAGAGGAGCGCGGCCCAACGCGGCGGCAGCGCGCCGAGCGGCACGTACACCGCGAGCGCCGGCGGCGGGTTCCACATCATCACCGCTTCGGTGCGCTCCGGCTCCGCTCGCTGCTGTTCCGCGAGCAACTCGCGCGGGTCGTAGGGGTTGCCGCCGTGCAACTGCACGCGCCCCGCGGCCCAGTATTCGAGGAAGTCGCGCGGGACGAGGAACCCCGGCGTGCGCACGACGATATCCGCGACGAAGGCGAGCGCCGCCCCGCCGACGAGAAGCACCAGCACAGAGCGAACGCGCGGAGACATGGGGTTAGTACGGGGGAAGGGCGCGGACGCGGCGGAGCGCGTCGGGGTCGTCGGTCACGTCGTACACGTACAGGCACCCGGCGAGGAGCGCGGTCGGTTCGCGCGCGCGCAAGAACGCGAACGTGTCCGGGTCGTTCAGGTAGATGCCCAGCAGGTTGTTCGCGCTGACCACCACGACGTGCCGCCGCGCGCGCGGCGGAACCAGTTCGTCGGCGGTCGGCCCGACGCGCCCGTAAGTGGGCAGCAGTTGGTAGCGGATGCCATAGGCTTCGGGCCGGTCGGTGCCGAAGTACGACAGGTACACCGGGCCGAGGTCGTTCGCGCGCACGTACCCCGCGAGCGCCGGTAGCCCTTGCCCCCAATCGAGGTTCGAGTCCGCAACGACGCGGAGCGCGGCGCGCGGCCCGCCGGCCAACTCGTTGAAGTACGCGATGGGGTGCGGGTCGCTTCGCGCCGCGGAGACGCCGGCCCACGCGACGCACAGCGCCATGAGCGCGCGCCCCGCGAGCCGGCAGCACGTTCCGCACGCCAGCTCCGCCGCGACCACGTACACGAACGGCAGCACCGGCAGCACCACGCGCGCCCCGAGGTTCACGCACGACTGCGCCGCCAGCGCGAAGAACACCAGCGGCGGCACGATCAAGAACGCTGCGCGGGGTACACGCCGCAGTGCTGGAAGCGCGAGCAGCGCCGCGGCCATCAGGCCGAGCGGCAGCTTCAGCGGCAGCAGCACGAGGAAGTAGTGGTACCAGCCGGTGCGCGACAGCTCGCCGTTCAGGTACATCACGCCGTCGCCGTGTTCGGCCCGCGTCAGTTGGAACTTCAGCCCGCGGCCCCACTGGTCGAAGTAGACGAAGCCGTACGTCGCGGCCAGCGCGACGAGCGCGATCAGGCCGAGGCGAAAGGCGAACTCAGCCGCCTTGCGCCAGCGCGAGGTCTCTTCCTTCGCTCCGGGCAGCGCCAGTGTGCCCCCGCGCGCGATGAACACAACGCCGGCCGCGCCGAGGCCCACCACGAGCGCGAGCGCGGAGAACTTCGCGCCGAGGGTGAGGCCGAGCGCGACGCCGGTTGCCACCAGCAGCCCGCGCGACGGGTTCGCCGCGTATTCCCATAGCAGGTAGCACGACAGCAGTCCGAACAGCGTCAGGCCGACGTCGGTGGTCAGCACGCACGAGAGCGCGAGCAGGTTGGGGTCGCACATGGCGAAGGCGACCGCGCAGACGCCCGCGAGCGGCGCGCGCCACAAGCGGTACGCCCACCAGCCCGCGAGCAGCGCCACGGCGCACCCGAGCGCGAGGTTCACGCGCCGCGCCGGGTCGAGCAGTTCGCGCGGCGCGCGCCCGGAGCGGTAGAGGAAGGCGTCGCCGACGTGCCAGTGATCGGCGTTCGTCGCGCGGGCCACGTCGTGCGGGTACAGCGTGCGGTCGCGCAGCACGAGCGGCGCGGACCACAGCAGTTTCAGTAGCGGCGGGTGCTCGGCGTTGGCGGCGAAGTTGCCCGTCGTCCAGTAGCCGTAGCCGGCGGCGAGGTGGGCGGGTTCGTCGAAGGTGGGTCCGTTGTGGTTGAGAAACCGTTCGCCGCGCGCCCAGAACCACGCGACCAGCGCGAGCGCGGCGAACAGGGCCAAGACGGTGCGCGCGCTCATCGCGCGGCCCCGGCGCGCGCGCGCGCCGCGTGCGCCGTCAGCAGGCACACGCACAGCACCGGCGCGACCCAGACGTACGAGCGCAGGGCCACTTGGCCCACGGTCGAAAGGAGCACGGCGAGATTGGCCGCGGCGAACAGCAGGAGCGCGCCGCGCGGCGGCAACTCGCCGGGCGCGTACCGCACGGCCAGCGCGACCAGCGGCACGAGGAACATCACGAGGTCCGACGGCCAGCTCCCGTAAGGCGCGACGAGCAGGCCCGCGGGTAGTACCCACGGCAGCGCCGCGGGCCAGTGGTCGGGGCCGCCGCGCCGCCACCAGTACACCGCGAACGCTGGCACCGCGAGCCCGACCGGCACGAACTGCACCCAGAACGGTTGGCCGGGGAGCGCGTGCCGCACCCACGCCTGCACGGTCGGGCTGAACCAGTCGCGCAAGCCGGGGTAGAACTCGGAGCGCGCGCCGGTCGCGGCGGCGGCGTACTGGCCCCACACGTCGGGGTTCGCCAGTGTGCTGACGAGCGCCGCCGCGCCGAGCGCGAGCGCGCCGCCCAGCACCACGCGCCGCCCCACCGGGGAGCGCACCGCGTCGATCATCAGGCCGACCGCGAACAGCGAGAACAGGTGCGGCTTCAGCGCGGTGAGCGCGACGAGCGCGCCCGCGAGGACCGGCCGGTTCGCGCGCCGTGCCGCGAGATAGCCCACCACGCCGGCGAACATCACCCCGGCGTACTGCCCGCCCACGGTCTGCCACCACACCGGGCCGGAGCACAGCACCAGCGCCGCCGCGACCCAGCGCCGGTCGCGCGCGCCGCCGTACACCCGCCACAGAACGAGCGTCGCCGAGAAGATCAGCGCCAACTGCCCATACACCCACACGGCCTGCGCCAGATCAATGGGCAGCGCGCCGATGGACATGGAAACGACGAGTCCCCACGGCGGAACCCACATCATCGAGGCGTAGCCGTTGGGCCACTCGGCGGAGCGCGAGTCGGGCATGCGGTTCGCGGCCTGTAGCTCGTACATCCGCGCGCCGTCGTAGGGGTTGCCGCCGTCGAGGTGCAACCGCCCGGCGGACCAGACTTGGAGGAAGTCGTGCGGGCGCGCGATGCCGGGCGCGCTCACGTACCCGTGCGCGAGGTACGCGCCGGCCGCGAGCAGCAGACCGAGCAGCACGAAGGAGACGGCCGCGCGTGCCGGGCCGGGGGGCGCGTGGTCGAGGGCCGGTGACGACATGACGCCTTTCGCCGGGGGGTGAGCGGTTCTGACCGGAGTATAGAACGCGCCCGCCGCCGCGGTCGGGCCGGGCGCGCGATTAGAACGCGGCCCGGTAGATGTCGAGAATTTCGTCCGCGCTCTGCGGCATCCGCGGGTTCACACGCATCAGCCGTTTGATGGCGAACGCCTTCTCCGCGAACCCCGGCAGCATCTCCTCTTTCACGCCGATGTCGCGCAGCCGAAGGGGAATGCCGATGTCGGCGCGAAGTTGCTCGATCTCGCGGATCGCTGCGTTTGCGAGACCGGCAATCGAACTCTCTGTCGTGTTGCGTTTCAGAACTTGGCCCAAATGGGCAGTTTCGTTCACGCGCGATGGTAAGTTGTATTTCATCACGAACGGCAGCAGCAGGCCGTTGCCCGCGCCGTGCGAGACGTGAACCGCGCCGCCGACGGGGTACTCCATCGCGTGTACCAGTGCGACGCCAGCGTTGGAGAACGCGAGGCCGCCGAGGGTCGCGCCGAGGGCCATGCCGTCGCGCGCTTCGAGATCGTTGCCGTCCTTGACTGCGCGCCGCAGAAACTTCCCGATGAGATGAATGGCTTCCAGCGCCATCAGGTTCGCCATCGGGTTACTGCCCTGATACACGGTCTTCTCGCCGCTGGGCAGCGGGAAGTCGTCGTTGTTCACCGCACAGAAGCCCTCAATGGCGTGCGTGAGCGCGTCGATGCCGGAGTCGGCCGTGACCTTCGGCGGGCAACTGACCGTGAACAGCGGGTCGACGATGGCGAACGCCGGGCGTAGGAACGGGCTGAGGCACGACACCTTGATGTGGTTCGCGGTGTCGGTGAACACGGCCGCGGCCGACACTTCCGAGCCGGTGCCGGCGGTGGTGGGGACGCAGATGAGCGGCTTCACCGGCCCCGGCACGAGACAATCGCCCTTGAAGTCGAGCGGGTCGCCGCCGTGCGCGAGGATCATGGACACAAGCTTCGCCGTGTCCATGTTGCTACCGCCGCCCAAGCCGATCACCACGTCCGGGTTGCAGGCCCGCGCCGCCGCGATGCACTCGCGCACCAACTCGACGCCCGGCTCCGGCGTCACCTTGTCGTAGCAGCCGAAGCTGACGCCGAGCGCCGCCAGCGGGTCGGTCGTCTGCGCGAGCAGCCCGGCCTTCACCAGAATCGAATCGGTGACGACGAACGCGCGCTTCGCGCCGAGCCGCTCGCAGGCGTCGCGCAGGTGAACGCGCACCGCGTTCCGGCCGAAGAAGAGCGCTCCCGCGGAGGAGAAGGACCAAGTACGCATGGGGATTGTCGATTTTCGATTGAAGATTGAAGATTGAAGATTGCGGAATCCGGCCCGCGCTGGTCCCGCGTTGCGGGGTAGTATAAGCTGTGAGGTCGGCGCGGGGCGAGTTTCGCCTCGCAATCCGCAATCAAAAATCTGCAATCGTAATTCCCTATGCGAATCGGCATCCTCACCATCTCCGACCGCGCGAGCCGCGGCGTGTACGAGGACAAGAGCGGGCCGGCGATCCGCGACTGCCTCACCGAGTTCCTGTCGTGCCCGTGGGAGGCCCGCGCGCTGGTCATTCCCGACGAGCAGGACCAGATCGAATCGACGCTGAAGGCGCTGTGCGACGACGAGGGCTGTTGTCTCGTTGTCACGACCGGCGGCACCGGCCCCGCGAAGCGCGACGTGACGCCCGAGGCGACCGAGGCCGTGTGCGAGAAGTTGCTGCCCGGCTTCGGTGAACTGATGCGCGCGGTGTCGCTGCGGAGCGTGCCGACCGCGATCCTGTCGCGCCAGACCGCGGGCGTTCGCGGTAAGAGCCTGATCGTGAACCTGCCCGGCAAGCCGCCCGCGATCCGCGAGTGCCTGCTCGCGGTCATGCCCGCGATCCCGTACTGCATCGACCTCATCGGCGGGCCGAGCCTGACCACCAACGAAGCCGTGGTGAAAGCGTTTCGCCCCAAGACATGATTGGGCGAGCGGGGCGTAAGCCCCCTGTTCGTACCACATATCGGAGCATCTTCATGCGCCTTGCAGTTGTGTTGCTTCTGGTGTGCCCCTCGCTCGCCTCTGCTCAGTCCGAGGAGACGATTCAGGAGATCGAACGCAAGATCGCCAACCTCAAGGCGGCGAAGTGGGTGCTGCAACAGGAGGCCGCGGACGGCGGGTTCTACCACGCGCCGCAAGACCCGAACATCGACGCGAAGCCGATCCCGAGCCTGCGGGCCACCAACGGCGCGGTGCGCGCGCTCAAGTATCTGGGGTTCCCGATGCTCAAGGGCGAGCGGGCGAAACACGGCGCGTTCGTGCTGAAGTGCTACGACCCCAAGGCCGGCGGGTTCGCCGAGATGGGCGGCAAGCCGGACGTGACCATCACCGCCATCGGGGTGATGGCCGCGATGGAACTGGAGGTGCCGAAGGAGAAGTTCGCGAAGGCGATGGACTACCTGAAGGAGAACGCCAAGACCTTCGAGGATGTGCGCATCGGGGCCGCCGCGGTCGAGGCGTGGGGCGTGAAGGACTGCCCGTTCAAACTAGACGAGTGGCTCGACATCGCGGCGAAGGAGCGGAAGTCGTGGGCGCTGCCGGACCAGCCGACGAAGCCCGGCGGCCACTCGCGCTTGCTCGGATCGTATCACGCCTTCCGCCTGCGCCTCGGCCAACGGTTGGACCTCGACGCGCAAAAGGAACCGTGGCTCGGCGATACGCAGTGGGTAGACGGCGCGTGGGGCAAGACTGGCGAGAAGGCGTCGGACATCGAGACGACGTACCGCGTCATGCGCGCCCTGATGCTGCTCAAGGAGAAGCCAAAAGACACGAAGAAGCTGCGCACGTTCGTCGAGGCGCACCGCACCGACGACCACGGGTTCGCGATCAAGCCCGGCGCGAAGGCCAGCATGAGCGGCGCGTACTACTGCGTGATCGTGTCGAAGTGGCTCGACGAGATGGACGCGAAGAAGTGAGCGCGGCCCTCACTTCTCCCACGCCGATTTCAGGCGCGACACGATCGCGTAGCGCAGCAGCGCGCGGCCGGTCGCGCTGATTTCCACCTTGTCGTTCTTCACGTCGGGGAGCGCCGCCACCGACAGCGCGGCGTGGCCGTTCTCCGCGAACACCTCCACCGAGCCGCGGTCCACGAAGATTTGTAGCTCAATCTGCTTGCGCGCGTCGTATAGCTTCGGGACCGGCATCGTCACGCCCTTGCAGGTCAGCGTGCGCTTCGCCCCGTCGTACACCAGCTTCGTGCCGCGCAGGTCCACGGTGAAGCCCTTGTCCTTCTCCGGTTCGATCACGAGGAACAACTCGAAGGCGTCGAGCTTGTCGGCCAGCACTTCGGGCTTCGTCACGACGCGCGTCGTCGAGTCGCGCACGGCCAGCGCCGGCGGGTTCACGCGCAGCGTGTTGATTTCGACCACGGGCTTCGCGGTCAGCACCGGCTTGCCGCGGGCCTGCGTCGGGTCTTCCCACGACAGCGTCAGTTCCACCGGCAGCGCCATCTGCTGGTTGAACGGCGTGCCGGGGAACGTGACGCCCCGCGCCCAACCGATCTGCACGCGCCGCTGCGCGCCGGCCGCGCCGCGCGCGGGCGCGTTGTCGAAGCTCTGCGCCGCGTAGAAGTTCCCGTACCAAAGTTGCTGCTTCTCCTTGAAGTCGGGCTTGAACTCCTTGCCGTCGAAGGTGCCCACCATGTACTTCGCGTCGGCCGCGTACAGCACCCACTTAGTCGCGGGGATGTTGGGCGCGCGGAGCGGGTTCGCCAGCGGAATCTCGAACAGGTCCGGGCACTCGTAGAAGCCCTCGATGCGGCTCGCGAACGCCCACGCCTTCAGGTCCGGCGAGGTGTAGAACGCGATCCACTGCTTCTTGTCGGCTTCGGTGTAAACGGCCATCACCCAGCGCTTGGTCGGCTCGTGCCAGATCAGCTTCGGGTCGCGGCCGGTGTGTTTAACCACGGGGTTCTTGTCGTACTCCTTCCACGTGCGGCCGTCGTCGGTGCTGTACGCGACGCACTCGCCGCGCCCGGTGCTGGTGTACGCCAGCACGAGCGGCGGCTTCTCCTTCGTGCCCCACCCGCTGGTGTTGTCCTTGTCCAGCACCGCGCTGCCGGAGAAGGCCCAGTCGCCGTATTTCTGCGGGTACAGCGCGACCGGCTGTTCCTTCCAGCGGAACAGGTCTTTGCTGACCGCGTGGCCCCAGTGCATGTTGCCCCACTCGCGCCCGAACGGGTTGTGCTGGTAGTACAGGTGCCACTCGCCGTTGGCGTACACGAGGCCGTTGGGGTCGTTCAGCCACCCGGTACGGCTGGTGAAGTGGAACAGCGGCCGGTGCTTCTCGGCGTACAACGCGTCGGCGTCGGCCCACTTCGCCGCCGGTACCACGAGCGTTCCGAGCTTCGTATCGAGCGGCACAACGGCTTCGATGGTGAGCTGCTTCCCTTTGAACGCGGACACGTCGGCCGTGGCCCAGAAGTCGGGCTTGCCCTCGATTGCCAATTCGATGTCGAACTCGCGCACGGTCTGCTGATCGACGATGAACCGCGTGCGGCGCTTCGGCGCGCCGGTCTTCACCGCGAGGTGCAGGTACGGCTCCGTGATCGGGTAATCGGTCACGACGCGGTCGGGCGTGAACTTCTTGTCGCTCTGCATGATGTGGTCGATGTTGATGTGGCCCCACCCGCCCTTCTCGTCGTCCACGATCTCGAGGCGCGCCTCCTTGCCCGCGAAGTCGGTCACGTCCCACGCGGACCAGTCGAGGTGCTCGCTACCGCCGGGCGCGTCGTTCGGCCCGGTCGCCGTGCGCACCACCTTGTCGCCGATGACGAGGTTGATGCACGTCTTCGCGTGCTTGCCGCCGCCGATCAGGAAGTTCAGGTACTTGCGGTCGATCTTGAACGCCGGCGAGATGAGCGTGCCGGTCGCGCCGTCCCCGCCGAGATAGCTGTTCACCAGTCCCTTGCCGCGATAGCCGGTCACGGCCATCTGGTTCGGCAGCGTCCCCTTCGCCGGCCCCTTGCCGAACGCGGTGCCGGTGGCGGTCCACCCGTCGCCGTAGGTCTCCCCCTCGAAGTCCGCGACGAGGATATCGGCGCGGTCCGCGCCGCGCGCCGGAGCGAGCGCGAAGAGGAGCAGGGTGCAGGAGAGGGTGCGCATGGGGTTGGAAGGGTAGAGGGAGATATGTGTAGGCCGCTTGGGGTGGCGCTCGCAAAGCCTCGCGCGAGCGGTCACGGTTGCGGAAACGGTTGCGCGCGATTGGGGATACGTGGAGCGCGCTTGGGGTGGCGCTCGCAGAACCTCGCAAACCCCAAGCTATTGAATAGACTCGTTGCGCAATAGCGATCGATGGCCTATTCATAGGGTTATGACGAATTACGAGAAATTGCGTCGGAAGCCGTTGTTGTTCCGCATGTTCACGGGGCTCTCGGCCGACGAGTTCGACAAGGT
>VGZJ01000013.1 GCA_016872595.1 Planctomycetota bacterium
TCGCGGCCCCCAGCGCCGAAACGAAAGACGGCGTCGAGGCCACGCTGCTCCCCAGTTCGACCGGGCACGCCGCCGGCGCGCCGGGCACTATCGTCGGGGCCGACCCGACTACGGCCGGCGGCGAGATCGGCGCGACCCTGCCCACGCCGGGCACGCGCGCGCCCGCCGGTTCGGTCGGGCCGCTCGGCAGCGACACCGGGCCGATGTCCGCGTCCGCGGTGCCGGGCGCGAAGTCCGGCGTGTCGCCGTCCGCGACCGGCACGATGGTCGGCCGCTTCGCGCTGAAGGGGCTGCACGCCAGCGGCGGGTTGGGCGAGGTGTTCACCGCGCGCGACACGGAGCTGAACCGCGAGGTCGCGGTCAAGCGCATCAAGTCGCGCTACGCCGACGACCCCGGCAGCCGGCACCGCTTCCTGACGGAAGCCGAGCTGACCGCGCGCCTCGACCACCCCGGCGTCGTGCCCGTGTTCGGCCTCGTCAACGACGTGCGCGGTCGGCCGTGCTACGCCATGCGGTTCATCCGCGGCGAAACCCTCAAGGACGAGATCGAGCGCTACCACGGGCTGAAGAAGCCAGAAGAGCAGAAGGCAGAGGAGAAAGGACAGAAGACGGAACAGACAGACAAAACAGCAGAACAACAAGCCCCAAGTTCAGCGTCGTCCCCGCCGGGGACGACGACCACCGCCGTCCCGCGCTCGGTCGCGTTCCGCCAGTTGCTCGCGCGGTTCCTCGCCACCTGTCAGGCCATCGGGTACGCGCACTCGCGCGGCATCATCCACCGCGACATCAAGCCGGCCAACATCATGGTCGGCACGTTCGGCGAGACGCTCGTCGTGGACTGGGGCTTGGCGAAGTCGATGGCCGACGGACCGGACTTCGACCGCGTCATGAAGGCCGCGGCCGAGGCCGGGTTCCGCCACGACCCGGACGCGACCGACATGCCGTCGCACATGACGCAGGCCGGTACCGCGGTCGGCACGCCGGCGTACATGGCCCCGGAACAGGCCGCGGGTGACGTCGCGAAGGTCGGCCCCCCGGCCGACGTGTACGCGCTCGGCGCGACGCTGCACGTGATCCTGACCGGGGCCGCGCCGTTCAGCGGGAAGACGACCGCGGAGGTACTGGACGCGGTGCGCCGCGGCGCGCTCGTGCCGGCCGCGAGCGTCAACCCCGAGTGCCCCAAGCCGCTCGACGCCGTCGCGCGCAAGGCGATGGCCCTTCAACCCGAGGCCCGGTACGCGAGCGCGCTCGAACTGGCCGCGGACGTGGAGCGCTGGCTCTCCGACGAGCCCGTTTCGTGCTACCGCGACCCGCTGTTCGCGCGGCTCGCGCGGTGGGCCCGGCGGCACCCGGCGCGCGTCGCCGCGGGCGTGTCGCTGCTGCTCGCCGGCGTCGTCGCCGCCGCCGGCATCGCGTGGGCGATTCACTTGGGTGAGCAGCAGACCCGCGCGGAACAAGAGCGCACCGCGGCCGAGCGCGACAAAGTCATCGCACAAGAGAAGAAGACCGCCGCGGCGCTGGTGGACGTGGGGAAGGAGCGCGACAAAGTCGTCGCGCAAGAGAAACAGACCGACGACCAGCGCAAGCAGGCGGTGGACGCGCGCAACGTGGCCCGCGAGCGCTACGAGAAGGCCGTCGCCGCGTACAACGTGCTCGTCACCGACATCGACAAGAAAATGACCGACCGCGCGGGGCTGCAAGACCTGCGCAAGACGCTGCTGCTGAACGCCACCGACGGGCTGAAGCAACTCGTCGCGGGCGGCGGCGAGGGGAAGATCGGCGCGGACCGCACGCTCGTGGCCGCGTACCGGCAGATGGGCGACGTGTACGAACGCGTCGGCGACACCGCGAAGGCCCGCGACAACTTCCAGATCGCCGTGGACCGCGCGAACGAGGTGCGCGACGGCGCGCACAAGACCGGCACCGCGTCCGACAAGCGCGCCGCCGACCGCGACCTCGCGCGTTCGCTCCACGCCCTCACCGGGATCACCCGCAAGGCCGGCGACACGAAGGCCGCGCTCGCCAAGATCGACGACGCCATCAAGCTGTTCGCCGCGCTCGCCGAGGACATGGCCGACGCCGAAGCGCAGCAAGACCTCGCGAAGGCCCGCGTGCGGCGCGCCGAAATACTGATGGAGCGCGGTGAAACCGGCAAGGCGCTCCTCGACAGCGGCGCGGCGCTCGCCGCGCGCAAGGCGCTGCACGAGGCCAAGCCCGCCGACCCCGATTTGAAGCGCGACTTCGCCTCCAGTCTCGACGCGACCGCGGTGCTGCAACTGCGCACCGGGCGCACGAGGGACGCGCTCGCCAGCGCGGAGCACGCGCTGGCGGCGCGCGCCGACCTCGCGAAGCAGCTCACCGGGCGCACCGACGCGGCCCGCGACCTCGGCGCGGCCCACGCCCGCCTCGGCGAAGTCCACTTCGAGCGCGGCCAGATGAGCGCGGCCCGGCAGTCGTACCGTTCGGGCGTCGACGTGATCGCCAAGCTCGCGGCGACGACCCCAAGAGCGTCGGCGCGCGGGCCGACCTCGCGGCCCTCTACAGCCGGCTCGCGCAGGTGCAACTGCGCACCGGCGACGTGGCCGACGCGGTCGAGAGCGCCAAGCGCGGGAAGGAACTGGCGGCGCAGTTGGAGACGGACGACAAAGATTCGGCCGACGCCCGCCGCGACCACGCGCTGGCCCGCGAGCGGTACGGCGAGGCGCTGCTGGCCGCGGACCGCCCCGACGAGGCGCTGACCGAGTTCGCCGCGGCCGAGAAGGTGCTGCGCGACTTGCGGAAGGAAGACGACGGCAGCGCCGCGGCGCAGCTCGACCTCGCCCGCGGGCTGGAGCGCCGCGGCGACGGCCTCGTCGCGAAGAACAACATGACCGAGGCGGTCGCGGCGCTGGGCGAGTCGGTGAAGATTCGCGAAGCGGTTGCGGCACAAGACGGCGGCAGCGCGAGCGCGAAGCGCGACCTCGCCACGGGCCTGTTCAAGCTGGCCGACGCGCACTGCACGGCCGGGCAGCCGCGCCGGGCCGACGCCATCGCCGCCCGCGCCGCGGAACTGTTCGTGCAGCTCGCCGCCGCGGACCCCGACAGCGCGCGGGCCCGGCGCGACGAGGCGCAGGGCTTCGGCAAGTGGGGGCAGGTGCTCATGAACGGCGGGCACCTTACCGGCGCGCTGCTCGTGTGGCAGGGCGCGCAGGAGCGCTCCGCGGCGCTGGCGAAGGTGGACGCGGCCGACGTGCAGGCGAAGGAGGACGAGGCGACCGCGTGGGAGCGGCTCGCCGGGTTCTACGCCCGGCTCGGCAACTCGGACCGCGCGATGGAGGCGGCGCGCACCGCCGTGGACCAGTGGACCGCCATCGCCGCGGTCGCCAAGACGAAGGCCGACCGCCGCCGGCTCGCGCTCGCGATGCTCCGGTGCGGCGACATCAGCGCCGAGGTGAAGCAACTGAAGACGGCGCGCCAGTGGTACGCGAAGGCCGCGGATCAGGCGAACGTGCCGGGCGACCCGCTGCTGGGGCCGGTGGCGAAGCGCGCGGCCGAACAGCTCGTGTACGCGGACGCGGTGGAGGCCGGGCTGAAGGACCCGGCCGCGGTGCTGGACGCGCCGGCCGCGGCCCGCGTGCCCGCGCTCCGCACGGTCGCCACCATCGAGCTGCGCGCCGACCACCCCACCACGGCCGCGACCGCCGCGGCGCTGCTCGCAAAGGAATCGCGCGCGGCCGACGACCTGTTCGCCGCGGCCCGCACCTTCGCCGGGTGCGCCGCGGTCACGCGGCTGGGCAAGGACACGCGCACCGGCTACGCGGCCGACGCGGTCGTCGCCCTGCGCCGCGCAACCGCCGCCGGCTTCCGCGACCCCGACGCGCTGACCGCCCCCGAATGGGACGCCGTCGCCCCCCTCGCCCCCGACTTCGCCAAAGCCCGCGAGGAACTGCTGAAACTGACGGAGAAGAAGTAGAGTGGGATCGTCGACACGCGCGGGTGCGTGTGTCGTTAGTGAACGACGAGTTGTGACATAGGAGTGAGCAGCTTCTCAACAGCGTCAACAAGCTCTATCTTTTTCCCCTTGGATTGGTTGCACGGCTGACAGAGCAGTTGCAGGTTCGCAGTCGTCGTCGCGCCGCCTTTGGCCACAGGAATGATGTTGTCGAATTGCAGATGCTGCTTCGTCCCGCATTTGACACACCGTCCGCTATCCCGACGCCACACTACACCCTTTACCGCCTCTGGGATCAGCGCGCGCGTTGTCTGCTCGTATGGGAGCGGAGCGGGCGGAGCCTCAAAGGTAATTTCGGGTTCGATTTGGTCTTCGAGCGGGAACTTCTTCGCGTAATCCTTCAGCAACCCTTGAAAAGCGTCACGAAGTCGTCGCACCTCTGGGGCGTCCGGCGTACCGGCAGCAGAGTGAGTTTTCTTCTTGCAGTTCAAGCATTGATAATGAACCGACCGACCGTTCGGGCTGATCGACAGCAAGCGCATTGCGAACTCGTGGCACCGGAAACAAGGTTGCACAAGGAACCGGAGTTCAAGAGCCTCCTTCAGCTCTCCTCGCTTCTGCGAGACACGATCACGGAGCGCGTCTTTGTAGCTTTGAACTGGTGGCGAGATTGGTTGTGAAGAGTGCGTCGAAGCCGGGAGCAAAGGCCGTGAAGGTAGCAATCGCACTTGGCCGCCAACAGGAACCGCAACTGTAGCAACACGCGGCCGAGCGGGAGGAGAAGCTTGTGCCCGCGGGTGATGGGGCACGCGCAACAGCTTCCCACACTTCGGGCAGTCAAGTTCGGTGCCGGCCCGATCTTCCTGCAAAGTGAGCCGGACCGAACAGGTCGTGCAGAGGATGACGATTGCCATTCAAACTCACGGGCTAGAGCGTCTACCAGTATTGGACTGATAGTAGCCATAGCACCGTGCGATCACAAGCAGGTCGAACAGGATAACTGGATGCGTCAGTTTCAAGTTGGATTGCTGTAGGTCGCGGTCGAGCGAGGCTCTGCAAGCGAGGCCCGACGGCCAGCTCGCTTTCGCATCTGCCGAAGTCGTCGCGGTCGTGGTGCCGCTGACGGCTGCGGCCGTCTACTTCACCGTGCGGTCGTTCAACGGGTAGCGCTGTGCCGCACCAAGCGGTTCGCGCCCGCGGCGTAGACGAACGCGCGGCCGGTTCGCACCATGACCGGGACGCACTCCCACACCCACGAGGCCGGTTCCATGCAGCGCACCCTCATTCTGCTCAAGCCCGACGCGGTCCAGCGCCGGTTGGTCGGCGACATCATCGGGCGGTTCGAGCGCAAGGGGCTGCGGCTCGTCGGCCTGAAGCTGGTCGCGGCCACGCGCGAACTGGCCGAGAAGCACTACGCGGTCCACAAGGGGAAGCCGTTCTACGAGAGCCTGCTGTCGTTCCTCACCAGCGGGCCGACGGTCGCGCTGGTGTGGGAGGGGCGCGAGGCCGTGACCGTGGGCCGCAACTTGATGGGCGTGACCGACGGCGCGAAGGCCCCGCCCGGCACCGTGCGCGGCGACTACGCGCTCTCCGTTCAGAACAACCTCGTCCACGGGTCCGACAGCGCCGAGAACGCGGCCATCGAAATCGCGCTCTGGTTCAAGACCGAAGAACTCGTGTCGTTCACCGCGACCGACGCCAACTGGATCGGGTAAGGACAGCGGTAGGAAAAAGGCGTAAGCCGCACGATTGAAGACGATAAAGGCACGATGAAAGCAGAAGAGAATTGTCTTGAAGAACACTGACTTCTGTGTTGATCGTGCCGTTCTTCTGTGTTGATCGTGCGGTTGCTGTCTTCTGACTTCAACAGCCACAGAGCGCGCCCCATGTGGCGCGACAGTTACAACCGGCGCGCCCGGCGCGCCGGTTGTGCGCGCGCGGACCGAACGAGTCGCACCGGACATTTCCCCGTGCCGAATGCTGGAGAGGATGGACGCGGTTCCCGCACGGAGGAGACACCGATGAAGACGTTCGTTGCGGCGGCAGTGGTGGCGCTGGCCCTCGGTTCACCGGCTCGCGCGGACGACCCGTTCCGCCCGTTCGCGGGCGTGGTCCCGCTGATGCCCGATGTATCTGATACGAAGCACGCGGGCCGCGGGGCGACCGGGCGCGCGCTGGTGTTCGACGCGCGCACCGGGGCCGCGGTCCCGACGGTAACGCGGCTGCACCCGGTGGTCGGCTCGGTCCAGCGCGCCGGCCACAAGCGGTTCAGCGCGACCACGTACAACCCGCTGATGGGCACCTTCGGCACACACACCTACCGGCGCTAGCACCGGCCCGCGCGCCGTTCCGCGGCGCGCGTCGCTCACTTCCGATAGATCGCGCCCGGTCGTTGGTATAACATCTGCGTTCCGATGGAGCGACCGTGAAGCCCGGCTTTGCGGGCGACAAGTCGCGAGTCCCGCAGAGATGTACCGATGCTCGAAGTTGCCGAGGCGCTGGCGACCGTTCTTTCTCACACCAAGCCACTCAAGACCGAGGTTGCCGCGCTCACCACGGCGGCGCTCGGGCAGGTGCTCGCGGTCGATATTCTCGCGGACCTCGATTCGCCGCCGTTCGCGAAGGTGCTGCGCGACGGGTACGCGGTGCGCGCCGCCGATTGCGCCGCGCCCGGCGCGCCGCTGAAGGTCATCGAGGAGGTGCCCGCGGGGAAGGTGCCGACCAAGCCGGTCGGGGCCGGCGACGCGACACGCATCTTCACCGGCGCGCCCATTCCCGACGGCGCGGACGCCGTCGTGATGCAAGAGGACACGCGGCGCGCCGGGGATGTGGTCACGATCACCGACAGCGCCGTAAAACCGCGGCAGTGGGTGTTCGCTCAGGGCACCGAGATGAAGGCCGGGGCCGTCGTGCTGAAGGCCGGCACGCCCATCAACCCGGCCGCGTTCGGCGTACTCGCCAGCGTCGGGAAGACCGCGGTGCCGGCGTTCCCGTTCCCGCGCGTCGGCGTCATCGCCACCGGCGACGAACTGATCGAAGCCAACATGAAGCCCAAGCCGGGGCAGATCCGCAACTCCAACGGCCCCATGCTCACCGCGCTCACCGTGCGCGGCGGCGGGCTGCCGCGCTACCTCGGCATCGCGCGCGACGACCGCGCCATCACGCGCTCGCTGGTCGCGGAGGGGTTGGAGGTGTCCGACGTGGTGCTGCTGTGCGGCGGCGTGTCGGTGGGCGATTACGACCTCGTGCCGCAAGTGCTGACCGACCTCGGCGTGACGACGCACTTCCGCCAAGTGCTCGTGAAACCGGGCAAGCCGCTGCTGTTCGGGACGGGGCCGAAGGGCCAGCTCGTGTTCGGCTTGCCGGGCAACCCGGCCAGCTCGTTCGTCGGGTTCGAACTGTTCGTGCGCCCCGCGATCCGCATCTTGGGTGGACACGCGGAGCCGGGTCCGCGCACAATCACGCTGCCGACGGCGGAGGGCATCGCCGAGAGCAACGACCGGCCGACGTACCGGCCGGCGCAGTTGGTGCAGGGCGCGACGGGTTGGACCGTGCGCATTTTGCCGTGGGGCGGCGCGCCGGACCTCGCCGGCCTGCAACCGGCCGACGCGCTGGTCGCGCTGCCCGCCGGCGACACCCGCGCCGACCCCGGCACGCCCGTAAGTGTCGTGTTGCTGTGAACATTAGCCGCACGATGAACACAGACAAAGGCACGATCAGAACAGAAGACAAAGTGAATTGAACTCTGCCTTCTGCCTTGATCGTGTCTTGTCGGCGTTGATCGTGCGGCTAATCCCGGCTTTGCCTCGTCGGAAGGAGTCCGCGTGAAGGCTCGCGTGTTTGCGCCCGCGGTCGCGTCGGGCGCGCTGCTGTGGGCGGCGTTCTTCCCGCTGAACCTCGGGCCGGTGGCGTTCGTCGCGCTCGTGCCGTGGGTGGCGCTGGTGCGCGCGCCGGTGTCGAACCGGCGGCGGTACCTCGCGGCCTACGCCGGCGGCGTCACCTTCTTCGCGCTCGCCACCAACTGGGTGCGCGTCGCGCACCCCATGATGTACCTGTCGTGGCTCGGTCTCGCGGTGTTGGTCCCGGTGTTCTGGCTGGGCGCGCTCGCGCTGCTGCGCAAGCTCGACGCGCTCAAGGTGCCGCTAGCGGTCGCGGTGCCGGTGGCATGGGTCGCGCTCGAGTACTGCCGGATGCACTTCCCCACCGGCTTCACGTTTATGAAGCCGCTTGGCGCGTACCAGATGATCGGCTTCGGCTGGTACTTCCTCGGCTACACCCAACACGAGTTCGTCGCGCTCATCCAAATCGCCGACCTCGGCGGTGTGTACGCCGTGTCGTTCGTTGTCGCCGCGGTGAACGGCGCGCTGGCGGACGTGCTGTTGCGCGAGGCGCGCGTGCGGCGCGTGTTGGGGTGGGAAAGGCAACCTACCTCCCTCGGCCCCCCCTCCCTGAAGGGAGGGGGGGAGGAAGACCTTACGAGCTCGCAAAGGTCCAACGTCGCGCAAGAGGCTTCGCGCGAATGCTCCCCCTTCCCTTCAGGGAAGGGGGTTGGGGGGTTAGGTTTCGCCCTCGCCCTCCTCGTCGCCAGTATCGCCTACGGCACCTCGCGCCTGAATCACGCGCCGTTCGCCGCGGGGCCGATGGTGGCGGCGATTCAGGGGAGCGTGTCGCAGGGCGAGAAAATGGCGCGCGGCGGCGGGCTGCGCGAACAGTACGCGCGCGCCTTCGGGCTGGCGTACCAACAGAACCCGCGCCCGGACCTAATCGTCTGGCCGGAGACGTGCTATTGGGAGGACTGGGTCGAGGTCGCTCCGGGGGCGAGCACCGGGGGCATGACCGACACGCAGCGCGCCGCGCTGGACGAAGCCGACAAGCAGTTCCGCCGCCTCTGGGATGTGCCGATCCTGTTCGGTATCAGTGGGCACACGTGGGACGGCACGCGCTACACGAAGGGCAACACGGCGCTGCTCGTCGGGCCGCACCTGCGCGCCCCGGTGCGCTACGACAAAATGCACCTCGTGCCGTTCGGCGAGTACGTGCCGCTGGGCGACGTGCTGCCGTTCATGCAGTGGTTCACGCCCTACGAAAAGGGCTACGAGTGTACGCCGGGCGAAGCGTGGACGCGGTTCCCGTTGGTCGCCAAGGACGGCCGCGCGTTCACCTTCGGGTGCCTCATCTGCTACGAGGACTCCGACCCGTACCTCGCGCGGCAGTACGTCGCGCGCGACCCGGTCAGCTTCCTCGTGAACACCTCCAACGACGGCTGGTTCGACGGCACCGAGGAGCACGAGCAGCACCTCGCGATCTGCCGGTTCCGCGCGGTCGAGGCGCGCCGCGCGGTCGTGCGCGCGGTGAACATGGGCGTGAGCGCGGTCGTCGATTCCGACGGGCGCGTGGTCGCGCTCCCGCGGCCGGTGCGCGTCGAGGGCCGGCGCGTCACCCTCGGCGACTACCCGCTCGAAAGCTGGCGCGCCGCGAAGAAGGTCGAGGGCATCGTGTTGGTGGCGGTACCGCTCGACGACCGCAGTTCGTGGTACGCGCGGTTCGGCGACTGGCTCCCGGCGCTGTGCTGGGCCGCGGCGCTCGCCGCGGTGGTGGCGGCAAGGTTGGTTCGTGGCGAGCGGGGGGCGTCAGCCCCCTGAATCGTATTGCGCGCGAAAGAGAACAGGGGGCTAACGCCCCCCGCTCGCCAAGACCGAGGCACGGAGGCCCGCCATTCCACTCGCAACGCTCTTTTCCCCGTGGCTCGCGCCGCTGCTCATCGCGGCGTGGTGCGCCTTCTTGTTCCTGTACGGGTTGGACGCCGGGCCACTGTACCGCACCGAGGCGCTGCGCGCGATCATTGGGCGCGAGTGTCTGCACGGGCACTGGCTGTACCCGGTGCTGTACGGCGAACCGTTCCTGACGAAGCCTCCCGGCCACTACGCCGCCATTGGGTTGTGCAGCGTGCCCTTCGGCGACGTGAGCGCCGCGACCGCGCGCCTGCCCTCGGTGTTCGCCGCGACACTCGCCGTCGTGCTCGTGTACGGCACGTTCCGCCGCGTACTCGGCGAACGGCCGGCGCTGGTGATGGCACTGCTGCTGCCGTGTTCGGTGCTGTGGCTCGACAAGGTGCCGAGCGCGGAAATCGACATGACGCTCGTCGGGTGGGTGACGGCGGCGCTGGTGCTGTTCCACCGCGCACTCGAAAGCGAACGGCGCGCGCCGTACATGATCGGCGCGCTGCTGTGCGTCGCGGGCGGCACGCTGACCAAGTGGACCGCGCCGGCGTTCTTCTACCTGACTGCGGTTCCGCTGCTGGCGTGGCGCGGGCAGTTGCGCCTCTTGAGCGGACGCGCGCACCTCGTCGCGGTGGGCGTCGCGGGCGCGGCGTGCGCGCTGTGGGCGCTCGCCGTCGTGCAGCAGGTGGGCTGGGACGCGCTCTCCGAAACGATCCGCAAAGAGGCCGCGTACCGCTTCGCGCCGAAGGCGAGCAAGGGCTACCCGTGGGCCGAACTCGCGACGTACCCGCTCGCGGTGTTCGCGGCGCACCTGCCGGTATCGGCGTTCGCGCTGCTCACCTTCCGGCGCGCGTTCTGGGCGCAGTGGGACGCGCGCGGCAAGTTGCTCCTGCAACTGCTCCACTGCTGGACGTGGCCGAACCTGCTGTTCTGGACGCTCGTGCCCAACCACAACGTGCGCTACGCGCTCCCCATGAGCGCCGGGCTGATGGGCTTGGGTGTGATGGGGCTGTGGGGCTGGTGGAAGAAACCTAACCCCCCAACCCCCTTCCCTAGGAGGGAAGGGGGAGAAAGGCCAAGACCAGACTCTGACTCCCCCTTCCCTCCTAGGGAAGGGGGTTGGGGGGTTCGGTTCTTCCTTCTCTTCCTCCTCGGTTGGTTCGTCGTCAAAGTCGCGTTCGTCGAGTACGTCGTCCCCGCGCGAACGGCGAACCGCAACGCCGCCGACACCGGGGCGGAGTTGCGCGCGCGCGTGCCGCCCGGCGCGCCGGTGTACGTCTTCAAGTTGAAGGACGAGGGCGTGACGTTCTACTACGCGCGGCCCGCGGTGAAGTGCGCCGACACGCGCGCGCTGCCGAGCGGCGCGTACGCGCTCTTGATCCGCCAAGAGTGGGAAGATCGCACTGCGTTCGGCCCGCTCGAACTGCTACACTGCATGACCGATCAGCAGGGCGACCCAATATACCTCGTCCAGAAACCATGAACGCTGCTCCCGCTGCCCCGCAACCGCTCTCCGTGTCGCAGCTCACGGCGCAGGTCCGCGCGTCGGTCGAAGGGGCGTTCCCCTCGGTGTGGGTCGCGGGCGAGGTGTCCAACTTCACGCGTGCGGCCAGCGGGCACTGGTACTTCACCCTCAAAGACGCCGCGGCGCAAATCAAGACGGTCGCGTTCCGCGGCATCAACCTGCGCCTGCGCTTCGACCTCAAGAACGGCATGGAGATCGTCGCCCGCGGCCGGCTGACCGTGTTCGAGCCGAAGGGCGAGTACCAGTTCGTCGTCGAGGAGCTTCAGCCGAAGGGCGTGGGGGCCGCGGAGCTGGCCCTGCGCGAGCTGAAGGAGCGCCTGCTGGCGAAGGGGTACTTCGGCAAGGACCGCAAGCGCCCGTTGCCGCGCCCGCCGGCGCGCGTCGGGCTGATCGCCAGCGCCACCGGCGCGGCCGTGCGCGACATGATCGAGGTGTTCGCGCAGCGGTGGCCGTTCACGGAAGTGATCGTGCGGCCGACGCGCGTGCAGGGCGAAGGCTCCGCGGCCGACGTCGCCCACGCGCTCAAACAACTCAACTGGCTGCACCGCAACAACAAGCTCGCGTTCGACGCCATCGTGCTCGGGCGCGGCGGCGGCAGCGCCGAAGACCTGTGGGCGTTCAACGAGGAAGTCGTCGCGGACGCGGTGTACGCCTCGCAGGTGCCGGTGATCTCCGCGGTCGGGCACGAAACCGACGTGACCGTGGCCGACCTCGTGGCCGACCACCGCGCGGAGACGCCGACCGCGGCCGTGGTCGCGCTGACCCCCGACCGGCGCGAGGTGCTGGCGGCGCTCGGCACGCTGGGCGAACGCATGGCCGACGCCGCGGCGCGGCGGGTGCGGCTGCTGCGCCAGCGGCTCGACCAGCTCGCGGCGCGGCCCGCGCTGCGCCGCCCGCTCCAGCGCGTCCGCGACATCGAACAGCGGTTGGACGACACCGCGACCCGGCTGGCCCGCGCCGTGCGCCAGCGGCTCGTTCGCGCCTCACAAGAACTGACCGACGTTTCGGCCCGGCTCGAGGCTCTCAGCCCCTTGAAGGTGCTCGCGCGGGGCTATAGTTTGACGCTCACGAAGGACGGGGACCTCGTTCGCGACCCCGGCACCCTGCGCCCCGGCGACCTGCTGCTCACGCACGTCGCCCGCGGCTCGATCCGCTCGCTCGTCACGGAGGCGACGCGCGCGGCCGACGACCGCCCGGCCGGGTGACGCGCCACTTTCGCCCCCACGGACGGGACGCGCACCATGCCCGAACCTGCCGAACCCGATCCGCCGCGACTCGAGGAGGCGCTCGCCGAACTCGACGGCATTTTGCGCGAACTCGAAGACGGCACCACCACCCTCGAAGACGCCCTGACCCGGTACGAGCGCGGCGTGGCCCTGCTGCGCGCGTGCCACGGCCAACTGCGCGCCGCCGAGCAGCGCGTGAAGGTGCTCGCCGGGTTCACCGGGGACGGCGCGCCGGACCTGAAACCGTTCGACCACGTCGCCGCCATCGAAACCGCGAAGGCCGCGGTGCGGAAGCCCACAGTCGGTTCGGCCCCTCCCGCGGATTCGGGAATACGCGAATGACGCCGGGATCGCCTACACACGGGGAAAGTCGGCTAGCTTTGCACGGCAAAGTTGGTAACATGCACTCTCCCGACCGGCTGATCGCGGACCTGAAGCCGCGACAGGAACGTATCGACGCGGCGCTGCGGGAGTGGCTGGGGCGCACGGCCGGTGGCGCGCCGGGTGCGGTCCGCGAGGCGATGGCGTACAGCCTGTTCGCGCCGGGCAAGCGGCTCCGCCCGGTGCTGGCGGCGCTGGCGTGCGAGGCCGCGGGCGGTACGCTCGAACTGGCGCTGCCCGCCGGGTGCGCGGTCGAGATGGTTCACACGTACTCGCTGATCCACGACGACCTGCCGGCGATGGACGACGACGACCTGCGCCGCGGGCAGCCGACGTGCCACAAGAAGTATGGGGAGGCGCTGGCGATACTGGCGGGCGACGCGCTCCTGACGGCCGCGTTCGAGGTGCTCGCCGCCGGTTACGGCCCGCGCACCGCTGCGGTTAGTTGCCTAGAACTCGCCCGCGGTGCGGGCGCGGCGGGCATGGTCGGCGGGCAGGTGCTGGATTTGGAAGCGGAAGGCAAGATTGAGGCGAGCGGGGGGCGTAAGCCCCCCGAGGTTCTGGCGGACCTCGAAGACATCCACGCGCGCAAAACGGGCGCGCTGTTCCGCGCGGCGCTGCGGATGGGCGTGTTCGCGGCGCAGGCCGAGCGCCCGCACGGGGCCGACCCCGTGGCGCTTGCCGCGGCCGACGCTTACGCCGCGGCCTTCGGGCTGCTGTTTCAGGTAACGGACGACTTGCTCGACGTCGAAAGCACGGCCGACAAGACCGGCAAGCGGGTGGGCAAAGACGCCGCCCGCGGCAAGCTGACTTACCCCGGCCTTCTCGGAGTTGAGGCGAGCCGGGGCAAGGCGGCAGAACTGGGCCAAGCCGCGGTCGCCGCGGCCGAACAACTCGGTAGCGGGTTGCTCGCTGCGCTCGCCCAGTACGTGGTGGAACGTGACCGCTGAAGGCGAGATTTTCGATTGCAGATTTCTGATTGCAGATTGAAAGGCAGCCGGCGCGCGGCCTCCAATCGTCAATCACAAGTCTGCAATCAAGAATCCAAGGAGGAGAAACTGTGACCACCAAATACCTGCCGAACATCAAGTCCCCGGCCGACCTGCACAAGCTCTCGGACGAGCAGTTGCAGGGACTGACCCACGAGATTCGCGACGAGCTGATTCGCGTACTCACCACGCGGCCGGCGCACTTCGCCAGCAACCTCGGCGTCGTCGAACTCACCCTCGCGCTACACCTCACGTTCGACTTCTCGAAGGACAAGGACCGGCTCATCTGGGACACGGGCCACCAGATTTACCCGCAGAAGCTCATCACCGGGCGCTACGACCGCTTCCACACGATCCGCACGAAGGGCGGGCTGATGGGGTTCCCGCACCCCGGCGAGAGCGAGTACGACTTGTTCATGACCGGGCACGCCGGGTGCAGCGTCAGTACCGTCTCCGGTCTCAAGGCCGGCGACGACCTGATGGGCCGTACGAACAACCACGCGGTCGCGGTGATCGGCGACGGCGCGTTCCCGTCCGGCATCGTGTTCGAGGCGCTCAACAACATCGGCGGCATGGGCCAGAACGCCCTCGTCATCCTGAACGACAACAAGATGAGTATCTGCCCGCGGACCGGCGGGCTGGGCAAGTACTTCGACCAGTGCCGCATGACCGGCCTCTATCAGGGCGGCAAGCGGCGGCTGAACCAGATCCTTTCCGCGATTCCCATTCTGGGGAGCATGGCGCACTCGGCGCTGGAGCAGTTCCGCGACGGCCTCAAGGCGTTCTTCAAGGACGGGATGCTGTTCGAGGAACTCGGGTTCCGCTACTTCGGCCCGGTGGACGGCCACGACCTGCCCGGCCTGCGCCGGATCCTGCGCGACCTCAAGGCGCAGAAGGGGCCGATCCTGCTGCACGTCCTCACGAACAAGGGCCACGGCGTGCCGCAGGCCGCGGAAGACCCGGTCACGTACCACACGCCGCCGGTGTTCGAGCAGATCGGCCCGGACCGCGCCATCGTGGCGCTGAAGAAGGGCGGGGCGAAGGCCTATACCGACGCCATCAGCTACGCGCTGCACCAAGCGATGCAGGACGACCCGAAAGTGACCGTGATGACCGCGGCCATGTGTCAGGGCAACAAGCTCGAACAGGTGCGCGCCGACTTCCCGGACCGCTTCTTCGACGTCGGCATCTGCGAGTCTCACGCGGTCGCGTTCGCCGCGGGGCAGGCGAAGGCCGGGCTTACGCCCGTTGTGGACATCTACAGCACGTTCCTACAGCGCAGCTTCGACCAAATCTTCCAAGAGGTGTGCCTCCAGAACCTGCACGTCGTGTTCTGCATGGACCGCGCCGGGCTGACCGGGCCCGAAGGCCCGACGCACCACGGCATGTTCGACGTGCCGTACATGCGGCTGTTCCCGAACATGGTGAGCATGGCCCCCGGCGACGAGGCCGACGTGCAGCCGATGCTGAAGTTCGCGCTCAAACACACCGGCCCGATCTCGATGCGCTACCCGAAGACGAATCTGGAGAAGGTGGACCGCAATGAGGCCGTGCCTCCCATCGAGATGGGCAAGGCCGAAGTGGTCTCGTGGGGCGAGGACGGGTGCTTCGTCGCGTTCGGCACGCTGCTGTCGAACTGCGTGAGCGCGGCGAAGAAGCTGAGGGCCGAGGGCATCCACATGGGCGTCATCAACGCCCGGTTCGTGAAGCCGCTCGACAAGGACACGATCCTGCGCGCGGTCGAAACGCTGCCGCTGGTCGTGACCGTCGAGGAAGGGACCGTCGAAGGCGGGTTCGGGTCGGCGGTGCTGGAGGCCGCGAACGCGGCCGGCATCGACGCGCGGAACGTGATCCGCCGCGGCGTGCCGGACAAGTTCATCGAGCACGGCGACCGCAACGAACTGCTCGCCGACATCGGCCTCAGCGCCGACGCGCTCGTCGCGCTCGTGCGCGAACAGCGCGCGGCGCTGGTGTGAAAAGTAGTAGGCACGCGCCGTGTACCGTTGCTGGACGTGAGGTTCAGCGACGGCACACGGCGTGCGCCTACTACTTTCAGAGCTTCTTCTTCCGCGGCTTGTTGCGCGACTTCTGCGTGACCGGCTGCTTGCGCACCCACTTGATGAACGCCGCCAGTTCCGGGGCGGCGCGCAGGTCCGCGATGGTCGCGTACGACCGCGCCAGCGTGCCGTTGGTGAAGGTCGCGTGGATCATCCCGTGGCACGGCGAACAGATCAACTCGACGTGGTCACTCGTCCCGCCCTCCGACTTCGGCAGGCAGTGGTGTTTGGTGAGCCGGGCGGCCGACGGGAACCCGCGGCCACACAGCGCGCACGGCGTGGGCTTCACTTCGTTCATACCCCTACAATGATACACGGACCCGCGATAGGTTCGCGCCTCCCTCTTAGGAACCCCACCCCCATGAACGCACTTCTGCTCACGCTCGCGCTCGCCCCGGCCGCGGAGCCGGACGACTGGAAGACCGCCGAGGCCGCGCACTTCAAGAACATCAAGCAGCTCACGTTCGATTACGTGCGCGCGGGCGAAGGGTACTTCTCGCCGGACGGCACGAAGATCATCTTCCAAGCCGAGGAGAAGGACACGGGCAACCCGTTCTACCAAATCTTCGTGATGGACCTGAAGACGGGCAAAGCGGTGCGCGTCAGCCCCGGCACCGGGCGCACCACCTGCGGCTACTTCCACCCCAACGGTAAGCGGATCATCTTCGCCAGCAGCCACGGCGACCCGGACGCGAAGAAGCACCAAGAGGCCGAGGTCAGGCAGCGCGAGGAGGACAAGAAGAAGGGCGTGCGCCGCCGGTACTCGTGGGACTTCGACTCGCACATGAAGATTTACGAGGCCGACCTCGACGGCGCGAACCTCAAGTGCCTCACCCCCGACGCGAAGGTGTACACGGCCGAGGGCAGCTACTCCGCGGACGGCAAGAAGATCGTGTACAGCGCGGGCAACGCGCAGAACGTGCAACTGTTCACGATGGACGCCGACGGCAAGAACGCCAAGCGCGTGACCGACGCGGCCAACTGCTACAACGGCGGCCCGTTCTTCAGCCCGGACGGGACGAAGATCGTGTTCCGCGCCGACCGCAAGGAGAAGGACCGGCTGCAACTGTTCGTCATCAACACCGACGGTACCGGCGAGAAGGCGCTGACCGCCGAGGACAAGTGGGTGTTCTGGGCACCGTACTGGTACAAGGACGGCAAGCACATCATCTACACGGGCGCGGACCACACGAACGAACTGGCGCGCCCGAACTACGACCTGTGGTGGATGAACACCGAGACGAAGAAGGCGACGCGCCTCACCTTCGCGCCGGGTCAGGACGTGCTCCCGGTGTTCAGCCCGAAGTACGACCGGGTGATGTGGACGAGCAACCGCGACGGCCGCGGCCCGACGCAGCTCTACATCGCCGACTTCACCCCGCCGAAGGGGTGAGGCCGGGCCAGTTCGCATGAAGCCGCGTAACCCGCGCGACCGATACAACCTGATGCCACCTGTCAGGGGAACGGAGATGCGCGGGGCGTGGTATCGGCGCGTGATCGCGTGCGCGGCGCTGGGCGCGGTGCCGGCGTGCGCGCCGATTCGCCCGGACGCGCCCGCGCCGATGCGCCCCGCGGTCGCGCCCGTCGAAGTGAAATCGGTGGCGAACGTGCCCGCGCCGCCTCCGGCCGTCGCGGTCGGAACGCCCCTGCCCATCGACTTACCGACCGCGCTCGCGCTCGCCCGCGCGAACCCGCTCGACATTCAGATCGCCGGCGAACGGCTTCGCGCGGCCAGCGCCGCGCTCGACCGCGCGAACGTCATTTGGCTCCCGAACGTCGGGCTGGGCCTCGACTATTACCGGCACGACGGGCGCATTCAGGACATCGCCGGGGTCGTGTTCACCACGAGCCGCTCGTCGTTCCTCGTCGGGGCCGGGCCGACCGCCATCGTGCCGGTGGGCGACGCCATGTACGCCCCGCTCGCGGCGCGCCAAGTGGTGCGCGCGCGGCGGGCCGACGTGCAAACGGCGCACAACGACACTACGCTCGCGGTCGCCGAGGCGTACTTCACGGTGCAGCAGGCCCGCGGCGACGTGGGCGGCGCGCTCGACGCGCTCCGCCGCGCCGAGGAACTCGTGCGGTTGACGGAGAAGGTGGCCCCGGACCTCGCGCCGGCGGTGGAGATCAACCGGGCGAAGGCGGAAGCCGCCCGCCGCCGGCTCGCGGTCGAAGCGGCCCACGAGCGCTGGCAGGTGGCGAGCGCCGACCTCGCGCGCGTGCTGCGCCTCGAACCGGGTACGCTGGTCGAACCGACCGACGAACCGGCGCTGGCGGTCGAACTGTTCGACCCCGGCACGCCGGTCGCCGACCTCGTCCCGGTCGCGCTCACGAACCGCCCGGAACTGGCCGCGGACCAAGCGCTCATTCAGGCCGCGCTCGCGCGCGTGCGGCAGGAGAGGGTGCGGCCGTTCGTGCCCACGGTCGCGCTCCGCGGCGTCGGCTCGAACGTGCCGGGGCTGGCCGGGGGCTACTTCGGCGGCGGCATCAACGCCGACGTGGGCAACTTCGGCGGCCGGTTCAGCTTCGACCTTCAGGCCGTGTGGGAGGTGCAGAACCTCGGGTTCGGGAACCGCGCGACGGTGCGCGAGCGCGAGGCCGAGCGGCGCGCCGCGCTGCTGGGCCTGATCCGCACGCAGGAGCGCGTGACGGCGGAAGTGGTTCAGGCGCACGCGCAAGCCCGCGGTGCCGCGAACCGGCTCCGGGCCGCGGCCGACGGCGTCGCGCACGCGGCGGAAGTGACCGAAAAGAACGTCCGCGGGCTGGTGCCGGGGAAGCGCGTGGGCGACCAGCTCGCGCTGGTGTTCCGCCCGCAGGAAGCGGTGGCCGCGGTCGCGGCGCTCGATCAGGCGTACCGCGACTACTTCGCCGCGGTGGGCGACAACAACCGGGCGCAGTTCCGGCTGTACCGCGCGCTCGGGCACCCGGCGCAGAACCTCGGCGACGTGCCGACGCGCGTCGTGCCGGTCCCGGCGCTCGCCGCGCCCGCGCCGAAGGCCGAACCGAAGGCGGACCCCAAGCCCGCGCCGCCGGCCGTGCCCGCGGTGCGCGCCGAACAGAATCCGCCACCGCCCGCGCCGCGCCCGGCCGAACCCGTCTGGCGAACCGCGGGCGGCAGTTGAGCCGCGCCGCGGGCTACGCGCGCCGGGGCGGGTGTGGTACACTTCGGAGCGCCCCGCGGCGCACGGGTCCCGTCATGCCGGACGAACAGCCCTCTTCCCTTAATACCGACGACCTGTGCTTCTGGGTCACGGAGCTGCGCGCCGGGCGCCCGAACGCGGCCGAGCCGACGTTTAAGAAGATCGTGGCGAAGGTCGAGGCGTTCGCCGCGGCGATGTTCAAGAAGTTCCCGCGCGTCGGCCGGTTCGTCGATCTCGACGACGTGGTTCAGAACAGCCTGATGCGACTGATCGCGGCCCTGCGCGACGTGCGCCCGACCTCGCGCAAACACTTCTACGCGCTCGCCAACGAGCAGATCCGGCGCGAGTTGCTCGACCTCGTGAAGCACTACTTCGGTCCGCGCGGGCACGGCACCAACCTCGGCCCGGCCGTCGTGGGCGAGGGGGAAGGGGAGGTCGCCCCGGTCGCCCCGGAACTGGAACTCGAACTGGAGCGGGCCGCGGCGTTCCACAAGGCCGTGGAGGAGCTGCCCGCCGAGGAGCGCGAGGTGGTCGGCCTGATCTACTACCACGACTGGCCGCGGGCCGAGGTCGCGAACCTGTTCGGCGTCAGCGCGCGCACCGTGCGCCGCTGGTTCGACGCGGCGATGGCGAAGGTGCGGGCGCGCGTCGGCGGGGCGTGAGCGTCAGCCCGCGCCGCGGCGGACGCGGTAGATGGTACCCTTCGTGCGCGCGCCGCCGGGTTCGCCGGCGCGGGCGAAGTCGGTCGTCACTGTGTACCCGGCCTCTTCGAGCTTCCACCGGAACACGCGCGCCGCGAGGCGGTCCGGATCGGCGATCAGGCACACGCCGCTCGGCGCGAGCACCGCGTCCAGCAGCCCGACGAGCGGGTTCACCAAGCGCTCTTCGTACATCAGGTCGGAGCCGATCACGACGCCGTATTTCAGGTCGGTGGGCGGGCAGCGGAAGTCGAGGGGCCGCGAGCGGAACCCGGCGGGGAACCCGTTGAGCCGGGCGTTCCGCTCCGCGAACGCGAGGGCCGTTTCGTCCACGTCGGAGAACGTCACGTCCAGCCCGCGGGCGAGGCACGCGACCCCGGCCAGCCCCAGCCCGCACCCCACTTCGAGCACGCGCACGGGTTGCGGGTACGTGGTCCACGGCTCGCGCAGAACGGCCTTGGCGAGCATCCGCGCGCTGGGCCAGAGGGTGGGCCAGTACGGGACGTACTCGTCCGCGGCGTAGGCCGAGCGGCACCACGGGTGATCGAGGAGCTTGTCGCCCTCGGCGGGGCGCTCGAGGCGGAACGTGTGGTCCCCGACGAAGACCGTCTCGCGCACGGTTTCGGCGACCAACTCCGGCGGGGTGCAGTGGTAGCGCGGGGGCATTACGGCGCGCGCACCACAACGAGGTGCTTCATAGTGTTCTGACGCAGGCGATCAGTTCGGCGTGGGAGAGCGGGCGGTCGGTGGGGATCAGCGCGAATCCGGCCGGGGCTTCGGCGCAGTCGAGGATCAGTTGCCGGTCGTTGGGCACCGCGAACCCGGCGTCGCACGCGATGTGCCCGCTCACGAGCAGGTCCGCGCCCATCTTGCGCAGGTAGTTGGCCGCGGCGTCGGCGCTCGTGTCGCGGCCCCACAGCAGGCTGTGGACCGAGCCGCCCGGTTGTAGGTCTTCGGGGTCGTAGGCGTCGCGCTCCAGTCGCGCCGGGTCGAATAGTGGCAGGAACCGTGCCGCCGGCAGGCTGTGCGAGAACAGCACCCCGTTGGGCGCGCGCAGCACCACCGGGCACGCGCGGAACAGGTCGAGGTACGCCGCGTACACCTGCGGGCCGAACGCCGGGCCGTAGGCCTCGGCCACGCCCTCGCGGAACAGGGCGTTCTGGTTCTCGTCGGCCTTCAGCACCGGGCGGTCGGTCCACTGCGCCAGCTCGTGGTTCCCCGGCAGGTAGTGCACCTGCTTGGGGAACTGGCACTTGAGCGCCGCGAACAGGTCCACCAGTTGGTGCGACTTGTCCCCGCCCTTGGGGTAGCGGAACCTCCCGTGGATCGCCTCTTGTATCACGAAGTGGCGGGCCGGGTTGTTCGCGAGGTCCGCGAGCTTCAGGAGCGCTTGGAAGTGGGCGACGTGGCCGTGCAGGTCGCCGGCGACGAGCACGTCGGCGCAGTTCTCGAGGCGCACCGTGTGCCCGCGGTGGCCGGGCGTGGCGCGCACGAGCGCCACCGCTTGCCGCAAGTGAGTCAGCATCCGTTCGGGCGCGGGCACGAGAGTTCCCCAAGGGCGCGATTCGCCCATTGTACCATCTCGCGCGCGCCGCGGCGTCGGGGGATCGGAAGGGAGCTAAGATCACTTCCCCAGCGCCTTGATGACCGCGCCCACACCCATAAGGCACAGGAGTACGATGCCGACGAGAAGGCTCGCCGTCATCCAGAGGGGCACCGACTCGCCGTGCCCGGCGGGCTTCGCACGGTACGAGGGCGCGGCCGGCGCGTCGTCGAGGTTCAGCGGCACGGTGTCGCCCGCGCCCATTTTGTCGGTGAGCTGCGCCCACGGCGACGTTTCCTCGTCGCCCGCGAGCGGCGTGCGGCCGGTCAGGAACCCGCTGTCGTAGCCCGCACTGACGGGGTACGCGGGCAGGTCGAAGTTCACCGCGTCGTCCACCGGGAACGCCACCGGCACGCACGCGGCGTCGAGGTGCGCGAGCACCTCCGCGGCGCTGGCGAACCGCGCGCCGGGGTCCGGCGCGAGCAGTCGGTGGACGACGGCGGCGACGGCCGCGGGTACGTCGGGCCGGGCCTGCGCGACCGGGATCGGGGCCGCGCCGGGCGCGCGCCCGGTCAGCAGGAAGTAGAACACACAGCCTAGCGAATAGAGGTCGGCGCGCGGGTCCGGGGTGCCGCGCCGCGCGCCGGGGAGCGCGAACGCGCCCGTCTTGCCCGCCTTCGGGATGCCGAAGTCCGCGATCTTGACCATCAGTGGGGCCGCCGGCGTGGGTCGCGCCACCAGCAGGTTCGTGGGCTTCAGGTCGCAGTGAACCATGCCGCGATTGTGGGCGTGGTCGAGGCCGGCCGCGGTCTGGCGCACGTACTCGCACGCCTCGGCCGCCGGGAGAGGGCCGCGGGCGCGCACCAGCGCGTCGAGATTCGGCCCGTCAACGAACTCCAACACGAAATAGAAGCGGTCGTGCAGTTCGTTGGCGTCGTAGGCGGTGACGATGTTCGGGTGCGCGAGTTTGCCCGCGGCGCGCACGGCCCGGCGGTAGCGGTCGCGGTCCGCGGGCGTGCGAGTCAGTTCCGAGGCCAGCACCTTGAGCGCGACCGGGCGGTTCATCGTGCGGTGTCGGGCCTTGTACACGCGGCTCATCGTCCCGCGCCCGACCTGTTCCAGCAGTATGTAACTGTCGATGGCGAAGCCGTCGGTGCGGCCGAGCAACAGCCGGTCGGCTTGGAACCGGGTGAGCAACCCGGCGGCGACGAGGGCCGCGGCGGTGTCGGCGGCGGTGCCTTTGACGGCGACGAGCGCGCGGGCTTTCGTGAACTGCGCGGGCGCGAGGAGGCCGCTGGCCCGCACCGCATCGAGGAGCGCGGACCCGTCCGGCGGAGCGGCGGCGAGCGGGGCGGGCATAGGTGACGTACCGGGTCGGCGGGCGCGGGTCCGGTCGCGGCTTCCTGCTCCGCGCTCTGAGTGTCGGACCACGGACACCACTCCAACAGTAGGTGACGTTTCCGCGCCGTGCGCCCGGTTCCGCCGGAATCGCCGCGCCCCTCACAAACATGACGATTCACCGCGCCCCGCTGACGTAACGTTCGGGTAACGTCCCCCGTTCGCGCACGGCGCGAACGCCCGCCTCAACTCATCAAACGCCCGCGCGCCGCGAACTTGCGCGGCGCGCGAATGGGAAAGGTTCGTCGTTCGTTGCTCAGTCGGCTTCGGTGCGGTCGGGGAGCGGGTCGATCTTGGGGCGCGACTTGGTCGGCTTGGTCGGGCGCGCCGTACTCGCCGCCGCGCCGGGGGTCGGCGTTGGGTCGCGTAGCGCGCTCACGCTCAGGTGCGACGTGGAGGGCGGCGACATCTCGCGCAGCTTCTTCCGCGCCCGCGACAGGATCGCCCCGATGGTGTTCACCGGGATGTCCAGCGCCGTGCTGATCTCCTCGTAGGTGCGGCCCTCCATGTAGTAGAGCCGCACGATCTCGCGGTCTTGGCCCCGGAGCCGGCGCAGCAGCTTCTCCACCTCCTCCAAGCTCTCGAGGCCCTTATGCGCGGCGGGGGCGTCGTCCGGGTCCGGGGCCGCCAGCCGCGCGTCGCCCCGGCTGATCGCGTCGCGCACCTTCTGCCGCCGCGTCAGCTCGTGGACGCACACCCGCCGCGCGATCACGGTCAGGTACGTGGCAAGGCTCGACTCCTTGCGGAACTCGCGCAGCACCTTAAAGTTGTCGGCGACGAGGCGCAGCAGCACCTCGGCGGCGATGTCCTCGACGTCTTCGGGGGCGATGCGGACGCTGCGCAGGTGCGCCGTGTACCGTACGGTGTGGTAGATGAGGCTGAGGAAGCGGTCGACGAAGTCGTTCCACGAACCCGGTTCGCGGGCGAGGCACCGTTTGAGAAGGGTGCGGTCGACGTCGGTGAACGGGGTCTCGTCCACGACCGTGATCCGTGGGGTGAAGGGGCCGGCCCGTGCCACTAGGAACCAGCGTACCCGGTCGGGCGTCGGTCCACAACCGCCGCGGTCGGGTTCCCCATAATACGTCCGCCCCCGCGCCCGGCCCAAACGGTCGCACCGGCGCGGCAACCTTTACCGCCCCAAAGGAGAAGGGAGGAACGAGAAGGGAAAACGAAAAAACGCCCGCCAAAGGCGGGCGCGGGGAAGGGCAGTGGTGTTGGGGTTTGCGAAGTCGCATGGGCGAGCCGCCTGTCTTTTCACGTACTTTCGCTGCGTCATCGGCCGTTCATGTTTGGGGAGAGAACTCAACCCAACCGAGGGCATGTGGACAGTAGCTCTCCTGCAACAGGATCATACCGGCGGCTACGTACACGAAGGCCAAGTAGTTGCCGGCGGTCTTCTCGTACCGTGGCGACCCGGCGGTACTGCTTGGCCTTCGCCCAGAACCGCTCGACCAAGTTCCGGTCCTTGTACCGATGCCAGTCGGTGTCCCGTTGGACCGTTCTGTTCTTCTGGGTCGGGATCACCACACGCGCGCCGACCGCGCGCACGCGCTCGACCACCGCATCGCTGTCGTATCCCTTGTCCCCGATACCCACACGCCGGCGCGGGACCACCGGTCGAACCGACGCCACACCGCGTTCCAGTTCCCGAACGAGCGTCACTTCTTCAACTGGAAGATCGCTTCGACTTCGACGCTGCAGCCGAGCGGGAGTTGGCCCATGCCGAGCGCGGTGCGGGCGTGGCGGCCGTGTTCCGGGCCGAACACTTCTTTCAGCAGGTTCGTTGCGCCGTTGATGACGAGGTGGCAGTCGCAGAAGTCCGGGTCGGCGTTCACGTAGCCGGTCACGCGAACGACGCGCTCGATGCGGTCCAGCGAGCCGAGCTTGGTGACGAGCGCGCGCAGGATATTGGCCGCGCACAGCGCCGCGGCCTTCGTCGCGTCCTCGACCGACACCTGCGACGGCACCTTGCCCTTGCTCGTCAGCACGCCGGCGTCGTAGGGCACTTGGCCGCTGGCGTACACCGTGTCGCCGAGGACCGAGAGTAGGTCGATGACCGGCCCTTCCTTCGGGCCGCGGTCGAGCGGGTAGCCGGCGGCTTCGAGCTTCTTTTCGCGTTCGCCCATGACGTGGCACCTCGTAAGGAGACAGGTTGCCTGTCCTACGATCACGTGCGCCGCGCGGCTACGTCTTCGGCAGGCCCGGCGGCGCGACTGGTTGGTCGAACTCGACCGACTTCACGTAGGGCAGTTTCTTGAGCGCGTCCAGTAACTTCGCGCCGGTGTCCTTGTCGCCGCCGGTCCAGTGAACCGCGCCGCCGTTGATGATCGTGTACCAGTGTGTCAGCTTCACCTCCGGCTTGCCCGGCAGCTTCGCGGCCAGTTCCTTCAGGTCCTTCTCGAACAGCGGCTTGAACTCCTTCACCTTCGTGTTCGCCTCGACGTCGTTCACCTTCTTCCCGTTGAACTGGAAGATGAGGCCGTTGATCCCCTCGCCCGGCTTGCCGGGTTGCGGCGGCGGGGGTGGCGGCGCGGACACGGCCAGCACGAGCAGCGTAGCGAGCATGGTGCTACCTCCGATTGGGGCGAGTACACTATCGGAACTTCTCTCCCGTAGAGTATCGGACCCGCCATGCGACCGCTCGTTCTCGCTTTGCTCGCGTCATCCCCGACGCCGCTACTCGCCGCAGACCCGCCGAAGCCGATCAAGGTCTTCGTTCTCGCCGGGCAGTCCAATATGGAGGGCAAGGCGAAGATGTCGCTGGTGGAGTATCAGGCCGAGCAAGCCGCGACCCGCGACCTGTTCAAGCACTGGCGCAAAGACGGCAAGTGGACCGAGCGCGACGACGTGTGGATCAAGTTCCTCGACCGCAAGGGGAAGCTCACGGTCGGCTACGGCTCGCCCAAGTGCATCGGCCCGGAACTGGAGTTCGGCACCGTCGTGGGCGACCGCTACGGCGAGCAGGTGCTGCTCATCAAGACCGCGTGGGGCGGGCGCAGCCTGTACCGCGACTTCCGTTCGCCGAGCGCGAAGCTGCCCGATGAAAAGGTACTGGAGCAGATGCTCACGAACTTGAAGAAGCAGAAGGGGAAGGAGAACAGCACGCTCGACGACGTGAAGAAGCCGTTCGGCGCGGCGTACCGTGACATGCTCGCGGAGGTCAACGGCACGCTCGCGGACATCAAGAAGCACTTCCCCGATTACAAGGATCAGGGCTACGAACTGGCCGGGTTCATCTGGTTTCAGGGCTGGAACGACATGATCTCGGCCGACGCAACCGCAGAGTACACCGTGAACCTCGCGCACTTCATCCGCGACGTGCGGACGGACTTCAAGTCGCCGAAGTTGCCGTTCGTGGTCGGGCAAATGGGCGTGGACGGCGAGAAGGCGGCCGGCGGCGTGAAGAAGTTCAAGGACGCGCAGGCCGCGGTGGCGGATCTGAGCGAGTTCAACGGGAACGTGGCACTCGTAAAGACCGACGCCTTTTGGGACTTGGAAGCCGAGGCGGTGTTCAAGAAGGGGTGGCGCGAGAACATCGACGAGTGGAACAAGGTGGGCAGCGACTTCCCGTTCCACTATCTGGGTAGTGCGAAGACCATGTGCAAGATCGGCCGGGCGTTCGGGCACGCTGTTCTGGAACTTCGTGGCGAGAAGAAGTAATGCGCAGTCGCCGCGCCAAATCTGTTCCGCCCGCCGCGCCCGTGGCGCGCGCGCCGCGCGCGGGGTTCTGGACGCGCCGCCGCGCCGTTTACGCTGCGCTCGTGCTGCTGGTCGGCGCGGCGGCGTGGGGGGCGTGGGAGCGGTGGAAGCCGGACCCGCTGCGCGAGGCCCGCGCCGCGCTCGACCGGCGCGAGTTCCAGACCGCCGTGAACCTGCTCGCGGCGCGGTTGGAGAAGAATCCGACCGACAAGGCCGCGGCCCTGCTCCTCGCACAAACGGCCCGCCGCGCCAACGATTTCAACCGCGCGCGGTTGCTGCACGCCGAGTACGAACAACGGTTCGGTTCCACGCCGGAACTGGAGCGCGAGGTGCGGCTCTTGCGCGCGCAAACGGGCAGCGGTCCGGAACTGGCACGGGTGTTCGCGGAGGTTGTGGCGAAACCCGGCGCGCCCGACGCTGCGCTCGCGGCCGAGGCGTTCATCGAGGGGAAGTTCCGCGTGGTCGCGCCGCTGGGCGCGGGCCGCGCGGACCCGGCGACCGAGGAGGCCGCGCTCGCGGCGGTTGAGGCCGCGGCCCCGGACCTGACCCGCGCCGTCGACCTGTGGCTCGGCGCGCGCCCCGGCACGGCCGATCAAGTGCAGGGCCGGCTCTGGCGCGCGCGGCTCGACTTCGCGCTGAACAAGCACCCGAGTGGGGTCGCCGCGCTGCGCGAGGCACTGGCCCGCGACCCCGACCACTACGAGGCCCGCTACCAACTGGCGCAGGCGGTCGCCCAGTCGGACCCGGACGCCGCCATCGCCCATTTCGAGCAGCTCCTGCAGGCGCGCCCGACCGACACGGCCGTGCGGTTCGCGCTGGCGACCGCGTGCCGGAGCGTGGGCCGCGCCGCCGACGCCCGCCGGCTGCTCGACGCGATGCTGACCCGCGACCCCAACGACCTGTCGGCGCTGATCGAACTCAGCCACCTCGAACTGGACGCGGGGAACCCGACGGCGGCCGAAGTACTGCTGAAGAAGGCCCACGCGCGCGTGCCGAACATCGGTGAGACGAACCTCGCGCTGGCCCGGTGCATGCAACTGGCCGGGAAGCCCGCCGAGGCCGCGAAGTACCGCGCGCGGTTCGACGAGATCGAGGCCGCGCTCCGCACGCCGCCGAAGAAGTAAGAGTAGGCAACTCGCTCCGCGAGTTGCCACTTCCAAACACGCCCAACCCCGAAGAAATGGCAACTCGCGGAGCGAGTTGCCTACACTTGAGAACCCCATGCGCGCCCCGCTCCGCCGGTTCGGTCTGGCCGCCGCACTTGTCGCCGGCGCGTTCGCGTGCTCGCGCCCCGCGCCCACCGAGAAGACGCCGGAACCCGCGCCGCCGCCGGACCCCGCCGCGCCTCCGTACACCGGCCCGGCCTGGTTCGACGACGTGACCGAGGCGAGCGGCGTGCGGGCCACCACGCGCACCGGCGAAGAGGCCGACCGCTACACGATCCTCGAATCGCTGGGCTCCGGCGTCGCGCTGCTCGACTTCGACGGCGACGGCAAGCTCGACGTGTTCGTCGTGGGCGGCGGGTACTTCGGCGGCCCGGACAAGCTTGCCGGGCACCCGTCCAAGCTGTTCCGCAACACCGGAAACATGAAGTTCGAGGACGTGACCGCGACGGTCGGGCTGGAGCCGTTCGACTGGTGGTACACGCACGGCGCGGCCGTCGCCGATTACGACCGCGACGGCTGGCCCGACCTCGTCGTGACCGGGTTCGACCGCGTCGAAATGTTCCACAACGAGCCGGACGGGAAGGGCGGGCGCAAGTTCGTCGCGGTCGGCGCGAAACTCGGCCTGCGCGCGACCGGTTGGTGTACCGGGGCCGCGTGGGGCGACCTCGACGGCGACGGGTTCCCCGACCTGTACGTGTGCCGGTACTGCGACTGGTCGTTCGCCAACAACCCGAACTGCAAGGCGCAAACGGGCGGCGTCCCGCGCGACGTGTGCCCGCCGCAGAAGTTCAAGCCACAGGTTCACGCGCTGTTCAAGAACGACAAGGGCACCGCGTTCCGCGACGTGTCCGCGGACCACGCCTTCAAGCCCGACGGTTGCGGGCTGGGTGTGGTCACCGTGGACGTGAACGGCGACGGCAAGCCGGACGTGTACGTCGCCAACGACGCGACCAACAACTTCCTGTTCTTCAACCGCGACGGCAAACTCGAAGAGAAGGGGTTGGGCGCGGGCGTCGCGGTGGACGAGAGCGGCCGGTACAACGGCAGCATGGGCACCGACGCGGCCGACTACAACGGCACCGGGCGCGCGTCGATCTGGGTCACGAACTTTCAGGGCGAACTCCACGCGCTGTACCACAACCTCGGCGATGGGCGGTTCGATTTCCGCTCCCGCAAAGTCGGGATCGGCAGCATCGGGCTGTCCCGCGTCGGGTTCGGCACCGCGTTCGCCGACCTCGACGGCGACGGCTGGGAAGACCTCGCCGTCGTTCACGGGCACGTGCTCCGGCACCCGGCGTCCAGTTCCGCGAAGCAACTGCCCGTGCTGTTCCACAACGTGCCGGGCGACGACGGTCGCTCGTTCAAGGACGTGTCGAACCGCGGTGGCCCGTACTTCAAGGTGGCCGCGCTCGGGCGCGGACTGGCCGTCGGCGACCTCGACAACGACGGCCGCCCGGACCTCGTGACCACGCAGAGCAACGGTCCGGTCGCGGTCCTACGGAACGTGCCGGACCGTGGCGGGCAGCCGTGGCTCGGTCTGAAACTGATCGGCACGGCTCACCGCGACATCATCGGCTCCACGGTCACGATCGAGGGCGCGGCGCGCACGCTCACGCGATTCGTGAAGGGCGGCGGCAGTTACCTGAGCGCCAGCGACCCCCGCGTGCTGACCGGGCTGGGCGGCGTCGGTAAGGTCAAGCGCGTGACGGTTCGGTGGTCGTGGGGCGTAACGCAGAGCTGGGACGGCATCGAGGCGGGCGCGTACTGGGAACTGCGCGAGGGGGAGAAGGTAGCGAAGAAACTGCCCTGAAGCCGCTCGCGGCTTCGCACGGGTTACCCCTTCGCACGCGTGGTGCGCTCCTCGTTCCCGGCAATTGTGATCGGCCCGGCGGCCGCGCAACCCGTTGGGTAAGCCGGCTTCGGCGCAGTCCGGTACGCCTCCACGCGCCGGTGGGCCAGCATGTGGTGCCCGGTGCGCCGGGCGCGCTCGGCCCGCACCGCGGCCACGTCCACCGGCCCTACCACGATCTTCTCGCCGGGGCCGGGGTCGGCCTGCGACAGAACGCGCCCGTCGTGATCCACGATCATGCTCCCGCCGGGCCACGAGAACGGCGGGTAGTGCGCCGCGCTCGCGCCTTGGTTCGCCGCGACCACGCAGGCAACGTTCTCCAACGCGCGGCAGCGGTTCACCACGGTCCACCAGTCCATCGGCGGGGTCGCGCCCCACGGGTCCATGTACGCCGAGACGCGAATCAGCACCTCCGCGCCTTGGAGCGCGAGTTCGCGAATCGCTTCGGGAAAGAGCCAGTCGTAGCAGATGGCGCACCCGAGTTTGCCGATCTCGGTGTCGGCCACCGGGAACGGGTTCTCGTCGTAGCTGGGGATGTCGTGCGGGCTGGCGTGAACCTCCCACGGGAGCCACGGGTGAACTTTGCGGTACTTGGTCAGCAGCCCGTCCGGGCCGATCAGACAGGTCGTGTTGAACACGCAGCCGGGGTACTTCGTATCCACCTCTAGGAAGCTGCCCGTTTGGATGTAGACGCCGAGGTCGCGGGCCTTGATGTGGTAGCGGTGCGTGTGCTCGTTGGGGATTTGCACCGCGAGCTTGTCGCGCAGTTCCTCGACGGTCTCGTAGATGGGCGCGGCGTGCGCGAACTCGGGGAACACGACCAGTTTCACGTCGCCGAACGGCCGGTACCCGATCACGGCGCGGTCGATCATGCCGAGCATGTGCCCGACGCGGTCGGGGATCGCGCCGCGGTCGGCGGGGTTCGCGAAGTCCGTTTGGCACGCGGCGGCGAGGTAGCGAAGCATGGCGACGGGTTCCCTTTCAAAGGCGCGGCCAAACGAGGTGTCTGGTCCCGCGCCCGTCGAGTATCCTTACTTATCTCTCTCCTGTCGTCCATTGACGAGTACCCGATGGAACCGACCGAACCGCTCGCGCCGACCGCTCCCGCGCCGGAGGCCGTTCGCGTGGTGCCGCGCCCGGCGCGGCCGTTCGTGCCGTACGTGCCCGCCATCGGGCCGAGGCTGCGCGTGCTGCTGCTGATCGTGTTCGCGCTGTTCGCGTTCCTCGGCGCGACCGGCGTGTACCTCGGCGCGGTCTCGCTGCTGAACTACGCCCAGTCGCCCGTGAGCTACACGACGCCGTTCGCGCTGTGGGTGTTCCTCGCGCACATCGCGCTGGGCGTGCTGGGCACGGTGCCGTTCGTCGCGTTCGGCGCGTACCACTGGGCCACTTCCCGCAACCGCCCCAACCGCGTGGCGGTGCGGCTCGGCATCATCCTGTTCTTCGCGGGTCTGCTGGTGTGCCTGTCCGGGTTCGCGCTCGTGCAACTCGACGGCCTGCCGCAGTTACCGACCGGCTCCATCGGCCGTGCGGTCGTGTACTGGCTGCACATCGTGTTGCCCGTAGGCGCGGTGTGGGCGTACATTGCGCACCGCCGGGCCGGGCCGCGGATCAAGTGGCGGCTGGCGAAGGTGTGGGGCGCGGGCGTCGGCGTCTTCACTGTCGGCATGGTGGCGATGCACGCCCAAGACCCGCAGAAGTGGTTCCGCGAAGGGCCGAAGGAGGGCGCGAAGTACTTCGAGCCGTCGATGACCCGTACCGCCGACGGCAAGTTCATCAACGCCGACGTGATGATGATGGACGCCTACTGCGCCAAGTGCCACCAAGACGTGGCCAACGACCACTTCCACAGCGCCCACAAGTTCAGCTCGTTCAACAACCCGGCGTACCTGTTCAGTGTCCGCGAGACCCGCAAGCACGGCATGGACAAAGCCGGCAGCGTGAAGTCGTCGCGCTGGTGCGCCGGGTGCCACGACCCGGTGCCGTTCCTGAGCGGCGCGTTCGACGACCCGAACTTCGACGATGTGAACCACAAGACCGCGCACGCCGGCATTACCTGTACCGTGTGCCACGCGATGACGCACGTGAACGGCACTTTCGGCAACGGCGCGTACACCCTCGAAGAGCCGGCGCACTACCCGTTCGCCCGCAGCGAGAACAAGGGGCTGCAGTGGATCAACCAGCAACTCGTGAAGGCCAAGCCGGACTTCCACAAGCAGACCTTCTTGAAGCCGTTCCACAAGACCGCGGAGTTCTGCGCGACGTGTCACAAGGTGTCGCTGCCGGTGGAACTTAACGACTACAAAGAGTTCCTCCGCGGCCAGAACCACTACGATTCGTACCTGCTCAGCGGCGTGTCCGGGCACGGCACGCGCAGCTTCTACTACCCCGCGCAGGCCAAGCACAACTGCGCCGAGTGCCACATGCCGCTGAAGCCGAGTAACGATTTCGGCGCGAAGGACTTCGACAACAGCGGCAAGCGCACGGTCCACAACCACCGGTTTCCCGGCGCGAACACCGGTTTGTTCGAACTGCTCAAGACCGACCCGAAGTTCTCGCAGCACGCCCAAGAGTTCCAGAAGACCGTGGACATGCACACGGACTTCCTGAAGGGCACCGCGGCCGACGGCAGCGACAAGAAGGTGCGTATCGACATCTTCGGGCTGAAACCGGGCACGCTCGACACCGCGGGTCTCGTGCAACTGCGCCCCGAACTGCCGGCGCTGCAACCGGGCAAGACGTACGTCGTCGAGGTCGTGGTCCGCACGCTCGGCCTCGGGCACCACTTCTCGCAGGGCACGGTCGATTCCAACGAAATCTGGGTGGACTTCCGCGCGACCGCGGGCGGCGTCGAGATCGCGCGCAACGGCGCGGTCGCGAAGCCCGACGAGAGCGGCGAGGTGGACCGCTGGGCGCACTTCATCAACGTCCACATGCTGGACCGCGAGGGGAACCGCATCAACCGGCGGAACCCGCAAGACATCTACACGCCGCTGTACGACAAGCAGATCGGCCCCGGGGCGGCGGCCGTGATGCACTACCGCATCGACGTGCCCGCGACGCTTACCGCGCCAATCGAACTGACGGCGCGCGTGCGGTACCGCAAGTTCGATTACGAGTACATGAAGCTCGTTCACGGCGGGAAGGAGCCGCCGAGGTTGCCCATCGTGGACATGGCGACGGACACGGTGACGCTGCCGGTCGCGGGTGGCGCCGCGGTGCCGCCGCAGGCGTCGCCCATCAAACCGTTGTGGCAGCGGTGGAACGACTACGGCATCGGCTGCTACCTCGAAGGCGGCGGCAAGCGCGGCCACTACAAGCAGGCGGAAGCCGCGTTCCAGAAGTTGCTCACCCTCGGCGACAAGGCGGCCGTGTCGCACGGGCACCTGAATCTCGGGCGCGTCTATATCGACGAGGGCCGTGTGGACGAGGCCGCGAAGCAACTGGACGCGGCCGGGAAGTGCGACCCGCCCGCGCCGGCGTGGAGCCGCGCGTGGTTCACCGCGCAGGTGAACACCGCGACCGCGACCCGCAAGGAGCACATCGACGCCGTGATCGCGGACCTCGAAAAGCTGCTCGACCCGGCCACCCAGCCGCGCGAGCGCGGGTTCGATTTCACGAAAGATTACGTCGTGTGGAACGCGCTCGCGGCCCGGCTGTTCAACCGCCGGCAGTTCGAACCGGCCGGTACCGACGCCCGGCGCGCGTTCGTCCTCCGTGCGGTCAAGGCCGCGGAGCGGGTGCTCGAACTCGACGCCGAGGACGTGGCCGCGCACGATCTGCTCGCACTGGCCTACGCCGAACTCGCCACGAACCCGCTGCAAGCGGTGAACCCGACCGACGTGTCGCCCGACTGGGTACTGAACCACGCCGGCATCGCGGCCGACCCGAAGCGCCCGGCGCAGAACCGGATCGAATCGAGCGCGCAGGTCGCCGCGGCGCTGCCCCTCCTCGCCCAACCGCGGCTGGCGACGATGCGCGACGTACTCGCCAAGCTGCGCGCCGCGTACCACGCCGAGACCAGTGCCGAGGTGAAGGCGGCTCTGGCCGGCGCGCTGGCGAAGTACCATCGTGAGTCGCACACGACGTACAAGCCGGACGAGAGCGCCCGGCCGAAAGCGACCGCGGCCTACCGCGCCAAGAACCCCGCGGCCAACTACGCCGCCCGCGACCGTGTGGTCTACCCCACGACCGCCGCGCACCGCGACTCGATCCTCAAGACCGGCGAACTGCCGAAGTAATGTAGGCGTCACGCCCCGCGCGATGCGCGTGGGGCGACCGCAGTTCGCAAGTGGCGACGCCCCCTGAGTGACCGTCAACACGCCGGGGCATCACGCGGAGCGTGATGCCTACACTGAAAGCTACCTATGCCCCGACCTCTCCATCTCGTCGTCGCCGCGGTCGCGGTCGCGGGCCTCGCGGTCGGCGGGTACTTCGGGTTCAAGTGGCTGAAGAAGCCGCCGCCCGAGGTCGCGCCGCTCGATACGCACAAGCCGCACGAGCGCCAGAAGCGCGACGTGCCCGCGATCACCTTCACCGACGTGACCGCGGCTAGCGGCGTGAAGTTCCACCACAACAACGGCGACTCCAACGAGAAACTGCTGCCCGAGACGATGGGCGGCGGGGTGGCTGTCTTCGACTACGACGGCGACGGCAAACCCGACATCCTCTTCGTCGGCGGAATCACATGGCCCGTCGGCCCCGACATCCCCACCGCCTGGCCCAATTCGCTGAAGCTGTACAAGAACCTCGGTGGCATGAAGTTCGAGGATGTTACGGGTGCAGTGGGTTTGGGTAGCGTGGACTGCTACGGCATGGGCGTCGCGGTGGGCGATTACGACAACGACGGACGCCCGGACATCTTCATCTCGTGCGTCGGCAAACACCGACTCTTCCACAACAGGGACGGCAAGTGGTTCGTTGATGTGGCCGAAGCCGCAGGCGTCGCCGGGATGACCGACTTGCCGAATGTGAAGCGCGACGAGTTTCTCAAGCACGCGCCGCCGATCCCGTTCGGCGCGTCGGCCACGTTCCTCGACTACGACGGAGACGGTAAGCTCGACCTGTTCGTGTGCCACTACCTCACATGGTCGCCGGCCATCGACAAGTCCATCAACGCGACCCTCGAAGGCGGCAAGCGGGCCTTCGTGCAGCCCAAGGACTTCCAAGGCGCGCAGTGTACGCTGTACCGCAACGCCGGCGGCGGTAAGTTCGTGGACGTGACGAAGGACACCGGCATCCTCGTCGAAGAGAAAGAGGGCACCGCGGCCGGGGCGCAGGTCCGGCCCGTGGGCAAGTCGCTCGGCGTGCTGGTGTGCGACGCGGACGGCGACGGCTGGCCCGACCTGTACGTCGCCAACGACACGGTGCGGAACTTCTTCTTCCACAACGTGCCCGGTCCGAACGGCACGCGCCGCTTCGAGGAGAAGGGGTTGCCCATCGGCGCGGCCTACGCGGACAGTGGCGCGCCGCGCGCCGGCATGGGCATCGACTGGGGCGAGTTCGCGCCGGGCCGGTTCGCCGCCGTCGTCGCCAACTTCGCCAACGAGCCGCTGACGTTCTTCGAGAAGACGCCCGGCAAACTGCTGTTCTCGGACTCGACCGCGGTGGCCGGCCTGTCGGCCCCCAGCCGCGCCCCGCTCAAGTTCGGCACCTTCTTCTTCGACTACGACAACGACGGCCGGCTCGACCTGCTCGTGAGCAACGGCCACATCGAACCGGACGTGGCGACGATTCAAGCCAGCCAGACCCACGCACAGCCGGTTCACCTGTACTGGAACACCGGCGACGACCAGTGCTTCTTCGAGCCGGTCACGGCCGAGCACGGCGGCAAAGACCTGTTCGCGCCGATGGTGGGCCGCGGCTGCACCTACGCCGACCTCGACGGCGACGGCGACCTCGACCTGATCCTCGTCGCCAACGGCGGCCCGGCGCGCGTCCTGCGCAACGACGCGCCCAACACGAACAAGTCCGTGCGACTCGACCTGCGCGGCGACGGCACGAAATCGAACCGCAGCGCGATCGGGGCCGTCGTCACGGTGGAAGCCGGTGGCAAAACCTACGTGCGCCACGTCGCAGGCGCGCGCGGCTACCTGAGCCAACCCGAGCTGGTGCTCACGGTCGGTATCGGTACCGCGACGAGGGCCGACAAAGTGACGGTACGCTGGCCCGGCAAAGACGGCGGCACCGAGACGTGGACGAACCTCGCCGCCGGCGCGCATATTCTGGAGCAAGGCAAGGCGAAGTGACGCCGCGCCCTCCGCGAGCACAGGGCTACGAACGACCGCCCAACCGGGCGAAATCCAGACGACACCGGCTTACTCTTCGCCCCGGAGGGGCCGGCTTCCGTAGCACAGGGCTTCCGCCCTGTGCGCCAATCGCGAGTCGAACACCATGTCCATTTCTCCCCCGCCGCCGCCCGCTCCGTCGCCCGCGCCGCGAAAGCGGTCGCTGCTCCCGCTGCTGCTGGTACTGCTGCTCCTCGGCGGTGCCGGGGTCGGCGCGTACTTCGCGTGGTTCCGGAAGAAGCCGGAGCCGCCGCCGAAGCAGGACCTCGACGCGGCGCTCCAACGCAACGTGCGCGGCGTCGGGCTGATGGAGCGGTTCCGATACGCCGACGCGCAGAAGGAGTTCGCGGAGGCCGTGCGGCTCGCCCCGGACTGGGCACCGGCGCGCATAAACCTCGGCATCGCGATGTTCAACCAGCAGCCGGCCGGCAACAAGACGCAGACGCAGCACATCGAGGAAGCCAAGGCCGTGTTCCGCGACGTGCTCAAGGCCGACCCGGACAACAAGCACGCCCACTACTGCCTCGGCATTCTGGCCGATTACTTCGGAGACAAGCCCGAGGCGTACAAGCACTTCGCCGCGGTCAACACGCTCGACCCCAACGACGCGCACACGTGGCTGCGCGTCGGCTCTACGCACCCCGACAGCGAGTATTCCGCTGCCGCCCGCGACTGCTACGAGAAGGCGCTCAAGCTCGACCCGTACCTGAACGAGGCCCGCTACCGACTGTCGATGATCGTGCGCGAGACCGACCCGGCGCGGCAGAAGCAACTGCTCGACGACCTCGAAGCACTGCGCAAAGCCGACCGCTACACCGAGTCGGGCATCAAGTACGGCGAGATGGGCAGGTACGCGGACGTGATCGGCCGCGACCTCTCGCGCACCGACAAGCCCGCGGTCGGCCCGCTGCCGCTGTTCGCCCCGCCCGGCGGGAAGGTGACGCTCGCGGCCGGCGCGAAGTGGGCCACCGCCGCCGACCTGAGCGCGACCCAGCGCGCGGCGCGCGAGCGCTTCGGCGCGACAATTGTGCTGTTCGACTTCAACGGCGACGACAAGCCCGACGTGTTCGTCGCTTCGGCCGTCGTCGAAGGCGGTAAGGTCCGCGACCTGTTGCTCCGCAACGACGGCGGCGGCAACTTCGAGGACGTGACGAAGGTGGCCGGACTCGACACCCCGCGGCCCAGCCTCGGCGCGGCTGCGGCCGACTACGACAACGACGGCAAGCCCGACCTCGTCATCACCGGGGCGGGCGAACAGCACCTGTTCCGCAACAAGGACGGCACGCGGTTCGAGAACGTGTCGGCCGCGGTCGGGCTGGACAAGGAAAAGGGCGTGTGCCTCGCGTGCGGGTGGATCGACCTCGACCAAGACGGCGACCTCGACCTCATCATCTGCAAGTACGCCGACGGCACGACGACCGCGTTCGACGCGGCCCCGCGCGAGGGGAAACTGGCGTTCGACACCCCCGCCGGCGGCACGCTGGTGTTCGAGAACGTCGGGATCGCGCCGCCCAAGAAGGCGAACGAACCCGCGCCCGGCCTGACGACCGCGTTCAAGCCGTTCGACAAACTCGGCGCGCCCGCGAAGCCCACCGTCGCGCTCGTCGCCGGCGACCTCGACTCCGACCGCGACATCGACCTGCTGCTGCTGCCGGACGGCCGCGACCCCGTGGTGATCGACGACGACCGCCTCATGCGGTTCAAGGCCCGCGCGCCGGCGTGGGCCACAAAGAGCGCACACAAGTGGAACGGCGGTCTCGTGCTCGACACCAACCACGACGAGCGCTCCGACCTGTTGTTACTTCGTGCCGACGGCGCGCCGATCTACTTGCTTTCTAAGGGCGCGAGCGACTTCGTGCCGGGCGACACCAACAGCCCCGCGCTGCGGCAGGCCGTGGCCGCGGACATCGACATGGACGGTTGGACCGACGTGGTCGGCCTGACCGCGGACGGCAAAGCGGTGCTGCTGCACAATCAGGGCGACGGCCGGCTCGCGCTGGTGAATACCGCGTTCGGCGACGCGACCGCGCACGCGCTCGCGGTGGCCGATCTCGACGGGGACGGCGCGCCGGACCTGCTGACGCTGACAGACGCCGGCCTCCAGTTCCACCGCAATCAGGGCAACGGCAACAGCGCCGTCCTCATCGACCCGCGCGGCAAGCGCGACATGCAGCCCAACATCCAGCGCACGAACACCGACGGCATCGGCACGTGGATCGTCGCGCAGGCCGGCACGCACTGGACCGCGGCCGAGCGCACCACCGCGTGCGCCGGCCTCGGTCAGTCGCTCGTGCCCACCGCGCTCGGTATCGGCAAGCGCGACCGCGCCGACGTGGTCCGCTTCAAGTGGCCCGATCTCGTGCTTCAGGCGGAACTCGACGTGGCGGCCCGCGGTGTGGTCAAGGTGATCGAACTGAACCGCAAGGAAACGTCGTGCCCGGTGCTGATGGTGTGGGACGGCGAGAAGTTCGTCTTCGTCACCGACTTCCTCGGCGGCGGCGCGCTGGGCGAGTCCGGCCCCGACGGGTCGGTCCGCCCGCCGCGCGGCGAGGAGAGTGTGAAGATCGAACCGGGATTGCTCGTACCGAAGAACGGGCAGTTCCTCATGAAGATCGCGGAGCCGATGGACGAGGTGCTGTACCTCGACCACCTGCGGCTCGATGTGATCGACCACCCGGCCGACGCGCACGTCTTCCCCGACGAGCGGTTCGTCTTCGCGCTGCCGAGCGCGTCGCAGAAGCTCTTGGCGTTTCGCACGCGCCACCTACCGAAGCGCGCGACCGACCACAAGGGCGCGGACGTGACGAAACTAGTGCTCGACCGCGACCGCCGCGCCGCGGACACGTTCGCGTGTCGCTCGTGGCTTGGCTACGCCGAGGATCATTCGCTCACGATGGAGTTCCCCGAAGTCGCGGCCGGCGGCAAGTGGTATCTGGTGTTAGCGGGCTGGACCGAGTACCCGTACCCGGAGTCGATGTTCGCCGCGACCCGCGCCGGCGTCGCGCTCAAGCCGCCGGCGCTGGAGCGCCTCGACCCGGTGAGCGGGAAGTGGGTGCCGGTGTGCGACCTCGGCTTCCCCGCCGGGCTGCCGCGGGTGATGACGCGCGAACTGCCCGCCGACTTCCGCGGCGGCACGCTCCGCATCTCCACCAACATGCAAGTGTTCTGGGATCAGGTGTACTTGGCGAAGGCCGAAGACGCCGAGCAAGTCGGCAAGGTCACGACGCTGGACGTGAGCCGCGCCGACCTCGCGGCCCGCGGGTTCATGCAAGAGGTGTACCCCAACGGCCGCCCGCCTGTGGCGTACGACGACTCGAAGACCGAGGCCGTCGCGATCACGAAGTGGAAGGGCAACCTGACGCGACTGGGCGACGTGACCGATCTGCTGCGCGCCGCGGACGACCGCTTCGTGCTGTGCGGCCCCGGCGACGAGATCACGGTACGCTTCGACGCGACCAAGCTCCCGCCGCTGCCGGCCGGCTGGTCGCGCTCGTTCGTGCTGCGCTCGCACGGCTACTGCAAGGACAAGAGCGTCACGACCGTGACCGGCGCGGAAGTGGGTCCGCTGCCGTTCCGCGCGATGCCGAACTACCCGCACTTCGGCGACGCGAAGCCGCCCGCGACCGACGCCGACAAGTGGCACACGCGCCCCGCCGGTGGGCGGTGAGCACGACCTACAAGGGCGGTACCGCGGCCATCGCCTTCTCATTGGCGGCCCTACGCCCCCGCGCGCCCAGAAGTTCCGGCTTGACCTTTTCCAAGTAGCGCACCAGCACGCCGAGCATGAGCGCTTCGACGATGACGACGGGCACGTGCGCGAGCAGCAGCACTTGCGCGAGGCGGTCCCAGTCCTCTTTACCGCCCCAGAGCAGCACGAAGAAATCGAGGAGCGCGGTCGCGGCCACGGCCCCGCCGCCGAGGATCACGCCGCGCGCGAACGCGCTCACGCCGAGTCGCAGCAGCACCGGGTACAGCATTCCGGCCGCGACCGCGGGCAGCGCCACCGTGCAGGTGTTGATGCCGATGGTCGTCTGCCCGCCGTGTTGGAGCAGGTAGTATTGCAGCGTGAGGCCGATGGCGATGGCGAGCGGGGCGCGCCGGCCCAGCACCACGCCCATCAGCCCGTTCAGGATCAGGTGGACGGTGGCCGGGACCACCACGAGCGGGACGTGAACCCCGGCCGCGACGAAGAACGCCGCCGACAGCACGCCGATGCGCGGGACCTCCTGTTCGCGCACGCGCCACGCGGCGATGAGTAAGAGAACTGCCGCGCCCGCGAACCCGCACGCCCACCACGGCGTGGCGAGCGCGCCGTCGGAGATGTGCATGGCGAAGAGGGACAGGGGCATTGTCGATCACCCAACAGTTAGCCGCGAGTCGCGGGCGAGCGCGCCCGTTCGCGCTCGCCTGCGGCTCGCGGCTAACTCGGAATGGAAGCTACTTCCCGCCCAATACGGCCACCCGCGCGGGCGACTTGTCGACGTCGTCCAGTTCGACGCGCACGTCGTCGGTGCGCTTCGTGCGGTCGATGAGGACCGTGACCGTTTGCACGCCGGTCTTCAGGTCGAGGACCGTTTCCGGCTTCACCTCCACCGGCGTGTTGCCGACGTACACGGTCAGCCCGGCGACCGCGTTGAACTTGAGCTTCGCCGCGCCCGCGGTGGTCACATCGAGTTGGAACCGCAACACGCTCTGCGCCGCGGTGTCGTTCCACACGGTGAACTTGGGCAGGTCCGCGAGCGGCAGGTCGCCGCCGACCTTGCCGTAAGCGGAACTCCACGCGAACGGGTTGTCGGCCTCGGCCGCGGCGCTCACCCGCGTGCGGCGGAACAGGTTCAGGTTCGCCGGCGTCGGGTCGATCACCTCCCACCGGCGCACCAGCCGGGCCTTGCTCGGCGCGTAGTCGCCACCGACCTTACCCAGCTCGCTCAGGAACTTGACGAGGTCCGCGAACTCCTGCTTCGTCAGCGACTCGGTCAACCCTTCGGGCATCAGCGACTTGGTAGACTTGCTCCGTTCGGCCAGTTCCGTCGTGCGCAGGATCACGTCCTTGTCCTCGGCCGTGCGGAGCGTGATCATCCCGTTCGCCTCGCTGACCTTGATGCCCTGCACGACGCGCTCGCTCGCGGTCACGACGCGGGTCACGTCGAACCCTTCCTTGATCTGCTTGTGCGGGAGCAGGAGCGAATCGACGAGGTAGTCGGGCTGGGCGCTCGCGCCGATGCCGGTCATGTCCGGGCCGACGCGCCCGCCGGCCCCGGCGTAGGCGTGGCACGCGATGCACTGAAGCTCCTTGCGGCGGTACACCAGTTCGCCGCGGGCCGCGTTGCCGGTCTTCATCGCGTCGGTCGCCAGCGCCTTCACCTCGTCCGCGGTGGGCGGCTTGGGCGGCGCGCCGAGGTCGCCGGCCTTCGCGAGCGCCGCGGCCAACTCGTTCGCCGGTTGGCCCGACGCGCGAATCGCTTGCAGTCCGATCTTCGCCACGTCTTTGGGGAGCTTGGTGCCGGCGAGCGCCTCCGACAGGCTGACATTGCCGTACTTGCGGGTCACGAACGCGGTGAACAGGTCGGCGAGGCCCTCGTCGGCCTTTGCGGTGGGCAAGTACTTCGCGGCCTCCTTCGCAGCAACGGGGGTGTCCATCGCCGCGAGAGTGGCGAGCGCGAGCCGGCGCGTGGCTTCCGGCTGGTTCGCGCCGCAGGCGTGCTGCACGAACTCCTTCGAGCGGCCGGCCATCGAAATAAGGGCGTCGAAGGCCGCGAGCCGGTCCTCGACGGGCGTGGCCTTCTCCGGCACTGCGACGGCCTCGATCTTCGCGCGAAGAGCTTCGACGCGCCAGAACCCGGCGAGCCGGATCGCCGCGCGCCGGGCCGCGTCGTTGTCCGAAGCCATGAACTCTTCGAGCGCCTTCGGGTCGAACTTCTCTGGTGGGAAGATGACGCGCACGCGCACCGCGGTTTCGAGGCCGACGAGGAGCCGCGCGCGCTCCGGTTCGGTCAGCGCCTTGTCGGTGCGTGCGAACGTCAGCAACTTGCCGATGTGATCGGAATCGCCGACCTGCGCGAGCAGCAGCCACATGCCGATCAGGTTCTCCTTCGGCAGCTTGCCGCCCTGAATGAGCGCGTACACCGGCTTCGCGGTTTCCTTGTTGCCGATGGCGTTGAGCGCGAACGCCAGTTTCTTGGCGTCGCCGCCGAACGTGAGCTTGCCCGCCTGGAACTCCGGGAGCCAGTACGGTTCGAGTTCGCGCACCGTCAGCCAGAGCGCGTAATCGAGCGTGCGGTCCATTTGCTTGTCGAGCGCGCCGAGTGCTTGGGCCACCGAAGCCGGATCGCGCCACGTGATCGACGCACGAACCGCTTCGAGGCGGACGCGCGGGTTCGCGTCGGTGGTCAGGTTCCAGAGCATCGTCGGCAGCGCGAAACCTTGTGGATTCTGGCTCTTGAGCCGGATCGCGGCGGCACGCACTTCCGGTGCTTTCGCTCGAAGTAGTTCGGTGGCGAGTACGTCGCTCCCGTCCGCGCCGAGGCCCGCGAGTACCCACGCCCCTTCGAGTTGCTCGGCCTCGGTGCGCTCGCCCTGTAACCAGATTTTCAGCGCCGGCAACACCTTCTCCGCGCCGCGTTCCTTCAGCACGCGTTTCGCCATCTGGCGCGTCCACTGCTCGGGTGCCTTCAGCGCGTCAAGCAGTTCCGGGACGGTTGCATCGACCAACTTCGGCGGCTTGACGAGGTCGCGGCCCTTCGCGGTCACGCGCCAGATACGGCCGTGGGTCTTATCGCGGCGCGGGTCGCGGAAGTCCACCTCCCCGTGCTGGATGATCGGGTTGTACCAGTCGGCGATGTACAGCGCGCCGTCCGGCCCCATCTTCACGTCGATGGGTCGGAACGCCGGGTGGTTGCTCTTAATCACCTCCGTCATTTCGCGGCTGGCGAACGTGCTGCCGTCGTCCTTCAGTTTGAAGCGGCAGACGCGGTGACCGCGGAAGTCGTTGGTGATGAGGTCGCCCTGCCAGTCGTCCGGGAAGTGCCGGCCGCTGATGACTTCGAGACCGCAATACTTGGGACTGCCGGGGTTCAGTCCGTGCAGCACGCGCTGGGCGTGCGGCCCTTGCGAAGTGAGGTAGTAGCCGCCGGGCACGACGTGGTTGATGCCCTCGCCGCCCGCGCCGTCGGTCGCCAGCGATTGCCCGTACTTGTCGAAGGCGTGGCCCCAACTGTTCACCCACCCGCGGGCGAAGATGTCCAGTTCGGTCTTGTCCGGGTTGAAGCGCCAGATGCCGCCGGCGTTCAGTCGCTTGACGCCCGTTGGCGTTTCGACGTGGCTGTGAATGTAGATGGACTGGTTGAAGTACAGGCGGCAGTCCGGCCCCCAGCGGAACGTGTGGATGATGTGGTGCGTGTCCTCGGTGCCGAAGCCGCTGAGCAGCACGCGCTTCTTGTCGGCCTTCTGGCCGGGCTTGCTCGCGCTCAGGTGAACCAGCTCGGTGCTGTTGGCGACGTATACGCCGCCGTCGCCGGGTTCGAGACCGGTGGGGATCAGCAGCCCGTCGGCGAACACGGTCGTCTTGTCGGCCTTGCCCGCGCCCTTCGTGTCTTCCAGCACGATGATCTTGTCGTTGGCCTTCTCGCCGGGCTTGATCTGCGGGTAGTGCTCGCTGCTGGCGATCCACAGCCGCCCCAGCGCGTCCCAGTTCATCTGAATGGGCTTCGCGAGCAGCGGGTCCGCGGCCCACAGCGTCACCTCGAAGCCGGGCGCGACGACGAACGTCTTGCGCTCCAGTTCCGGGTCCGGGTCGGGCACGGTGGCCTTCGGCTGCGCGACGGCGAGGGAAGGGGAGAGGGCGAGGAGCGCGAGGGTGAGGTATCGCATGGGGTGTTGTGGTTGGGTGGCGTGTTGGTTTCGCTCGAAGAACCTAATCCCCCGGCCCCCTTCCCTAGGAGGGAAGGGGGAGCACGCGCGCCGAACTTTCCGCGCGCCGGGTTGGTGTCCGGTTCTCCAATCGCGAATCCACCCCTTCCCTCCTCGGGAAAGGGGTCGGGGGGTTAGGTTTCTTACTTCTTCAACTCTTTCCTCAGGTTGGCGATTTCTTCTTCGCCCTTCGCAATGAACGGGTCGAACTCGGCCATCTCCTTCGCGTTCCGGCCCTGCTCGTGCTTGCGGAACCCGGTCAGGTACGTCTCGTTCTGGGGCCGCCACTTGTTGAAGAACTGCTCGTTCTTGGCGATGACGGCCTTGCGGATCGCTTCGACCTTCTCGGTCGAGAGCCGCGCCTCCTCGTGGCCCAGCGCGAACCGGAAGCCGGTCGCGGTCTGGTCGTAGCCCTTCTCGTTCAGGTGCATCCCGTTGTCGCTGAAGTTGCTGAAGTCCGGGTGAATCTGGTACAGGTCGGCGAAGGTGTGGCCGTGCTTCGTGGCAAGCTCCCGGATGGATTCGCGGTACAGCGCGAGCTTCTCGTTCATCGGCTTCGGATCCGGCAAGCTCGCGGACTTGAAGAACCGCATCGGCGAGAACAGCACGATCCGCGCGTTCGCGGGCTTCAGCGCGCCGAGCAACTTCTCCATGCCCCTCTCGAACTTGGGCAGGCCGTCTTTACCGGCGAAGGCCTCGTTCGTGCCGTAGCTGATGAAGATGACGGTGGGCTTGAGCGCGAGGGTCGGCTCGACGATCTGCTTGAAGCACGCGGCGGGGTTGTTGAAGTCGAACCGGCCGCGGGCCTCGCCGTGAACGGTGTCGCCGCTCCAGCCGAGGTTGCGGAACGTGATGTTCTTGTCCGGGTTCGCAGCGATCAGCGCCGCTTCCCAGTAACCGTATCGCTGCTCGCGCTCGACGAGCGTACTGCCGAGCCACACGACGCGGTCGCCGTCTTTGAACTCGAAGGCTTTGGGCGCGGCGGGCTGCGCGACGAACAGCGCGAGCGCGGCGGAGAGGAACATGATTCACCTCGCGGCGGGGTAGCGTTCAGGGTAGGCGGCGCGGCGCGGAAGAGAAGGCACTGGCGCGCGGCCTTGTCACCCGCGCGAACCGCCGGTATAGTTGCGGTGTCCGAAGTGAGTCACCCGATTGGGGAATGGTGTAACGGTAGCACGAGTGACTCTGACTCACTTAGTCAAGGTTCGAATCCTTGTTCCCCAACTCACCCGAAGGCCCGCCGTGACAACAAGTTACGGCGGGCCTTCGGCTTTTTTATCATTTCCCGTCCGACGAGGTAGACCACGGGCTAGACCAAGAAAAAGGCACAAATCGGCCCTTCCGCCACACCGTTCATTGCGGACGCCCCCCGGGAAGTTTAATGACGGTGTTGCGATACTGCTCGGACCTGAAGCGAGCGTGGACGAACTGGACGGTTTGGACGGTCGCAGAGTAGACTCGTTGCGCAATAGGTGTTGGTTCAGTCGCACTTCGGCCAGACGATCCTGTGTGGTCGTTACCCGTACATCCGGTTGTGGAGTCCGGCGACGTTCTTCATCATCACCGTGTGACGACGGGGCG
>VGZJ01000014.1 GCA_016872595.1 Planctomycetota bacterium
AAGTGCCGGTATCGGTGGTCACAGATGTGCATCAGACGCCCGCAGAAGGGGCAATCCCGATCGAGAACGTCGAGTTCCAGGAGGGCGAAATCGGTATCCTTGGGCCAGTGGTAAGGCATCCTGCCGACCTCCACGTTTGAGCCGCCTCCAGCGAAAAGATGATCACGCAAGAGTTTACACACAGAATACGCTACCTTCTAGCCCTCTCGCGGATCGTTGTTTTTAGTTGCATTCGATTGCCGCAATGTGGTGACACGGGCACCGTGGGCAAGGTTCTGCCCAAAATACCTGTGCCTTTCCCCGCCCCACGAGGCCCGCCATGCGCACCGGGTTGTTCACCGCGCTGTTGCTCGCCATGCTGGTTCGCGGGTCGCTGCTGGCCGCGGACGACAACAAGCCGCCGCGCGTGGAGTTCACGCGCCTCATCGCGCACTGGGCCGAGTACGGTGACGACGACTACCTCAAGTTCGTCGAGGACGCGAAGCCGGACGTGTGCCAGATCGGGTTTTACGGCGGGCACTTCTACGGCCTCGCCCACACCAAAGAGTACAAGGGCTACCCGGCGCACTTCCCGGTGCAGGGGTTGAAGGAGTGCGGAAAGTGGTTCGAGGACCGCAACGCCGCGATCCACAAGCGCGGGGCGAAAGTGATCGGTCACTTCAACGTCACCTTTCTTGTCGGCGAACCGGACGGCAAGAACGGCCCAGAAGGGTTCTTCAAGTTCTACCGCGAACTCTGGGACGAAAAGGAACTCGGCCCGAAGCCGGTGAAGGATCCGCTCGACCTGATCGCCAAGAACGCGGACGGCACGCCGATGGCCTCGAAGCAGTACAGCATCGGGCAAATGCGTGAGTTCACCGCGTGCCTCAGCAACCCCCACTGGCGCACGGTATTGAAGGCGTGGACGAAGCGCGCGATCGGGCGCGGCGTCGATGGGCTGGTCGCCAACTACTTCTACCGGCACGCCTGCCTCTGCGAGCACTGCGTGAAAGGCTTCCGTGACTACCTCGGCGCGCGCTTCACCGCGGGGGAACTGAAGGACAAGTTCGGCATCGCCGACCTGAAGGCGCACAAGTTCACGGAGATCGTCGGCTGGCACAACCCGAAGGACTCGACGCCGTTCAAGCGCGAACAACTGCGCTGGTCGCAGATCATGTGTAAGGAAGCGTTCGACGAGGTGTTCGTGAAGTACGCGAAGGGGTTGAAGCCCGGGTTCATCGTCGGGCAGTGGAACCACCTCGGCGACTTCGGCCAGATCAGCGGCGACGAGCGCTGCATGTTGCCGGGCGACAAGTGGGGCACGAACGAAGACTACCTCTGGTACAGCACGGGCGGGGCCGCGTGCTTCACCGACCTCGCCAACGGGTTCCTCGGCGAAGGCACGCTCCAAGCGCGGTACATTCGCGGGGCGTTCGACGACAAGCCGTACACGCTGGGCAAGTACGAATCGACCCGCATCCGCGTCGCCATCGCGGAGCTGGCCGCCAACGGCGGCGCGCCGATGGGCTTCTACACGCGATTCAAAGACCCTGAAGCGCGCAAGGAGATCGTCCGCTACTACCAGTTCATGGCGAAGTACGACGACCTGTACCGCGCGAACAAGCCGCACGCTGAGTTGCTGTTACTGTTCCCGAAGACGGCGGTTCACGACGGCAAGATCGAAGCGGTCGAAGAGTTCAAGCGGGTCGGGCGCGGGCTTCTTGATACGCACCTTCTGTTCGATGTGCTGCCGGACGACATCGCCACCGCCGAGCGCCGGCGGGAGTACATCGGGTTCTTCACGCCGATCAGCCACGAGAAGACGTTACACAGCCGCGACACCGGCCCGCGGAGCAAGTTCGACGCGCCGAAGACGGTGCGCGTGTCGGCGAGCGTGCCGGCGAAGGGCGGCGAGGTGACGTTGCACTTCGTGAACTACAACCGCACCGAGCCGAAGGAACCGAAGAGTCCGGGCGCTGGCATCAAGGACGAGAAGCCCGTCGCGGCCGATGGTGTGAAGGCCGACTTCGTGCTGCCGAAGGGCGCGAAGGTGAAGAAGGTGATCTTCGCCACGCCGGAGGGAGAGGAGCAAGAGTTGAAGTTCGAGGCGAAGGACGGGCGCGTGAAGTTCGACGTGCCGAAGTTCTTGGTGTATGGGATTGTGCGTATCGTGCTGTAATCTGGTAGGTGCCGCCTGCCGGGCGGCACTTGTTACGCGCTCTCAGTCACGTTGCGAGAATGCGTATCGCTCCCGCGCTGTACAGCGGTGCCGCCCGGCAGGCGGCACCTACTCAGAGAGCCACATGGAAACGATCAGCGTCGCCGACGCGCGCAAGGCCGAGGCGGTGGGCAAGCAGGTGCGCCTGCGCGGGTGGGTGCGGACCCGGCGTGACAGCAAGGGCGGGTTCAGCTTCCTCGAACTGAACGACGGCTCGTGTCAGGGGAACGTGCAGGTCGTCGCGCCCGGCGAACTCGCCAACTACGAAGCCGTGGTGAAGAAGATTCCCACCGGCGCGAGCGTCAGCATCGACGGCGAGGTGAAGGCGTCGCCGGCGAAGGGACAAGCGACCGAGGTGCTGGCGTCGAAGGTCGAACTACTGGGCGACGCGGACGTGGACACGTTCCCGTTGCAGAAGAAGGGCCACAGCTTCGAGTTCCTCCGCGGCATCGCGCACCTGCGCCCGCGCACGAACACCTTCGGGGCCGTCGCCCGCCTGCGGCACCAAGTGTCGATGAGCATCCACCAGTTCTTCCACGAGCGCGGGTTCTACTACGTCCACACGCCGGTCATCACCGCGAGCGACTGCGAGGGCGCGGGCGCGATGTTCCGCGTCAGCACCATCGACCCGGCCGCGCCGCCGAAGACCGAGGGCAAGGTCGATTACAAGCAGGACTTCTTCGGCAAGCCCGCGTACCTGACCGTGAGCGGCCAGCTTCAGGGCGAAGCATTCGCGTGCGCGCTGGGGAAGATTTACACCTTCGGCCCGACGTTCCGCGCCGAGAACTCGAACACCCCGCGGCACCTCGCCGAGTTCTGGATGATCGAGCCGGAGATGGCCTTCTACGAGCTGACCGACAACATGGACTTGGCCGAGGCGTTCCTCAAGCGCATCATCGCCGACGCGCTCAAGTTCTGCATGGAAGACCTGAAGTTCTTCGCGGAGCGCCTCGACAACAACAAGGAACTGTTCACCAAGTTGGAGAACGTGCTGAACAACCCGTTCAAGCGGGTCTCGTACACCGAGGGTGTGGACATCCTGCTGAAGAGCGGCAAGGCGTGGGAGTACCCCGTTGCGTGGGGCGTGGACCTGCAGAGCGAGCACGAGCGCTACCTCGCGGAGCAGCACTTCAAGTGCCCGGTGATCCTGTACGACTACCCGCGCACGCTGAAGCCGTTCTACATGAAGGTGAACGACGACGGCAAAACCGTGCGCGCGATGGACGTGCTGGTTCCGGGCGTGGGCGAGATCATCGGCGGGAGCCAGCGCGAGGAGCGCCTCGACGTGCTGGAATCGCGCATGAAGGAACAGGGCCTCGAACCCGAAGGGTATAGCTGGTACTGCGACCTGCGGCGCTACGGCACGGTGCCGCACAGCGGGTTCGGCCTCGGCCTCGAGCGCACGATCCTGTTCCTGAGCGGCATGGCGAACATCCGCGACGTGATCCCCTTCCCGCGCACGCCGGGGAACGCCGAGTATTGACAAAGTAGTAGGCACACTCCGTGTGCCGTAGCTGTGTGCGAGGTTCAGCTACGGCACACGGAATGTGCCTACTACTTTGCCTATCATTCCCCTATGCAGAAGAACCCGACGCGCGACGAGTTGTTGCAATTCATCAGAGACGCCGTCACCGACCCGGAGTTCAGCCGGGCCACGTTCGCCGGGGCCGCGCGCGGCGCGGCGGCCGAGTGGGTGCGCGTCGTCGCGCGGCCGGTCGAGCTGCGCGGCGAACGGCACGTTCAGTTCGCGTACTACGGCGCGAAGAAGGTCGTCACCAAGAACTTCGCCCCCGATCAGATCGACGAACCGCTCACCGAACTGCTGCTGATCGGCTTCGCCGGGGTTCACATCTCGACGCGCACCGAAGAGATCGACGTCCGCACCAGCCGCAAGGGGAAGGTGCTGATCGGCCGGCGGACGATGGGCGAACCGCGCGCGGCCGAGATCACGACCCACAACCGCGTCAAGGACGTGCCGCTGCCCGAAGGCCGCGCCGACCATCTGCTCGAAGTCATGGGCGTCGCGAACGCGGAGGGCGTCGTGCGGCCCACCATGCGCGCGAAGTTCACGCAGATCAACGAGTTTCTCAAGCAGCTCACGCACGCCCTCGACGACACCGACCTGACCAAGCTCAATCGCGAAATCGAAATCCTCGACTGCGGCTGCGGGTCCAGTTACCTCACGCTCGCGGCGCACCACTACCTGAACGACGTGCTGCACGTGCCCGCGCGTGTCCTCGGCGTGGACGTGAACGACGAGGTGATCCGCAAGAGCATGGACCGGGCCGACCGGCTCGGCGCTGTCGGGTTGAACTTCGAGTGCCGGCGGATCGGCACCGCCGACGTGCGCGCCGACATCGTCCTCGCACTGCACGCCTGCGACACCGCGACCGACGACGCGCTCGCGCAGGCCGTGCGCAGCGAGGCGAAGCTGCTCCTCAGCGTGCCGTGCTGCCACCACGACCTGAACAAGGTGATTCGCGCCGAGGGCGTGCTGCGCCCGGTGTTGCGCCACGGCATCATGCTCCAGCGCACCGCGGACCTCGTGACCGACGCCTTCCGCGCGCTCGCCCTGCGAATCATGGGCTACCGAACCGACGTGGTGGAGTTCGTCGCGACCGAACACACCCCGCGCAACCTGATGATCCGCGCGGTGCGTGGCGGCGGCGCGGGGAGAGCGGAGGCGACTGCCGAATACCAAGAAATGAAACGGTTTTGGGGCGTCACGCCCTATATCGAAAAGGCACTGGGCGAACCGTTCCAACAGCTCGTGAAGGCGACGCCACTATGAAGGAAACGGGCTACGTTCTGGGCCAAAGTGAGCGCGCCGCGCGACGGCTGGAGCTGCAAGACCGGCACTTCGCCGCCCCGTCGGAAGCGCTGCTCGACGCGCTCGCGGTGTCGCCGGCGGATCGCGCGGTCGAACTCGGCTGCGGGCCGGGTGGCCTCACGAAGCGCATCGCCAAGCGCATCGGCGCGACCGGGCGCGTCACCGCGGTTGATGCGTCCGACGGGCTGCTGAACGAAGCGCGGAAGGTGCTCGCGGGCGCGGGCAACGTGAGCTTCGTGCGCGCAGACGTGGCCCAACCGGGCGCGTGGATCGACGGCGCGACCGTCGTACTGGGCCGCGCGATCCTGCACCACGTCCCGATGGCGGAGTTCCTGCTCGGTAGGCTGAAAGCGACACTCGCGCCCGGTACGCGAATCGGGTTCCTCGAACCGGACTTCCGCCGCCCGCTCATTGAGCTATCGCGCGCGCACGCGAAGCGCCCGGAACTGACACCGCTGCTCACCTTCGCAAAAGCGATCAACGACCTGTACTCCGCGTGGCGCATCTCCGGCGCGGTCGGCGCGTCGCTGACCCCGGCGATGCAGGACGCCGGGTTCGCCGACGTCCGGCATCAGTGGCACCCGTTCGCCACCGACGCCGACGTGCTGGAAAACATGGGCCTCATCTACGAAGAAGTGCGCGACACCTTCGCCGCGCTCGGCATCATCAGTTCGCACGACATCGACGCGGAGCAGATGAAATTGGCGGCGCTGACGCCGGGCGACTTGCCCCCGGTCTGGGGGCTGCACCAAGTGACAGCGTCCGTGTAGGATTGGACAAGGCTGTGCGCCGTCCCACCTTCTTCGAGGCGCTCGTGGTGGGACGGCGCACAGCCTTGTCCCACCCTACAAGAGCGTCCCAGCGTCCTCGCACTGGTACTCGATGCCTTTCAATCATCAATCACAAATCTGCAATCTTCAATTCTTCCGCAGAAGCTTCCACCCCTTCGCGCTGACCTCCAGCCCCTGATGCCCGGCGAACTCGTCGTACACCTTTTCCATCTCCTCGATGGAGTCGAAGTAGCCGACGATGAACGCGGCCCCAAACGTCTCGCCGGCCTTGATCGGTCGGCCGCCGATCTCTTCGATCATGCAGATGTAGCCGCGCTGGTGGCACCACGCCTCGTACACGACGCCGGGGTCGAGCGTCATACCCGCGAGCCACGGGCCGTCCTTGCCGGTCTTCGGGTCGCGGATGTGGTACGCGCGGATGATCCGCTTGGGGATCTTCTTGTCGTCGCGCGTGTAGAGGAACTTGTCGTCCGGGGCGAAGTCCTTCGCGAACTCCTTCGGCTCGATCTTGCCCCCGTTCTCGTTGCGGTAGCTCAGGTACACCTCGCTGAACGTGTCGCCGTTCTTGTGCTTGATATGGCCCGGCATGTCGATGCGGAGGAACATCGCGTCACTGGCGTTTTTCGCGGTGATCTTGTCGGCCGAGATGAAGTACCGCTTGCCGCGCGGGAACACAATCGTCTGCTCCCACTTCGACCCGGTCTTCTTGCCGGGGGCCGCGAGCGTGTAGTTGTGCTCCTGCTGGATCGCGACGAAGTCCGCGCCCTTGATGACGGTCGGCTTGAGCTGCTTCGCCTGCGTGCAGATTTGCGGCCCCTCGATGCTGCGCTTCGCGTGCTTGCCGTGAAACAGGTTGTTGAACACATAGGGCAGATCGCCGGGCAGCTTGTCGCGATAGGCCTCGTCGCTGCCGGGTTCCATGATCCAATCGACGATGTCCAGCCCGAAGCCGAGGTCGCGCGCCCCGGTCTTCTTGTCCAGCAGGCTCCCGGCCTCCACGCCGCTGACGTACCCCTTCTTCTTGATGCTCGCTTCGAGCGAGTCAGTCGTGAGACGAACGCGGTCGTTGTCTTCGGTAACGGTGAACGCCGGCTTGTCGTCGGCCGCGGGCGCGAGGCCCACAAGCGCGAACAACACCGGCAGCAAGAGGCGCACGAACATGTGAGGTTCCTTTCTTGTAGGACCGGCTTCCGGCCTGTCCCGTATTGCGGATAGGCTGGAAACCTGTCCTACACCATCGGCAAATCCAACCCGTTGTTCTTCGCACACTGGATCGCGCTATCGTACCCGGCGTCGGCGTGGCGCATCACGCCGGTGCCGGGGTCGTTGCGGAGCACGCGCGCGATGCGCCGCGCGGCTTCCAGTGTGCCGTCGCACACGATCACGACGCCCGCGTGCTGGCTGAACCCGATGCCCACGCCGCCGCCGTGGTGAAACGATACCCACGTCGCCCCGCTCGCGGTGTTCAGAAGCGCGTTCAGCAGCGGCCAGTCGGACACCGCGTCCGAGCCGTCGCGCATGCCCTCGGTCTCGCGGTTCGGGCTTGCGACGGAGCCGCTGTCGAGGTGATCGCGGCCGATCACGATTGGGGCTTTGAGTTCGCCCGAAGCGACCATGTCGTTGAACGCGACGCCGACGCGCGCCCTGTCCTTCAGGCCGAGCCAGCAGATGCGCGCCGGCAAGCCCTGAAACGCGATCCGCTGTTGCGCCATGTCGAGCCAGCGGTGCAGATGCTTGTCGTGAACCAGCTCGCGCACCTTCGCATCGGTGCGGGCGATGTCTTCGGGGTCGCCCGACAGCGCGGCCCAACGAAACGGCCCGACACCCTCGCAGAACAGCGGGCGGATGTACGCGGGCACGAAGCCCGGAATGTCGAAGGCGTTCGCAACGCCCTCGTCCTTCGCCATCTGCCGGATATTGTTGCCGTAGTCGAGAGCGATCGCGCCGCACCGCTGAAAATGCAGCATCGCGCGAACGTGACCCGCCATCGACGCCTTCGCCGCGGCGATCACGTTCTCCGACATGATGTTGGCCTTCGCCCGCCACTCGGTCAGCGTCCACCCTTGCGGCAGGTAGCCGTTGAGCGGGTCGTGGGCGCTGGTCTGATCGGTGACGACGTTCGGCGTTTCGCCGCGCTTCGCCAGTTCTGCGCACACGTCCGCGATGTTGCCGAGCAGCCCGACGGACACCGGCCCTTGCGCGCCGCGGACCATTGCGAGCGCCTCGTCGAGTGTTTCCGCGCGACAGTCGAGGTAGCCAGTGCGCAGGCGGAAGTCGATGCGGCTCTCGTCGCACTCGACCGCGATCATCGAGAACCCGGCCATCCTCGCGGCGAGCGGCTGCGCGCCGCCCATCCCGCCGAGGCCGCCCGTCAGAACCCACTTGCCGCGCGGGTTGCCCTCGAAGTGTTTGCGTGCGACGGCGGCGAACGTCTCGTAGGTGCCCTGCACGATGCCCTGCGTGCCGATGTAGATCCAACTCCCCGCGGTCATCTGGCCGTACATCATCAGCCCGGCGCGGTCCAGTTCGTGGAACTTCTTCCACGTCGCCCAGTGCGGCACGAGGTTCGAGTTCGCGATGAGCACGCGCGGCGCGTCGGCGTGCGTCGGGAACACGCCGACCGGCTTCCCGGACTGTACGAGCAGCGTTTCGTCGCTCTCCAAGCGACGCAGCACTTCGACGATCTTGTCGAAGCACTCCCAACTGCGGGCGGCGCGGCCGATGCCGCCGTACACGACGAGTTCCGCCGGGCGCTCGGCCACCTCCGGATCGAGGTTGTTCATGAGCATCCGCAGCGCCGCTTCCGTCTGCCAACTCTTGCACGTGCGCTTCGCGCCGTGTGGAGCGCGGACGACGCGCGAGGGATCGTTGCGAGTGTCGCTCATTACCACTCCTCCTGCCGGTCCCAGTCCTTGACGACTTGCCACGCGAGCCGCGCCGCCGTTCGTGCGCCGCGCACGTCGGTATCGAGTCGCGGGTTCAGTTCGACCAAATCGACCGCGACGACTTTGCCAGAAGGCAAGACGTGATCCAGAACCAATTCGACCGCCTCAAATGCGATGCCGCGCGCGGCCGGCGCGCTCACCGCCGGCATCGTCGCCGGCGGTAGCACGTCGAGATCAATACTCAGGTGAATCGAGTCCGAGCGGCGCACGAACTCCGCGACGTAATCGCGCGGTTCCTTACGATCGAGCGGGACAAAGTCCGTATCGGGAATGTGCTCGCCGCCAAGTTCGGCCAAGTGATTGAACAGTGCGAGCGTGTTCGACGGCTCCGCGGTCCCCACGCACAGGTAGCGGAACGCGCGCCCGCGCGCCGCGCACCACTTCGCCATCTGGTTGAACGGCGTGCCGGAGTTGCCGGGTTCGTCGGCGCGCAGGTCGAGGTGCGCGTCAATGTTGATGACGCTGAGTTTGGCGTTGGGCTTCGCACTCACGATGCCCTGAAACGTGCCCCACGCGGTCTCGTGCCCGCCACCGAGGATCAGCGGACGGTGCCCGGCACGGATCGCGCTTGCCACCACTTCCGCGAGCCGCGCTTGCGCGCCCTCCATGTCGCCGTCGTCGCACCGCACGTCACCGGCGTCGTACACCGGGAAATGCTGGTGCCAAGCGAGGTTCGCGAGCGCGGCGCGGATCGCCTGCGGGCCGTCCTTCGCGCCGACGCGCCCGCCGTTGCGCCGCACGCCCTCGTCGCACGCGAAGCCGATCAGCACGACGCCCGGCGGCGCGTCCGGCGCGAGCGGTTTCACCATCTGGTGCCAGCGCAGCGCGTCGGGGCCGTCCGCGGTATCGACACGCCCGGTCCACACGCTCATGTCGGGTTCAGGCATCGCCGGCCCTCCCCTTCACCACGCGCGCCGCGAGCGGGTTCGTGCCGAGCGCGCACACGATCTCCGCGGGATGCGCCACGTCCCACAGCAGGAAATCGGCTTGCTTGCCGACCGCGAGCGTGCCCATTCGCTCCGCGCGGCCGAGTGCTTTGGCGGCCTCGCGCGTCGCGCCGGCGAGCGCCTCTTCGGGCGTCAGCCCGTACAGCACGCAGGCCATGTTCATCGCCAGCCGCAGCGACGCGAACGGACTCGTGCCGGGGTTCAGGTCAGACGCCACCGCCAGCGGTACGCCCGCGGCTCGCAGCTTCGCCACAGGCGGCTTTTGCGTCTCGCGTAGGAAGTAGTACGCGCCGGGCAGCAGCACCGCGACCGTGCCGGCCTTCGCCATCGCCGCAACGCCGGCGTCGTCGAGGTATTCGAGGTGATCCGCGGACCAGCCGCCGTGCTTCGAGACCAGTTCCGCGCCGTGCGAGTTGGTGAGTTGTTCGACGTGGCCCTTCACCGCGAGGCCGCTGGCCCTTGCCGCGGTGAAGATGCGGTCGCACTGCACGGGCGTGAACGCGATGGACTCGCAGAACACGTCCACCGCTTCCGCGAGCCGTTCGAGCGCGACAGCGGGGATGATCGCGTCGCAGATCAGGGAGACGTAGTCGTCGGCGCGGCCCGCGAACTCCGGCGGGATCGCGTGCGCCGCAAGCAGCGTCGGCGCGACTTCGATGCACAGGTGCGGGGCGAGCGCGCCCAGCCGCCGCGCGACGCGCAGCATCTTCAGTTCGTCTTCGAGCGTGAGGCCGTACCCGGATTTGATCTCCACGCACGTCACGCCCTCTTCGGCGAGCGCGTGGATTCGCGGCAGTGACGCCTTCAACAACTCGGCTTCGCTCAGCGCGCGTGTCGCGCGAACGCTGGACAGGATGCCGCCGCCGCGCTTGGCGATCTCGGTGTACGATACGCCGGCGAGCCGCGCCTCCCAGTCCGCGGCGCGCGTGCCGCCCCAGACGAGGTGCGTGTGGCAGTCGATGAGCCCCGGCGTGACGACCTTCCCGGCGCAATCGGTCACGTCGCCGCGGAACGCTCGCACCTCCGGCGCGTCCATCGGGAAGAGGCCCGCGATGCGCGCGCCTTCGACCGCGAGCACCTGCCCCTCGAGCAGGCCGTACGGTGCGCTCACGCGCGGGTCGAAGGTGGCGAGCCGGGCATTAACCCAGAGGTGATCCATGCAGGCATTGTAGCCGAGCGCGGCGCGCTACTTCACTAACTCACTCACACGCAGTTTGAGGTGTTGCAGGCCGTGCTCGAAGCGGGCTTGGCCGTCGGGCATGTTCTCGTCCGGTAGCCCTTCGTACATGCCGCGGATCACACCGTTCTTGTCCACAAGGACGATGTGAGTGCTGTGACCGAACTCGTCGCCGGGTTTTACGTCCGGGCCGAGCTTGCGTTCGACGGCTTGCTTGAACTGCTCTTGTAGGATTCGGTGAACGGTCTTCTCGTCGCCGGTGAGGAACAGCCAGTGCGCCGGGTCCGCTTGCCGCGCGTCGGCGTACTCCTTCAGCGCCTTGAGGTCGTCGCGCGCGGGATCGACCGTGAACGTGACCAGCTTCACCTTCCCGGCCTTCATCTCGTCCTTCAGGTCGGCTTGCAGGCGCGCCATCGTGTTCGTGACAGCGGGGCACGGGCCGGTGCAGCGCGTGAACACGAACGAGCCGACCCACACCTGCCCGCGCAGACACTTGTCGGTGATCGTTTGGCCGCTGCGCTCGGTTAGGCTGAACGCGCCGATGGGGTAATCGAGGTCAGGCGGCGCGGGAAAGGTCGGGGCGCGCGTGCCGCACCCGACCGCGAGGAGCAACGCGAACGGCAGGAGTCGCTTCATGTCACTTCAGCAGAAGGGCGTCGATCATGAGCAGCGCGAAGACGCCGGGCAGGTGGAACAGCGAGGCGTGCAGCACGCGCCGCGCCTTGCGGTCGGTGCGGTCGCACGCGAACTGGACGGCGCGGCGCAGGAAGAACAGCCCGAGCAGCGCGGAGCCGACCGCGAACACCCAGCCGCCCAAGCCCGCGGGCGCGGCTAGGAACCCGAGCGGTACCAGCGCCGCCGCGGTCACGACCATCACGTACGCGGTGCGCGTGCCGCTGGGGTCGCAGCCGGGGAGCATCTTCAGCCCGCCGTCGGCGTAGTCCTTGCGGTACATCCACGCGATGGCGAGGAAGTGCGGGATCTGCCACAGGAACAGGATGCCGAACACGACCGCGGCCCCGTGCCACTCGGCCCCGGTCCAACCGCGGGCCGCGTACCAGCCGATGACCGGCGGGAGCGCGCCCGGCACCGCGCCGACGACCGTGTTCCACACGCTCACGGTCTTCATCGGCGTGTAGACGAAGGCGTACAGGACGAACGTGAGCGCGGCGGCGACGGTGGCGGGCGCGGGCACGGTGGCCGCGAGGAACGCGAGGCCCGCGCCCGCAAGACCGGCCCCGAACATTGCGGCCTCTTCCGGCGACACGCGGCCCGCGGGGAGAGGGCGCTTCATCGTCCGCTTCATGCGGGCGTCGATCCGGCGCTCGAACAGTTGGTTCAGCGCGCTGCCGCCGGCCGCGACGAGGCCCGCGCCGAGCAGCGTTTGGAACAGGACGCGCGCTTCGGCCGCGCCGCCCGCGCCGAGCAGGTAGCCGGCGGCGACGGTGAAGAGCGCCATCACCGCGATGCGCGGCTTCGTCAGTTCGAGGTAGTCGGCGAAGCGCGACGGGGTCGCGGCGCGCGGGCGCGGCGCGGCGACCGCGGACCCGCCCAGCGCGTGCAACCCCTCGGCGTCGGCGGTCAGCGCAGCCTTCATCATCGCGCGGCCCCACGTGTCAGACGGGCTTGACCGCGGGCGCGCCCGCGGTACCCACAGGTTCCACTTTATGAACCGGCCGTGCGGCCGGCCGCAACCGGAGCGACAGCGCGAGCGAAACCGCCCACACCCCGGACCCTACAAGCGCGTGCAGCGTCCGCGTCGCCCCGCTCTGCGGTGTCACCTTCACCAACTCGGCCCCGAACTTCGCCAGCCACGCCTCGACGCCGAGCATCAGCTGAACGACCAGCAGCACCGCGAGCCACCGGGCGGCGCGCCCGGCCCGCGCGCGGGCGGCGGGGTCGGCGTACACGGCCCGCAACAGCCACACCGCCAGCGCCGTGGCAGCGAACGCCGTGAGGAAGTGCAACCGCTGCGGCAGCGGGCCGGGGAAGTGCCGCACCCACGCCCCGAAGATCACCTGAATGAAGATCAGGTGCGCGAAAACGAGCGCGGCGCGGTGCAGCTTCCGGGCTTCGGCCACCGAGCCGTGGACCGCGGGCCGCGCGGTCGCCACCGCGAGCCACGCCAGCAGCCCGAACACGACCTGCGCGAACACCCCGTGGAACGCCGCGAGGTCCGTGCCCACCAGTTCGTTCAGCTTCACGCGGAAGCCGCCGAGCAAGCCCTGCACCATGACCGCGACGAGCGCGAGCGCGCCGAGGACGCGCACGCCCTTCCCGGCCGAGCCCGCGAGGGTCGCGGCGATCATGAGGGCCGCGCCCGCGAGCGCGGTGAGCATCGGCTTTTGCGGGAGTTGTATCTCGTTGGCGTTCAGCTTGGTCTGCGCCATCAGCCCGCGGTGGAAGTCGCCGTAGCTCACGACCAAGACGAACAGGCCGGCGAGCGCGGCCCCGCGCGCCGCCTTCCGCGGCTCGGTCCACAGCGCGCCGACCGCGAGCACGATGACGATCCCGCCGACGGTCCAGCCGGCGATGCGGTGCGAGTGCTCGATGAAGAACGCGAAGTCCTCGCGGAACCGGGCTTTCTCGTCCGCGGTCGCGGTGCGGAACACGTACCACGGTTCCGTCGGCCACACGCGGTCCGCCATGCCCGCGCCGAAGCTGGTCACGAGCTGACCGATGGCGAGGAGCGCGAGCGTCGCGACGACGGCAACAATCGCCCAGACGTGGAGCCAGCGCGGAACGGGTCGCGGGAGCGTCATAGTAGTAGGCACACTCCGTGTGCCGTTGCTGTGGTGAGGTTGAAAGCGACGGCACACGGAGTGTGCCTACTACTTTAGGGATTCGGGTAAACCGCGGCCCGCACGTCGGGGGGCAGCTTCGCGGGGGCGGAGCCGGCACTCACGAACCGTACGAGGTCCCACACGTCGCGGTCGGTGTACTTGGGCGCGCCGTGGGCCGGCATGCCGGCGCTCGGGATGCCGAAGCGGACGCGTGCGAACAGGTCTTCGGGCCGCGCGCCGCCCTTGAACTGCGGCTCCACGAAGTTCGCCGGCTTCGCGGTCGTGCCCCACACCTCGTAGCGGAACACCGGCTTGCGGCCGTACTCGCCGTGGCAGTTCGCGCACGCGTCGTCGGCCTTCGCGGTGAACAGCCTGTGCCCGCGGCGGATGGCTTCTTGGTGCGCCGGCGTGTCCGGTTCGCCGTCGTCCGGAGCGGCGGGCAGCGGCGGCGCGGCCTCGGCCCGGTCCCACTCCGCCAGCACCGCCTTCAGCCGCGCGGCGAAGTCGTTCGGCTGGCTCTCGGTCTGCGCGCGGAGCGCCTCGAACTCGACCTGCCCGCGCGCGGCGAGGTAGGTGACGTATCCGACCATCAGGTCGCGTTCGCCCTCTTGCAAGAGCGCGAAGGAGGGCATCGCGGTGCCCTTGAGCCCGTCGTTGAGCGTGCGGAGCAGGTCGGCGCGGCGCGGCTTCAGCCCCGCGCCGCTGGTGACGAACTTGAACGCGCCCTGCCGGTAGTCGCGCGGGAACGGCACGACGAACTGCCCGGACTTCTGCCCGCGCCCGTCGCCGGTCACGTTGTGGCAGTCGGCGCAGTGACGCTTGTAGAGCTTCGAGCCTTCCGCAAGGTGCGCTTTCGTGAGCTTGAACGGGGCGTGCAGGTCGTTGGGCGCGGCCGGGGTGCCGAAGGTGTCTTTGAGGAACACGTCGAGGCCGGCGACCGCGGGCGGGTCGGCGGTGCGCCCGCCGTGCGCGTCGAGTTCCGCAACGTCGTCGTCGCGCTTGCCGCTGCGGTTCGGGCCGGGCGCGGGCTTGTCGGGCAGTTTGAGGACGAGCCGGTCGGCGCGCGGCGGGAACGTGAGGGTCGGTGGGTACTCGGTGTTCGAGCCGCACCCGCCGCACCCGGCAACGAGGAGCGACAGGCCGAGGAGCGCCGGCCCCGCGACCGCGAGCGCCCCGAGCCGGTATCGCGATCCGCCGGCACTCATGCGCGCCCGCCTCCGGTTCAGTCCACGATCATGTGGCGCGTCATGTAGTCGCCGAGGAACAGCACGAACAGGATGCCCATCCAGAAGATCGACGAGAGGGCCGTGAGGAGCACGACCTTGTCGCCGTTCTTGAGGTGCATGAAGTGGTAGCCCACCAGCGTGGCTTGGGCGGAGCCGACGGCGAGCTGGAACGGGAGCGTGAACTTGCCCGGCCCCATCGCCGTGGAGCCGAAGATGTTCACCAGCGCCAGCCCCAGCACGGCGAGGAAGACGACAACGAGCTGCCCCGGCTTGTCGAGGTCCTTGCGGATGCCGTGCGGGTCGTCGTTGGTCGCGCCGGGCGTGGGAGTCGGATCGGCCATGTCGGAAGCCCAAAGGGGGTTCGCAGTCGGGTCCTGAAGCGGCGACCCCTTCGGGGTCGCCCCGCGCTAGTGCTTGTAGCCGGCCCCGGTCAGGTACAGGAGCGGCATGAGGAACAGCCAAATCGCGTCCACCAAGTGCCAATACAAGCTCACGACCTCGACGGTGGAGTAGTTCTCCGGCGGGATCGTACCGCGCCACGCCTCCCACGCCACCCACAGGATGCACCCGATCCCGACGATGATGTGGATCCCGTGGATCGCGGTCATGATGTAGTAGAAGCACAGGAACAGTTGGACCTTGCCGGGGTCCACGTGCTTGTGGTTCACCTGCACGGCCAGTTCCTTCGCCCACTTCTGGCGCTCGGGCTTGAACTGGTGCTTCTTGGCGTCCTCTTCGCTCTTGCCGGCGATCTCGTCGCGCGCCGACTTCAACTCGTCTTGGAACATCCTGCCGGGCACGTAGTGCTCGTGGAAGTCCTCGGCGTACTCGAACCCCTTCATCACCATGAACGCGGTGGCGAGCGCCGCGGTGACGAACAGCCAGCGGATCAGTTCGCCCTTGTTCCCGAGCTTCGCGGCCCGGATCGCCAGCGTCATGGTGAGGCTGCTGGTGATCAGGAAGATCGTGTTGATGGTCGCGATGGTCCGGTTCAGGTGGGAACTGGCGACCTCGAACTCGTGCGGGTACAGGTACCGGTACACGGTGTACGCGCCGAAGATGCCCCCGAAGAACAGAATCTCCGTGGCGAGGAACATCCAGATCCCCAGCCGCTCGCAGGCGTGCTGTTGACCCAGATCCTCGAAGTGGTGCTTCAGCGCCGGTGTGTTGTGCTTGGCCGACACCGTTAGCTCTCCTGTTTCGCGGGACTGGTCGGGCCGTGGCCGTCGGCCGCGGTGCCTTCGTGCAGTTCGGCGGGCGCGCCGGTCGGCGCGTCGGGCAGGGTGCGGCCCATCTGGTCCACGCCCAGCGAGTACTCGTACGGGCCGCACACCACGACCGGCATCTTCGACTCGTCGAAGTTGAAGATCGGGGGCGGGCTTTGGCTCACCCACTCCAGCCCGGTCGCGCTCCACGGGTTCGCGGTCGCCCGCTTCCCGTTGATCAGCGACAGCGTGAGGTACACCGCGGGCATCAAGTACCCGACCCCGAGGACGCCGGCCCCGGCCGTGGACATCACGTTAAAGAACTGGAACTCTTGGGGGTAGTTCGGGTACCGGCGCGGCATCCCGTGGTACCCGATCACGAACTGCGGTATGAAGGTGAAGAAGAACCCGACGACGATGACGCACGCCGCGAACCGGCTCCAGAAGTCCGAGTACATGCGCCCGGTCATCTTCGGCCACCAGTAGTGCAGCCCCGCGAAGTACCCCATCACCATCCCGCCTACCATCACGAAGTGGAAGTGGGCGACGACGAAGTACGTGTCGTGCAGGTGAATGTCGGTGCCCAGAGTCGCGAGGTACAGCCCCGTGAGGCCGCCGATGATGAACAGCACCACGAACCCGATGCTGAACAACATCGGCGCTTGGAACGAGATCGAGCCTCGGTACAGTGTGGCCGTCCAGTTGAACACCTTGATGGCGCTGGGCACGGCGACGAGCATACTCAACAAACTGAACAGCAGCGCCGCGTAGAAGCTGATGCCGGCCACGAACATGTGGTGGGCCCACAGCAGGAACCCGACCACGGCGATGCCCATGCTGGACCACGCGACCGCGTGGTAGCCAAAGATGTTCTTGCGGCTGAAACAGGTGAGCACTTCCGAGATCACGCCCATGCCGGGCAGGATCATGATGTACACGGCCGGGTGACTGTAGAACCAGAACATGTGCTGGAACAGCAGCGGGTCGCCGCCCAAGCTTGGGTCGAAGATGCCCACGCCCCACGCACGCTCGACCATGAGGAGCACGAGGGTGATGGCGACGACCGGGGTGGCGAGCAACTGGATCAGGCTGGTGGCATACAGGGACCACACGAACAGCGGGAGCCGGCTCCACGTCATGCCGGGGGCGCGCATCTTGTGGATCGTTACCATGATGTTCAGCCCGGTCATGATGGAGCTGAACCCGCTGATGAACACGCCCAGCACGCCGGGTATCACGTTCGACTGACTGGCCCGGGTACTGTACGGCGGGTACAGGGTCCACCCGGTGTCGATGCCGCCGACCAGCACGGACCAGATCGCCAGCGCCGCGCCGAGCATGAACACGTACCAACTCGCCAAGTTCAACTTGGGGAACGCGAGGTCCTTGGTCCCGATCATCATCGGGATGAAGAAGTTCCCGAACACCGCGGGCACTGCGGGGATCAGGAAGAAGAACAGCATCATGACGCCGTGCGCGGTGAACGCCCGGTTGTACGCGTCCTCGCTCACGATCGCGCCGTCGGACTGGAGCAGGTTGAGCCGGACGATGCCGGCCGCGATCCCGCCCGCGACGAAGAAGATCGAGATCGACACCAGATACAGGATGCCGATGCGCTTGTGATCCACCGTGAACAGCCACGACCAGATGGAGTGGCCGTTGTTCAGGTAGTTGACCGGGAGCGGGCCGGGTTCGGGCGGGACCGGGGCCGCCGCGGGCGCGCCCTGCGGTGCAGCGATGCTCATGGTGTTAGTTCCCCTTCTTCGGCGGCGGCGGCGACTGCGTGCGGTCCGTGGGCGCGCCGTTGGGCGCGGGGAACCGCTGCGTGTTGTCCGGCGTCTGGCCCTTCTTCAAGCTCCGAATGTACGCCACCAGCGCGTTCAGCTCTTCGTTGGTCACTTGGCTCTCGTCGTAGGCCGGCATCACCCCTTCCCACCCGTCCACGACCTTGCCGCGCGGCTTGCGGATGGACTCGATGATGTACTGGTCGTCGGCCCACTCGCCGCCGCCGCCCTTGAGCGGCACGCGGGTGCCCCACAGCCCCTCCAGCACCGGCGCTTTGCCCGTGGGGGTGGCGCTGTGGCAGTTGATGCACTGGAGCTTGAGGAACAGTTGCCGGCCCTCGTGCGCCAGCGACCCGTCCACGGCGTTGTCGGATCCTTGGAACGGCTGGTGCCCCATGAGCCACGAGTCGAACTCGGCCCCGTTCACCACCTTCACCTTGCCGACCATGAGCGAGTGCCACGTGCCGCAGAACTGGTCGCAGTACAGGTGGTACTCGCCGGTCTTGGTCGGGTGCTGCCACATCGTCGTGTAGCGCCCGGGCAGCACGTCCATCTTCTGCCGGAACGCGGGGATCCCGAACGAGTGGATCACGTCCTCGGAGATCATGGTGAACTTGACCGGCCGGCCGGCCGGGATCACCAGCTTGCCGATGGAGTTGCGCTCGGCCTCGGTCATGTTCCGCGGGTTCCCGCCGATGATGACCCGCTGGCCGCCGGGGTACTGGGCCTTCCACATCCACTGCTTGCCGATGATGAACACTTCCATCGAGTCTTCTGGCGGGTGCGCGGCCTTGTTGAACACGTACACGCCGATGGCGAAGTACGAGAGGAACACGAACGCGGGGATCACGGTCCACGCCAGCTCGAGGCGCAGCGAGCCGAGGATGCGCGGCGTCGGGCCGGGGTTGACCCCGCGCCGGTACACCACGCAGAAGTACAAGAGCGCCGCGTACAACGCGAGACCCACGACCCCGCTGGTGATCGTGATGTACCAGAACAGGTACTCGAACCGGAGCGCGTGCTCCGACGCCAGTTCGGGGATGAACGGCGGGATGCCCATCGTGTTCATGCGGTCCCCCCCGACGGCAGCGCGCCGGTCTCTGTCGCGTGTGCGGTCTGTGCGGCCACGGCCGCCCCCTTCTTGCGGCGCTCGCGGCGGAGCGCGAGGAGCACCCCGGTGACGACGAGCGCGAGCGTGATCAACCCGCCGATGCGGACCACGGTGAGCACGTTCAGGGCGTACCCTTGGTTCAGGTGGTCGTAGCGGTAACAGATCATCTTCAGTTTCGTCCAGAGCGACCCGCCCTTGCCGTCCGCGGCCTCCACCAGCGACATGTGCAGCGTGGTGGCGGGGCGCGTCACCTTGCCGTTGGCCCCGGTCGTGCCCGGCTCGTCCTTCTCGAACTCGCCGTCGTAGGTGATGCCGTAAAAGTACCGGGTGATCTTCCCCATCGGCGACAGGATGACGATCCCGGCCGGGTGGTCGAATTCCTTGACCATCTTGTCGAACTCGAACTTGTACCCGACGGTGTCGAGCAGGGTCGCGATGTTCTCTTTGGTGCCGGTGAGGAACCGCCAGCCGGCCTCGCCGCTCGCGCGCCCGTAGCCCGTTTGCCCGGTGGCCGGGTCGCCGTGCAGGTACGCCTTCTTTTTGGCCCGCGCCAGCGCGCCGTGTTCCTTCGAGTCCATACTGACCGCGACGATCGAGAACTGCTCGCCGGCCGAGTAGCTCAGGGGCATCTGCCGGCACACTTCCAGCACGCCGTTGAGCACCTTCGTGCATAGCATCGGGCAGCGGTAGTACACGGGCACGAGGATCGTCGGCTTGCCGTTCATGGCCGCGCCGAAGGTGATCTCCTTGTCGTCCTCGTCGCGAAAAACGAGGTTAAGCGGCACGTGGGTGCCGATGTGTTCCTCGATCATCGCCTTCGAGCGCGCGATGTTGGGAACGTCGTGCTTGGGGACGACGCCGTCGTTGCCGGCGCGGGCGGGCGCGGCCACCACGAGCGCGCCGAGGAGCGCGAGAGCGCCAACCGCCGCTTGCGACTTCGCGAGAAGGGACATCACTTCTTGTCCCCCTTCGGCGGCGCGGGAAACGCGGGCAGGGGCACGGTGGAGCCTTCGGCCCCTTGCCCGGCGTTCGCGCCGGTGGGCGCGAACTGCGAGCGCCCCGGCAGCGTGCCGTTGCCCTGAACCTTGAACAGCTCCTTCAACTTATCGTTGCTCATCGCGCCGATCTTGTCGTAGGCGTACTCGCCGGCCTTGTCCGAGTACAGCGCCGGGAACTTGTCCTTCGAGAGCCGCAGGTCTTCGGGGTGCAGTTCGGGCGAGTTCCCCTCGGCCACGGACAGTTCCGGGCGCGTGATGGCGCGGGACTCGCCGTCGCGCAACTTCAGCGGCTCGAGGCGCGGCTGGCCGGTGCCGTTGTTCGGGCCGCGGTCGATGCGCTTGAGGCGGTCGTTGAGCGGTTCTTTGGCGCGCTCGGCCGCGGCCGGGTGCGCCTTCCCGTCCGCCTTCGGGTACGCGATGAAGCTGAACAGGATCGTCACCGTGCCGAACGCCAGCACGAAGAACAGGATCACCAGCAGCGGCACGCTGAGGACCGTGCGCGCGTCGTAGGTGTCGGCCTCGTAGCCGCGCTTGATGACCTCGTCGGCGGGCGGGCCGCTGGGCATGTGGTCGTCGTGCCCGCCGTGGGTCGGGTTAGTGCTGCTCATGGTGGTGCCCCTCCGGCAGCAGGAACGCTTGGTTGTCGGCGAACAGCGGGCGCTTCTTCAACTGGTAGATGAAGAACAGGCCCCAGACGCCGCCGATCCCGAACACCGCCCCGGCGTCGATGAGCCACGCCGGGAACTTGCTCGGGGTCGCGCTCGGCGCGATCCACCAGATCACATCAACCGCGCAGATCGCGCACAGGTACACGGCCACGCACCGCAGCCGGACCGGGTGCAGCTTGATGTTGCGGAACAGCAGCAGCAGGAACGGCAGCGCGAAGTGCAGCGCGATCAGCGCCGCCGACACGTACCACCACCCCGAGGCGTGCCCGTGGTCGTTCGACCGCTTCAGGTAGAACGGGATCTCTTCCGGCAGGTTCCCGATCCACACCAGCATGAACTGGCTGAACGAGGTGTACGACCAGAACAGCGTGAACGCCAGCAGCAGCGTGCCCATGTCGAGCTGGAACTTCGGCCGCATGTGCCCCTTGAACGGCGGGCGGCTGGCCCACAGCAGGAACAGAGCCAAGCAGAACGCGAAGCACGTCAGGAACTGGTTGACCGCGAAGATCACGGGGAACATCGTGGACGACCAGCCCGGCTCCAGCGACATCACCCACTGCGACGCCGCGGCCGTGATGGTGATGGCGAAGACGATCAGGCCGGGGCCGCTGATGTTCTGGAGTTTCTCCAGCCCGCGGTCGATCACGGCCGGGTCGGTAGCGGCGCTCGTCTCGCGGCCCCACTTGTTCAGGAAGTGGATCATCGCGAACCAGATGGCGAACAGCACGAGGCCCACGACGACGAACCCGGTGCCGTCCTTAGACGTGAACCCGTACCGGGCCTTGTCGATGTCGTTGGCCTCGGCTTGGTGCGCCTCCTTGATGGCCTTCACGTAGTTCTCTTGGTACTCGTGGGCGCGGCTCGCCATGCCCTTACCGGCGGCAGTGGCTTGGTCCCGCTTGTCGCCCGGCGAGGTCATGGTCGGTTCGGGCTTCTCCGGCTTCTCGTGGTGGTCGTGGGACCACCAGTACGGCGAGGTCTCGTGCGTGACCACGGCGACGGCCAGCGGCACCCAGAGGAGCAGCATCAGCGGCAGCGTCCGGGTTGCGGCCTCGAACGGCCGCGTGAGCAGCAGGCCCCACGACGACTTCGCCAAGTAGCGGATCATCAGGAGCGCCATGCCGCCGAGCGGCAGGCTGAACCAGTAGATGTAGCCGGACAGGTAGCCGAGCATGAACCGCGACTTGGCGGCGTGCTTGGCCTCGTCGCCCTCGGCCGCGGCGAGGTTCGAGAACCCGGCGACGGCGAACAGCGCCCAGCCGGCAATCGCCGCGATGACGGCGAAGCGGGTGTACGCGGCCCAATTGGGCTGGTCGGTGATCGCCGGCGGCGCGCCCGCGGGCGGCGCGGGCGGCGTGGTCGCGGCGGGAGTTACAGGGGTGCTCACTTCTTACCTCCCGGCGCGCGCTGGGTGAACTGGAGCCGCCGGATGTGTGCGATGATCCGCCAGCGGTCGTCGGGCGGGATCTGGGCCGAATAGCTCGGCATGCCGCCGTAGCCCTTCGTGATGACCTCGAAGTAGTACCCGACCGGGGCTTGGTCCATCGGGATCGTTTGGCCCCAGAGCGAGTACCCGCGGGAGATGCCCAGCCCCTGCGGGTTCCGCACGTCGGCCTCCTTCGGCCCGTCCTTGTGCTCGACCTTCTGCGTGTGGAACGAGGTCGGGATCAGGTACCCGCGCTCCCAAATCTTGCCCTGCCCGTTGCCCTGCGGCCCGTGGCACACGGCGCAGTACACGGTGTACCGGTCCTCGCCGCGCTTCAGGTCCGCTTGCGTGATCGGGAACGGGAACTCTTCGACGTACACTTTCGGCTCGCCGGCCTTGCGCTGGTCGTACCGCGGCGCTCCCACGGCCCGCTTGACCTTCTCGCCGTCGAGGGCCGCCATCTGGTCCGGCTTGGCCGGCACCGCGTAGCGGTAGGCCGCGTCCCACTCGTCCGGCGTCAGCCCGGTGGCGATGGGATCGCTTTCGAGGTACTGCGCGCGGTGGATCGTGCCGCGCTCGATGGGGCGGCTGGCCCGCTTGTCCTCGAAGAACTCGGTCTCTTCGAGCGGCCGGTAGTACGGCTGGTCGGCCATCTTCTGGCGGCACCCACCGAGGGCGGGCAGGGCCGCGAGCAGGGCCAGCGCGAGGAGCCGCAGTCGGTGGGGTGTTGCGTGGTGCTGTGCCATTAGTCCATCACCTCCTCGACCGACAGCGGGTGCAGGTCGTTGAGGAAGGCTCTCGTAGCGGCTAGGTCGAACTTCGGGTCGGTGGCCTCGATGCACACGAAGAAGCGGTCCCGCGTGGCGCGGTCGAACGCCTTCGAGTTGAACAGCGGGTGGTTGTACCGGGGCAGCCCGCACAGCGCCATCAGGCCGAAGAACCCGCTGAGCGCGGTCGTCAGCACCATCATCTCGAAGGTGATGGGGACGAACGAGGGCCACGAGAAGTACGGCCGGCCGCCGATGTTGAGCGTGTACCCGAAGGTGTTCGCCCAGTACTGCATCAGGAACCCCGCGCACGCCCCGGTGATGCCACCGATGAACATGATGGGGCCCATCTCGGACTTCGGGAACCTCAGCGCGTCCGCGGCCTCGCCGACCGGGTACGGGCTGTACCCGTCCAAGTGGGTGTAGCCGGCGGCCACGGCCTTCTCGATGGCGTGGGCCATCGCGTCGCCGGTGCCGAACTCGGCCAACAGGCCGAACGTGACCGGGACGGTCGGATCGTGGGCCGCGTGCCCGTGGCCGTGGTCCGGGGCGTGGCCCGGCGCGTGCGTGGGGTCGGGGGTGACGGTACTCACGGCGCGTTCTCCATGATCGAGTGGCCGCCGCCGCCGCCCTGCTTCTTGGGCAACAGCTCACGCACCTCGGTAATCGAGATCATCGGCAGGTAGCGCAGGAACAGGAAGAACAGGAACAGGAACAGGCCCAGCGAGCCGACCATCGTGGCGTAGTCCCAGAACGTCGGGGCGTAGTGGCCCCACGCGCCCGGGATGTACTCGCGGGCCAGCGTGATGACGATGACGTACCGCTCGAACCACATGCCGATCAGCACCGAGATGCAGATCAGCGACATCCAGAACGGGCTGACGCGCATCTTCTTCGACCACAGGAACGTGAGCGGGAAGACGCAGTTAAACCCGATGAGGCACCAGTACGACCACCCGTAGGGTCCGAACATGCGCTCGATGGTCGTGCCCCACTCGTAGAGGGTGTGGCCGTACCACGCCATCCACGCCTCGCTGAAGTACCCGTAGGTGACGAGGAACCCGGTCGCCAGCATCACCTTCCCCATGATGTCGAGGTGGTGATCGGTGAAGAAGTCTTCGAGCTTGTACCACTTGCGCACGGGGATGGCGATCAGCACCACCATCGCGAACCCGGAGTAAATGGCCCCGGCCACGAAGAACGGCGGGAAGATCGTCGCGTGCCACAGCGGGACGATGCTGACGGCGAAGTCGAACGACACGACCGTGTGTACGGAGAGCACCAGCGGCGTGCTGATGCCGCCGAGAATCAGGTACACCTTCTCGTAGCGCCGCCAGTGGATCGCGGAGCCGCGCCAGCCGAGGGAGAGCAGGCCGTAGGCGATCTGCTGCCACTTCTTGCGGGCTTGGTCGCGGAGCGCCGCGAGGTCGGGCACGAGGCCCAAGTACCAGAACACCAGCGACACGGTGAAGTACGTTGTGACCGCGAACACGTCCCACGTGAGCGGGGAGCGGAACTGAGGGTACACGCCGGCGACGTTCGGGAACGGGTACAGCCAGTAGAAGAACCACGGCCGGCCCATGTGCAGAAGCGGGAACAGGCCCGCGCACATGACCGCGAAGATCGTCATCGCCTCGGAGAACCGGTTGATACTCGTGCGCCACCTCTGGTGCATGAGCAGCAGGATGGCGGAGATCAGCGTGCCGGCGTGGCCGATGCCGATCCACCACACAAAGTTGACGATGGCGAAGCCCCACGCCACCGGGACGTTGATGCCCCAGATGCCGACGCCGAGGTAGAAGAGCCAGCACACGGCAAGCGCGAGCACTTGCAGCATGAAGAAACCGGCTAGGAAGCCGATCCACCAGCCGCGCGGGTGCTCGCCCTTGAGGACCACTTCGCCGATCGCGTCGCCGACCGAGACGAGGTCGTGCGGCTTCCCGTCGTACACGCTCTTCACGAGCGGGTGCATTTCGGGTTCGAGCGGCAGGTCCGAGCGTGCGGGAGGATGTTCCGCGGTCGCCACGTCGAGTCCTCTTTGTTCTGTAGCCGGCCTCACTGAGGCCGGGGCTACGCGAATCGTGTCGCACCGGCCCCACGGGGGCCGGCTACAGAGATCACGGCATCTTCGGGTTCGGGTTCCGCACCACGGCCGTGTACGTCAGCCGCGGGCGCGTGTTCAGTTCGGCGAGCAGCCCGTAGTTGCTGGGCTCGTTCTTCCAGCGCGAGACGGCCGCGGTCGGGTCGTTGAGGTCGCCAAACACGACGGCCCCGGACGGGCACGCCGCTTGGCACGCGGTGAGGATCTCGCCGTCCTTGATGAGCACCTCGCCCTTCGCCGGGTCCGGCTCCTTGCGGTAGCCGGGGGGCGGCACGTTCTTCATCGCGGCGCGCTCGGCGTCCGTGAGCCCGGTCCAGCGGGCCAGTTCGCGCTCGGCCACGATCTCCGCGCCGCGGATGCGCTGCACGCAGAACGTACACTTCTCCATCACCCCGCGGCTGCGGACGGACACGTCCGGGTTGCGGCCCAGTTTGATGGTGTCCGTGCCCCAGTCTTGGAACGTGAGGAAGTTGAACCGGCGGACCTTGTACGGGCAGTTGTTGGAGCAGTACCGCGTGCCGACGCAGCGGTTGTACGTCATGTCGTTGAGGCCGTCGGTGCTGTGGACGGTGGCCCCGACCGGGCAGACGATCTCGCACGGGGCGTTCTCGCACTGCACGCACATGCGCGGCTGGAAGTACGCCTGAACCGCGTTCGAGTCGGCCTCGTTGCCGGCGTAGTAGCGGTCGATGTTGATCCAGTACATCTCGCGCCCGCGGGTCACTTCCTTCTTGCCCACGACCGGTACGTTGTTCTCGCTCTGGCAGGCGATAACGCACGCGCTGCACCCGGTGCAGGCGCTGAGGTCGAGGGCCATGCCCCAGCGGCGCTGTTGGAACTCGCGCATGCCGGGCGCGAGGCCCTCGGCCGGGGCGTACATGTTCAGCGGGTGCAGGCGCTGGTCGTGCGCGTGGTGGTCCTTGTACCCCTTCGGGTGGGGCATGTTGTCGTTGATGCCCTCGGTCTCGCCGGTCGCCATCGGCGGAATCTTGGCGAACTTCGGGTTCTTCTTGTACTCGGTCACGGACCCGCGGCGCACCGGCTTGCGGTCGAGCATCTTGCCCGAAATCGGGTCCTTCTCGGCCATCGCCCAGTGGCCCTGCGTGCAGGCGAGGAAGTACGTCTTGCCGGTCTTCGTGACCTTCGCCGGCGCGCTCCACGGCGCGGCCGACGTGCGCAGCGGGTAGGCGTTGAACCCGCGGTACGGTTGGCCCTCGGCGTTCGGCTCGTCGGGGGTGTGCGCGGCGTAGGTGCCGGCGCGGGTGCGGCCGTGGCCGAGGTGGACCGTGATCGCGCCGTCGGCGTGGCCGGGCAGCACCCACGCGGGGGCCTTCACCTTCTTGCCGTTCACCTCGATCTCGAGCACGCTCACTTCGGCGCGGCCGTGCTCGCCGGCGGTCCAGCGAAAGTCGATCTTCGGCAGTTGCAGTTTGGTCGCGGTGTTCGGGCTGAGGTACGCGGCGTTGTCCCACGAAATCTTCGTGAGCGGCTTCGGCAGTTCTTGGAGCCAGCCGTTGTTGGCGAACCGGCCGTCGAAGAGCGCCGGGCACGCGCGGAAGTTGATCTCGAGGTCGCTCGCGCCGGGCGCGGGGGGCGAGGCGGCGGCCCCGGTCGCCCACGTCGTGGCGAGGGCCGCCGCAACTGGGGCCGACGCGCTCCCGGCCACGACGCCGGCGCGCACCGCAGTTTGCCAGAACCGCTCGAAATCGCCGTGCTTCTTCTCTTCGGTCAGTGCAGGGTTCTTCTTGTGGAACCAGCCCTTCCACGTCTCGCGGACGATCTCCAACGGGTCGCGCGGCGAGCCGGGCACGCCCGGTTCCGCCCCCTTCATCAGTGTCGCCAGCAGTTCGATGGCCGACTTGCCGCCGTGCAGCGGCGCGATCAGCGGTTGCTGGATCGTCGCGGTGCCGTCATAGCCGCGAACGTCGCCCCACGTTTCGAGGTAGTGGGCCTCGTTAACGTGCCAGTCGCACAGCACGCCGGTTTCGTCGACGTGCGAGCCGAGGTGCAGCGAGAACTTGGCGGGGTCTTTGCCGAAGGCCGTCAGCGCGGCGGCGAAGTCGATGTCGGCCGGGGCGGTGTGCGCCGGGTTCGCCCCGCCGAGGATGAGCAGCGCGTCGGCGGTCCTCGCGGCCAGTTCGGCGGTCAGTGCCTTCAGGTCCATCATCTTGCCGGCCACGGTCGCCTCGACCGGCTCGACGAGCTTGACCGTCTTGCCGAGCGCGCCGAGCTTCTCGTTGATGGCGAACGAGAGGGCGTGCAGCGAGGGCGCGAGGTGGTCGCCGACGACGACGATGACCTTGCCGTTGCGGGCCGGGTCTTTGAGATCGGCGGCGAGCGGGGCGACCCAGTCCTGCGCGGCCTTCGAGAGCGCGCCGCCGGGCGGCACGCCGGTCACGCCCACCGCGGTGGCGAGCGCGCGGGCGAAGGTCTCGATCTCGCCGCTGGTGATCGCGAGCCGGTGCTCGGCCACGGCCCCGGTGTTGGTCGGCATCGTCTCGACCGCGTACAGCCGGTTCAGCAGCGCGTCGGCGTGGTCGGACTTGATGCCCTCCTTGAACGGCTTCTCCGGCGTGGCGGCCTCGCGGCCGGCGGCGATCTCGGCCGCGTCCTTGCCCCCGGCGCGGAGCTTGCGGCGGTCGGCGAAGTCGCGGCTGTAGCGGACGTGCCCCGGCCCGGTGCCGAGGAAGTCGGCGTCGAGCGAGACGACGACATCGGCCCGGTTGAAGTCGTACACGACGTTCAGCGGCTTGCCGAAGGCCTTGAGGATGCCCTCGCGGGCGTTGGCGCTGCTGACGGCGTCGAACTGCACCCAGCGGGCGTTCGGCACCGCGGCGAGCAGCGCGGTGAGTTGCTGAGCGAGCGTCGGCGACGTGACCGCTTCGGTCAAGACGCGGAGCTTGACGTTCTTCGGCTGGCCGCTGTCATCGACGAGCGCCTTCCGGAGCGCGGCAACCGCCACTTCCCAACTCGACGGCGTGCCGCGGTGGATCACGCCGCGCGAGCGGTCCGGATCGTACAGGTCGAGGACCGAGGCGAGCGCGTGGAGGCCGGCCCCGCCGAGGCTACCGGGGTGCGACGGGTTGCCTTCGATCTTGGTGGGCCGCCCCTCGCTGCTGCGAACGAGTACGCCCTGCCCGTAGCCGGCGAGCGGGGCGGCGCTGGCGTAGAACGTGGGCACGCCGGGCGTGACCTCGTCCGGCTGCGTGGTGTACGGCATGATCTTGCGCTGCGCCGCCGGGCGCAGGTTGCAGCCCGCGCCGGTGGCGAGCGCGATGGACGCGCTCATCAGGGTGAGGAACCGGCGGCGGCTCGGCTCGTCGGCGAACTCGGCCGCGCCCTCAGGAAACTCGTCCCGGCCCGGCCCCAAGAGCGCGGGCGGCAGCGCGTCGGGGGCGGTCGCGGCGATATCCGTGCTGTCGGGTTTCATCGGTTCCTCGGTCGCGTGTCTTGTAGGGTGGGACAAGGCTTTGCGCCGTCCCACCTCTTCTAGCTCTGGTGGGACGGCGCAAAGCCTTGTCCCACCCTACAAAGCGCTACCTGTGGCACATCGAGCAGTTGGTCAGCGTGACCGCGTCGCGGACCTTGTGCTTCTCTTTCAGTTCCAGACCGAGTTCTAACTGCGTGTACGGCTTGCCGGTCTTCGGGTTCGGGCCGGCCTGCGCCGCGTCCCACTTCATGTTGAAGACTTCCTTCTGCGGGCGCAGGTGCTTTTCCGGCGTGCGGTGGCACGCGATGCACCATTCCATCAGCAGCGTGCTGCTCTGCATCGTCAGGTTCTGCTGGTCGAGTTGGCCGTGGCACGACACGCAGCCCACGCCCTTCGCCACGTGGATCGAGTGGTTGAAGTAGGCGTAGTGCGGCAGGTTGTGGACCCGGTTCCACTCGATGGGCTTGTCCTTCTTGTAGCTCTCGCGCACCGGGGCGAGCATGTCCGCACCTTGCCAGATTTGCTGGTGGCAGTTCATGCACGTCTTGGTGGGCGGGATGTTGGCGAACCCGGACTTCTCCACGGTCGTGTGGCAGTACTCGCAGTGGATGCCGAGTTGCCCGACGTGGTGGGCGTGGCTGAACGCGACCGGCTGCGCCGGGGTGTCGCCCTGCCCGGTGGCGTAACTGGAGCGGTAGAACGCGGCCCCGGTCACACCCGTCAGACCGCCGAGCAGCGGCAGGCCGAGGACGATCATCTTGGCGATCGGGTTCAGCGCCTTCGGGAAAATCTGGGGCATTGAAGAACCGCCTTCTTGCGTGCGTTCACCGGAACCGAACCGACGCGGGCCGCGTCACCACGGGTACACGGGCAACGAGTCCCACTGCAAATAGCGGAGGAACTGGTTCAGCGTCAGGGTGATGCTCAGGCTGGTGGCGCACAGGAGCGTGCCGACCATCGCGTAGTTCTCGCCCCGCAGCCCGCCCTTCACGCCGCGGAACACCGAGATGATGCCGAGGATCAAGCCGACCGTCGCGAGGATCGAGGTGAACGGGGTCCACCAGAACACGCAGGCGCTGAAGAAGCCCAACCCGACCGACGCCCCCGCGAGGCCGCGGGCGATGTACGAATCGTTGGGCGATGGCTTACCGCTCGTCACCGGCGGGGTGCTAGGGGCGGGATGATCCACGGGTCGCGCCTCCGTCCGGGAGAACGTCCATTCGGTGTGCGGCGCGGCGGAAAATGAGCGCCACGGGTCCGCACGAGCTCGGCTTGTGTGGCGGCCGAAACCGCCGGACAGCCGGCACGTCTTGTGATTATGGGCTTCGTGGGGAAGTGTCTACCCGACTTTGCCGCAATTGTCACAAAGTCGAGATGGTAGCCCGAAGAGACAAGAATTCAACAAGTAAATGCCAAGAAAACGCCCGCGAAACGCGATAGCGATTGGGCGACCGTTGAAGGGTGGACCGGGTTCACGCAGCCCGCAGTTCGGGCGCGGCCGTCGCGCGGGCGTCGAGCAGACGCAGCATGTGCGCGTAGCGGCGGCGGACGCGGTACTCTTCGACCACCGCCCGCGCGTACAACATGCCCGGAACATACAGAAGCAGCGTGAGGCCGGCGGTCTTCGCGGCCCGCGAGGTCGGCGCGGTCAGCAGCACCGCCAGCGGCGGGCACAGCACGGAAAGCACAGTCAACATGGGAGTCGGCTCCGGCGGGCGGGCGCGGGGGCTGGAGTGTATTTCGTGGTCCCTCCCGCCACCTTACATGATGAGCAGTTAAAGACCGCTTAACCGTCGCTGAGTAACCGCTGAGAACTTGACGGGGCGCGGACAATGTGCCGGTCGGCGCGCGGCGCGCGGTTGTAACGATTCTTCTGATTGCACGGCCGGGGTCGGGCGGCTTCGCGCCGCGGTACAATCGCGACCCGGCGCGAACGCAACCGGGGCGCACCACCAGTTCTTATCGCGCCGACCGATACCTGCGGCCGACACAGTACGTTGAAGTTGTGCGGCGCGGCCGCGCGCCGCGTTTCTCCCTTCACGAACGGAACGCCCGGAACGAGCGAAACCGCATGAGCAAGAACCGCACCTGCACGCGCTTCGTGCCGAAGGTCGAAGGACTCGAGGACCGCGTCGTTCCCGCTGGGAACGTGTTCGTCTCGGTGTTCGAGGGCGTGCTGTACGTGAGCGGCGACGAAGCCGCGAACGCCGTGAAGATCACCGGCGTGGGGCGCACCGGCGCGATCGTGAGCGCGCTCGACGCCACCACCACATTCAACGGCCGGAGCGGGCCGCTCGAAGTCGACGGCATCACCCGCGACATCTACGTCCGGCTCCACGGCGGCGACGACATACTCGTCATGGAGAACGTGCGCCCGCCGCGCGCGATCAACGCCGACACCGGCACCGGCAACGACACCCTTATCATCACCAACGCGGCCCCGCGCAAGGAGACGATTCTCGGCACCGGCGACGGCGACGACACCGTCGCGATCACCGATTCCCTGTTCCGCCGCTACCTGTTCCTCGACACGGGCGCGGGCGACGACGCCGTGACCGCGACGCGCGCCGCGGCCCTCGACTTCATCCTGACGAACCCCGCGGGCGGCGACTTCTTCAACAACGTGAATTCCACTCTGGTGCGCCCGAACGTGACCGGGTTCACCAACGGCCCGGAGCGCACCGCCCCGACCCCGACGCTGACCAGCGCCGCCCCCGACCCGACGCGCGACGCCCCTGTCGAGTTCGCCGTCAACTTCGACGAGGCCGTGACCGGCTTCGAGGCGGCCGACATCACCCTCACCAACGGGACCGTGGCAAACTTCGTGGCGCTCGACGCGCGCACCTACACCTTCACCGTGACGCCGACCGCGGACGGTCCCGTGACCGCAACGGTCCCCGCGAACGTCGCGACCGACGCCGTGGGCAACGGCAACGGGGCCTCCGAGACCCTGACGCGCACCTTCGATACCACCGCGCCAACGGTCGCGGTCACGGCGCTGACGACGAACGACACGACGCCCGTTGTGTCCGGCACCGTGGGCGAAGCCGACGCGACCGTGAACGTCGTGGTGAACGGGCGCACGTACAGCGCCGCGGTGGGCGGAACGGTGTGGGCCGCGAGCATCACCGACCCGCTGGCCGACGGCACGTACACCGTGACCGCGACCGCGACCGACCGCCTCGGCAACGCCCGCACCGCGACCGGCACGCTCGTGGTGGACGCCACCCCGCCGACGACGCAGTTCAGCGCCAGCCCCGCGTCGCCGATCAACGGCACGAGCACCACGGTCACGATCACGTTCAGCGAACCCGTGACCGGGTTCGGCACGGCCGACGTGACCGTGGCGAACGGGACGAAGGGCGCGTTCATCCTCGTCAGCCCGACCGTGTACACGGTCGCCGTGACCTCGAACCGCGACGGCGAAGCGGAAGTGCGCGTCGCCGCGAACGGCGCGACCGACGCCGCGGGCAACGGCAACGGGGCCGACAGCTTCAGCGTGGTGTTCAACACCGGGCAGCCGACGCTCGCCCTCGCCACCGGGTCCGACAGCGGGCCGGACGGCGACCTGCGCACCGACGCCGCGACGGTCTCGCTGGTGGGCACTGCGCGCCCCGGGGCCACGGTGCGCCTGTACGCCGCGACCGTGCCCGGCACGCCCGGCACCGGCACCCTCCTCGACACCGTGACCGCGGACGGGAGCGGCGCGTTCAGCTTCACGAACGTCGCGCTCGCGGTCGGGCCGAACAGCTTCGCGGTTCAGGCCACCGACACCAGCAACTTCGTCAGCAACACCTTCTCGCAGACGTTCGTTCGCAACACGCCGCCCACCGTGTCCGCCACGATCCCGGACCAGACGCTCAACCCCGGCGACGCGCCCGCGACCATCGACCTCACGAACGTGTTCGTGGACGCCGAAACTGTGGTCCGGTTCGCCACCACGTACCCGACCGGCCAGAGTACCACACTGGACATCAACCTGTTCGACGCCACCCCGGTCACGACCGCGAACTTCCTCAACTACGTCAACGCCGCGTCGAACGCCAATTACAACAACAGCGTGTTCCACCGGAAGATCGACCAGTTCGTGCTACAGGGTGGCGGGTTCAAGTTCGTGGACAGCGGCACGACCACAGCGACCGCGTTCCCAGAAATCACCGAGTTCGCTCCCATCGACGACGAGTTCGCCAACATCTCGAACACGCGCGGCACCATCGCGATGGCGAAGCCGGGCGCGCCGGACACCGCGACCAACGAGTTCTTCTTTAACCTCGGCGACAACAGCCGCGCGCTGGACAGCGCGTCCAACGCCGGCGGGTTCGCGGTCTTCGGGCAGGTGATGAACGGCGGCCTCGCGGTGATCGACGCCGTTGCGACGCTAGACGAGTTCGGCGGTACGGGGGTGCCGGGCGCGGGGCCGTTCCCGGTGTCGGCGAACGCGGACACGGAAAACTTCCCCGCGAACATCGGCGCGGCCGACCTCGCCCTCATCACAACGGCCGCCGCGCTGACCGCGGCGCAGCGCATGCAGTTCACGGTGGACGCACCCAACAACACGGTCGCGACCGCCGCGATTGCCAACGGCGTGCTGACCGTCACCCCGGTGGGCGCGGGCACGGTGACGTTCACGATCACCGCGACCGACCTCGACGGCTCGGCCACCACAACGACGGTCATGGTCACGGTGAACTAGCGCGCCGCGCGAACTCGGTCCGCGCCTCTCGCCCGCGGCCGCGGCGCGGGAGGAAATCGGCGGGCCCGCCGATAAGATACGCGGCACCGCGGCGCGCCCGCCGCCCGTTCCCTCCCATCGGCGAGCCACATGATTACGTACAGCTTCACCGGTAAGGTGGTCCTCGTGACCGGCAGCTCGCGCGGCATCGGTGCGGGCGTGCTCTCCGCGTTCGCCAAGGCCGGCGCGACCTGCGTACTGCACTTCTGGGACGACCCGGACGGCGCGAACAAGAAGGACGCCGACGCGCTCGCGTCCGAACTGCGCGCGCTGCCGGGCGCGCCCGCCGTTCACACCATCGCCGCCGACGTGCGCGACGCCAACCAGATTGAGTCGCTGATGAAGCAGGTGAAGGCGACCTGCGGCGGTCTCGACGTGCTGGTCAACAACGCCGGCATTATCAAGGACCGCACGCTCCGCAAGATGACCCTCGACGAGTGGCACGCGGTCATTCAGACGAACCTCGACGGCGTGTTCCACTGCTGCAAGTTCGGAACGGAAATCCTCCGCGACGGCGGGCGGATCGTGAACATCGCGTCGGTCGCGGGGCTGGTCGGGTTCCACGGCCAGACCAACTACGCCGCGGCGAAGGCCGGGGTGATCGGGCTGACGCGCGTGCTGGCGAAGGAGCTGGCGCGGCGGCAGATCACCGCGAACGCCATCGCACCGGGCATGATCCAGACCGCGATGATGGGCGAGGTGAAGGGCGACGTGCTGGCGGAGTACCTGAAGGCGATCCCGGCCGGGCGGTTCGGCACGCCCGCCGACATCGCCAACGCTGTGCTGTTCCTCGCGAGCGAGGAGAGCGCCTACGTGACCGGCCAAGTGCTCCCCGTCACAGGCGGCTGGGTGTGAGGATAGCGCAAGCAATTGCGCCACGCGCGTGCGTGCGTTGTGCAACCGTTTCGGAATCGTGCCACCGCCCGCGACACGACGGTCGCGGTCGAGTGCGGCTTTGCGCTTCTCTCAGCGGTGACTTCGGGATACGCTCTGTTGAACTCGCGGCCTGTCGCAGCGAAGCGCTGCTTCACGGCCGCTCCACCCTCTCCCTCCCGGAGTGCCGCCGATGCAATCCCGTCGCGAGTTCCACGCCAATCTGATCGGGTCCGCGGTCGCGTTCTCGCTCCTCGAAACGCTCTGGGCGCGCGACCTGTTCGCGGCCGACGCCAAACCCACCATCGCCAAATGGATGGCCGATCTGGTCGCGATGAGCAAAGACCTTAAGGGCCAGAAGCTCACGGACCTCCAGTTCCAAACCAAGATGGAAGAGCTGTACAAGAAGGTGAACCTCGCGGATTTGTGCGCGCTCGTGAAGCTCGACGAGTTGGAGAAGCGCAAGCTGCCCGACAACGGGGCCGCGAACTACGGGTTCGACCTGTCGAAGGTGGACGGGTTGCCCGCGGACGTCGGCTTCGGCAAACAGATCTTCGCGTGCAAGAAGGGCCGCAGCATCGTGCCGCACGGCCACGCCAACATGTGTACCGGGTTCATCGTCCTAAAGGGCCAGTGGCACGGCCGGCACTACGACCGCGTCGAGACGAAGGCCGACCACTACGTCATCAAGCCGACCATCGACCGCACCTTCGGGCCGGGTGAACTCTCGACCATCTCGGACCACAAGGACAACATCCACTGGTTCGAGGCGACCAGCGAAACCGGCTACATCTTCAACGTCCACGTGATCGGCTACGACAAGACGATCAAGGAGAGCAGCGGCCGGTTGTACGTCGACCCGCAGGGCGAGAAGCTGGCCGGCGGGCTGGTAAAGGCCGCGAAGATGACCAGCGCCGAGTGCCACAAGAAGTATGGCTGAGCGAGGAAGAGAAGCCGCACGATGAACGCCGAGAAAGACACGATTCAGACAGAAGAGGGTTTGTTCTGAACTCTGCCTCTTGTCTGTATCGTGTCTTTATCGGCGTCTATCGTGGGGCTCAACTTTTCGCTCGCGAGGCCGGAATGCTGGGCGCGCTCCGCAACACGACGTTTCGCTCGCTGCGGCACCCGGCGTACCGGCGGTACTTCTTGGGGCAGATCGTTTCGTTCGTCGGCACGTGGATGCAGTCGGCCGCGCTCATGTGGCTCATGTACGACCGTACCGGCGACCCGCGGTGGCCGTCGTGGTTGCTCCTCGCACAGATCGGCCCCACCATCCTCCTCGCGCCGTGGGGCGGCGCGCTCGCCGACCGGCACCCCAAGCGCCGCCTCGTGCTCACCACGCAAACCTGCTTCCTCGTGAACGCGGTCACGCTCACGGCGGTCGTGGCGTGCGGCCTCGCGGTTCCGGCGCTGGTGCTGGCGCTCGTCACGCTGAACGGCATCGTGCAGGCGCTCGACCTTCCGGCGCGGCTGGCGTTCGTGCCGGACCTCGTGCCGAAGGAAGACCTGATCAACGCGGTCGGGCTGAACTCGCTGGTGTTCAACGGCGCGCGGATGCTCGGCCCGGCGCTGGCGGGGCTACTGTTCCTGCTGGCGGGCGCGGTCGCGCCGGGGTTGCCGGACGGGGCGCACCCGGTAACGGTGGGGGCGACGGCGTGCTTCGCGCTGAACGCGCTCAGCTTCCTCGCGGTGCTGCGCGCGCTGCGCGGCATCCCGGAGCCGACGGCGCGCGCGAAGCCCGCGCGCGGCTCCGCGTGGGACGGCCTCCGCTACCTCCGCACCCACCGCGCGCAGGGCGGGCTGGTGGCGCTCACGTTCGCGGTGTGCGCCCTCGCGTGGCCGGTGGTCACGGTGCTGCCCGCGTACACCAAGATGCACCTCGGTCTGCGCGAAGACGCCTACAGCCTGCTCCTCAGCGCGCTCGGGGCGGGCGCGCTCTGCGCGGCGCTGGCGACGGCCACGTTCGGCACCCCGGCGCGGCGCGGGGCGTTCCTGCTGGGCGGCGTGATCGTCACCGCGGGCGGGTTGGCGGGGTTGGGGGTCGCGCCGACCGCGTGGGCCGCCGGCGCGTGCTGCGCCGCCACCGGGTTCGGCCTGATCCTCTACCTCTCGACGGGGCAATCGGCGCTGCAACTGGCGGTGCCGGACGAGACCCGCGGGCGGGTGATGGCGTGGTGGGCGCTGGCCCTGAGCGCGAGCGCGCCGCTGGGCCACGTCCTCGCGGGGCAGTTGGTGGCGAGCCTAAACGACGTGCGCCCGGTGCTGTTCGGAATGGCTGCGGGCGTGGCAACGGTGAGCGTCGCGCTGGCCGCGGCGCTGGCTCTGCGCCGCAAGGCGTGAACCGGTCCCGCGCGGGGTTAGGTTTGTGCGACCTTGCGGCTTGGGTAATTTCGGTCAGCGGCATAGGAATGAATTGACGCCGGCCGCACGGGCGACTATCTTCTACCTGCGAGAATGTCGCCTGCCAACGGCGTTCTCCTCCCTCGCCCGCCGCAATTGCTGCCTGCCTCCACAGGCCTTCAGCCTGCCGTTGTTACGTTTTGATCCTTGCCCCAAAACTCAAGCCCACTGCCCCGACAGGAGTCCTGCCGATGAATCTGTTGTCGCGCTGCGTCGGTTCCCCGTTGAACCGCCGCAACTTCCTGCACGTCGGGGCGATTGGTGCCCTCGGCCTGACCCTCGATCAGTACATGCGGCTCCAAGCCGCCCAGCCGCCGGCCGCGGCCAAGAAGCCGAAGGCCGAGGCGTGCATCCACATCTTCCTACCGGGTGGCTCCGCGCACCAAGAGAGCTGGGACCCGAAGCCGTTCGCCCCGGTCGAGTACCGCGGGCAGATGGCGACGACCAAGACCAAGATCGAAGGCGAAGTCTTCAACGAGTGCCTGACCAATACCGCGGCGCTGGCCGACCAGATCACCGTGTGCCGGGCCATGACGCACGGCGAGGCCGCTCACGAGCGCGGCACGCACAACATGTTCACCGGCTACCGGCCGAGTCCGGCGCTGAAGTTCCCCAGCATCGGGAGCGTCGTGAGCCACGAACTGGGCGTGCGGAACAACCTGCCGCCCTACGTCGCGGTGCCGAGCCAGCCGGCGCAGGACGCCGGGAGCGGCTACCTGTCGTCGTCGTTCGCGCCGTTCAGCCTCGGCTCCGACCCGGCCAACGGCGGGTTCCGCGTGCAAGACCTCGCGCTCCCGGCGAGCGTCACCAACGACCGCTTCACCAACCGCAAGAGCATGCTGGACGCGGTCAACGCCCACTTCGCCGGTAAGGAGAAGTCGGACAACCTCGAAGCGATGGACAGCTTCTACCAGCGCGCCTACGGCCTGATCGCCAGCGAGAAGGCCCGCGAAGCGTTCGACATCAACAAGGAAACGCCGAAGCTCCGCGACGAGTACGGCCGCAACGCCGCCGGCCAGCGGATGCTCATGGCCCGCCGGCTGATCGAAGGCGGCGTGCGGTTCGTCACCCTGACCTACGGCGGTTGGGACCTGCACGGCGGCATCGTCGGCGGCACGAAGAACCAGCTCCCGCAGTTCGACCAAGCGTTCGCCACGCTCATCACCGACCTGAAGCAGCGCGGGCTGTTCGACAGCACGCTCATCATGATTTCGAGCGAGTTCGGCCGCACGCCCAAGATCAACGCGACCGCGGGCCGCGACCACTGGCCGAAGGTGTTCAGCGTGGTGCTGGCCGGCGGCGGCATCAAGAAGGGCCTCATCTACGGCAAGTCGGACGCGACAGCGAGCGAACCCGACGAGGACGGGCTGACGGTCGAGGACTTGGCGCACACCGTCTACAACTGCCTCGGCATCGACGCCGACAAGAAGTTGATGAGCCCCGGCGACCGCCCCATCGACATCGTCCGCGAGGGTAAAACCCGCAAGGAACTGCTGGCGTAGTGGCCGAAGGCAGTTTCACCACAAAGGCACAACGCTCGCACAAAGTGTCACAGAGAAGACCGGAAGAGTGAGACTAAACAATGACGCCGCACCCGCGCTTTTCTCTGTGGTTCTTTGTGCTCGTTTTGTGCCTTTGTGGTGAATCTTCGGTCTCAGCCGCGTCGCCGGCGTTCGGCGGCATCCAGCCGCGCGGGGCGCAGCGCGGCACCGAGGCCGTGCTCACCTTCCAAGGCGGGCGGCTCACCGACGCGCAGGAGGTGCTGGCGTACTACCCCGGCATCGCCGTCAAGAAGCTCGAAGTCGTCAACGACGCCGCGCTCAAGGTCACGGTCGCTATCGCCCCGGACTGTCGCCTCGGCGAACACGCCTTCCGAGTGCGCACCGCCAGCGGCGTGTCCGAGGTCCGCACCTTCTGGGTTGGCGCGCTGCCGGTGGTCGAAGAGGTCGAACCGAACAGCGAGTTCGACAAGCCGCAGCCGATCCCGCTCAACGTCACCGTTCACGGCGTTGTGCAGAACGAGGACCAAGACTACTTCGTCGTCGAGTGCAAGAAGGGCCAGCGCCTGTCGGTCGAAGTCGAGGGGATGCGCCTCGGTGTGGCGTTCTTCGACCCCTACGTCGCGATTCTGGACAGCAAACGGTTCGAGCTTGTGACCGGCGACGACTCGCCCACCGCGAACCAAGACGGCGGGTGCTCGGTGGTGGTCCCGGCCGACGGCAAGTACATCGTCCAGATTCGCGAGAGCGCGTTCGGCGGCAACGGCGCGTGCCAGTACCGGCTGCACATCGGCAACTTCCCGCGGCCCACGGCCGTTGTCCCCGCGGGCGGCAAGCCCGGCGAGGAACTGGAAGTGACGTTCCTCGGTGACCCCGCGGGGCCGATCAAGCAGAAGGTGAAACTGCCCGCGACCGCGGACGAACACTTCCGCGTTCACTGCACGACACCGGAAGGCACCCACCCCAACGGGTTCAAGTTCCGCGTCGCGAACCTCGCGAACGTGGTCGAGAGCGGCGCGAACGTGAGCGTCGCCACCGCGACCGCGGGCGTCGCGCCGGTCGCCTTCAACGGCGTGGTCGCGAAGCCGGCGGAAGTGGACTACTTCAAGTTCACCGCGAAGAAGGGCGAGACGTACGACTTCAACTGCTACGCCCGGCGGCTCGGTTCGCCCCTCGACCCGATCCTCTACATCGGCAACGCGGCCGGGGCGACGATCACCGGCAACGACGACAGTGGCGGGCCGGACAGCTACTTCCGGTACACGATCCCGGCCGACGGCGAGTACACGTTGTGGGTGCAGGACCACCTGAAAAAGGGCGGGCCGGACTACTTCTACCGCATCGAGGTGTCGCCGGTCGCGCCGGGCGTCACGACGACGATCCCGCGCGTGGACGGCAACAACCCGGCGAACCAAGACCGCCAGACGATCACCGTGCCGAAGGGCGGGCGGTACGCGACGCTCGTGGTCGCCAGCCGCGCCGACTTCGGCGGGCCGCTGAACATCGGCATCGACAAGCTGCCGCCCGGCGTGACGCTGACCGCGGAGCAGATGGAGGCGGGCCAAGCGGTGATCCCGGTCGTGTTCGACGCCAAGCCGGACGCGGCCGTCGGCGGCTACCTCGCCACCATCACCGCGACCCACACCGACCCGAAAGCGCCGTTGCCGTCGCGCACCTCGTTCGACCCGGCGTTCGTGATTAACCAGCCGGGCCAAACGGTCTACGCCCGGCACGTCGTGGACCGCACCGCCATCGCGGTGTGCGACGCCGCGCCGTACTCGATCGAGGTCATCGAGCCGAAAGTGCCGCTCGTGCAGAACGGCTCGTACAACCTGCGGATCGTCGCCAAGCGCGCCGAAGGCTTCAAGGGCGCGATCACGGTGTTCCCGCTGTGGACCCCGCCCGGTCTCGGCATCCAAGGCTCCGGGGTCATCCCCGAAGGGCAAACCGAGTGCCTGCTGCCCATGAACGCCGCGCCCGGTGCCGCCGTGCGGAAGTGGAAGACGGCGGTTCACGCGGTCGCTGACGCCGGCAAGGGGCCGGTGTGGACCAGCAGCCAACTGTTCACCATCGACGTGACCGCGCCGGTCGTGTCACTGACGATGGAGCGCCCGGCGGTCGAGCAGGGCGCGAACACGCAACTGTTCTGCAAGGTGACGGTGCCCGCGCCGTTCGAGGGCAAGGCGAAGGTCACGCTCATCGGCCTGCCCGCCAAGACGACGACGCAGGTGATCGAGATCACGAAGGACACGAAGGAGTTCGCGTTCCCCATCGCCGCGGACAAGACCAGCCCGGCCGGGCAGCACAACGTGTTCGCGCAAGTGGTGATCGAGCGCGGTGGCGAACTGATCACGGGCAACACCGGCGGCACGCAGCTCCGCATCGACGTGCCGCTGCCGCCGAAGGTGGCCGTTGTGCCGCCCGTACCGAACCCGATGACGCCCGTCGTGCCGAAACCGCCGGACCCGAAGATGCCGGAGAAGCGCCTGACGCGCCTCGAAAAGCTCCGCCTCGAAGCCGAAGAGCGCGAGAAGGCCGCCGCCGCGGGCACAACCCCGCCGCCCAAGAAGGAAGAGCCGCCGAAGAAGCCGTGATGCCTTTGCTTTAGTGGGGCAGGTTCCAGCCTGAAGAGTTTTTCCGCAGGCTGCGCGAGAAGCGGAAATGAGTTGGCACCCGTTCGAGAGCGGCAGCACGCTCGGTACGAGCGGGAGCGAGAGCGGCCTCATCCTCCGCGACGATGAACACGAACGCGGGGCGCGCATTACGCTCGAACGCGACACGGTAAACGCACCGTTCGCTATCACCTGTGGGATTTACGGCTCGATGTTTCACACGGCGTTCGCGAGTGCTGAACAGGAAGCGAATCAGAAGTACGACGAAATGAAACTGTGGCTCGACCGGATGCTCGGCGACGACGTGAACGAAGCCGACTACCTGAACCAGCTGCAAGAGTTTGTGAATCGGTTCTGAAACAACGCGGTACGGTCCCCGATTTCGACCGCATGAGGCTCACCGATATGCGTTTCGCTTACCTGCTCTCGCTCTGTGTCCTCGCCGGTTTCGGTGGCGATGTCCGCGCGCAGAAGGTCGCCGTGTACCCGCCCGACATCAACCTCGAAACGAGCCGCGACCGGCAGTCGTTCGTCGTGCAGCTCACGCAAGCGGACGGCATCACCCGCGACGTGACCGAACAGGCGCAGGTCGCGTTCGCCAACCCCGCGTTCGCGAAGCTCGACAAGTTCGCGGTCGTGCCCGTCGCGGACGGCACGACGGAAATGAGCGTCACCTTCGGCGGGCAGGTCGTGAAGGTGCCCGTGAAGGTCACCAAGGCGAAGGAGGACCGCGCCATCTCGTTCAAGCAGGACGTGATGCCGGTGTTCATGCGCGCCGGGTGCAACGTCGGCGGGTGCCACGGGGCCGCCCGCGGCAAGGACGGGTTCCGCCTGTCGCTGTTCGGGTTCGACCCCGAGGGCGACCACTACCGCCTGACGCGCGAGCTGAACGGCCGGCGCATCAACCTCGCCATCCCCGCGGAGAGCACGCTTGTCGAGAAGGCGATGGGGAGCGTGCCCCACACCGGTGGCGCGAAGATCAAGAAGGACGACGAGTACTACACCACGCTGATCCGCTGGCTCGAGGCCGACGCCCCGCTCGACAAGCCCGACATCGCCCTGCCGGTCAGCATGGAAGTGTTCCCGCCCAGCGCCGTGCTGGACGGTAAGGGCGAGAAGCAGCGCGTCGTGGTGCGGGCGAAGTACAGCGACGGCACCGACCGCGACGTGACCTCGCTCGCGCTGTTCCTCACCAGCAACGAGAACGCGGCCAAGATCGCCGCCGACGGCGACGGCTCCGTGACCGCCGGCGACCGCGGCGAGGCGTTCGTCATGGCCCGGTTCCACACCTTCACCATCGGCGTGCCGTTCATCACACTGCCAAAGGCGCTCCAGTTCACGTGGCCCAACGCCCCCGAAAACAACTACATCGACACGCTCGTTCACAACAAGCTGAAGAAGCTCCGCATCGAGCCGAGCGGCACCTGCGACGACGCCACCTTCGTCCGCCGCGTGTACCTCGACATCATCGGCGAACTGCCCACACCCGACGAGTACGCCCGGTTCATGGTGTCCACGCTGCCGACCAAGCGCGAGCACCTCGTCGACGAACTGCTCGACCGCAAGGAGTTCGCGGAACTGTGGGTGCTGAAGTGGGCCGAGTTGCTCCAGATTCGTTCGTCGAATCAGGTCAGCTACAAAGCGATGCTGCTCTATTACGGCTGGTTGCAAGACAAGATCGCCAAGAACGTGCCCACCGACGAGTGGGTGAAGGAACTGCTGGGCGCGAACGGCGGCACGTTCAAGAACCCGGCCACCAACTACTACCAGCTCGAAACCGACGTGCTGAAGGTGACGGAGAACGTCGCGCAGGTGTTCATGGGCATGCGCATCCAGTGCGCCCAGTGCCACAACCACCCGTTCGACCGCTGGACGATGGACGACTACTACGGGTTCGCGAGCTTCTTCACCCAGATCGGGCGCAAGGGCACCGACGACGCGCGCGAGCTGATCGTGTTCAACAGCGGCGGCGGCGAGATCGGCCACCCGGTGCGCAAGACCGCGATGCCGGCCAAGTTCCTCGGCGGCACCGCCAACGCCGACGTCGCCGGCAAGGACCGGCGCGTCGTCCTCGCCAACTGGCTCGCCAGCCCGGACAACCCGTACTTCGCCAAGAACCTGTCGAACGTGGTGTGGAACCACTTCTTCGGGCAGGGCATCGTCAACGACGTGGACGACGTGCGCATCTCGAACCCGCCGTCGAACCAAGAACTGCTGGACGAACTGGGCAAGAAGTTCACCGGCTACAAGTACGACTTCAAGAAACTGGTGCGCGACATCTGCACCTCGCAGACGTACCAGCGCAGCACGCAGCCGACGAAGACCAACGAGGGCGACACGCGGAACTTCGCCCGCGGCCCGATCCGCCGCATCCGCGCCGAGACGATGCTCGACGTCATCACGCAAGTGACCGACACGAAGAACAAGTTCCAAGGGCTGCCGCTGGGCGCGCGGGCGGTGCAGATCGCCGACGGCGGCGTGAGTACCTACTTCCTCACGACGTTCGGCCGCCCCACCCGCGAAACGGTGTGCTCGTGCGAGGTGCGTCTCGAACCGACGCTGTCGCAGAGTCTGCACCTGCTCAACGGCGGCACCGTGGAGCCGAAGATCGCGCAGGGCAACATCGTCGGCAAGATGCTTCAGGACAAGAAGACCCACGCGCAGGTCATCGAGCACCTCTACGTGCGGTGCCTGTGCCGCGCCCCCAAGCCCGACGAACTAAAAACACTGTTGGCGCTCGTGGACAAGAGCACCGACAAGAAGCAGGCGCTGGAAGACGTGTTCTGGGCGATCATGAACTCGCGCGAGTTCATGTTCAACCACTGATGCACTATTGGGGAAAGTTCGGCCTTACAGAAACGCAGGTTCAGGACATCTGCTTGCAGCCCCGTAGGGGCGGCGGATGGTAGCCGGGGGTGAAGCGAGGGTCTGCGAGCGCAACCCCCGGTGACGTGACAAAAAAAAAATGGAAGCCCCGGAGGGGTGACGGAACCTTCCCAATGCGCCCTGTCGCCCCCCCCGGGCTTGGTGATTTGGTTGTCATCGCTTCCGGGGTTGCGCTGCGCTC
>VGZJ01000015.1 GCA_016872595.1 Planctomycetota bacterium
AGCGCGCGCCGCCGACGCGGGCGTGAGCATCGACACCAGCATCTACGACATCGCCCACATCATCCGATTGCCCAACACCCGGCACCCGCGCACGGGGCTGTTCAAGCGTTTCGTCGCGTCGGAATCGTTGTTCCAGATGAACCCGGCCGCCATCCTCGAACACGCGAAGTACCCGGCCGGGGACGGCATACCCGCCGTTCGCACACCGCCCGCGAAACTGGCGGACGACTGGCGCGAAGCCGAAGCCGCGACCGCCCGCGCCACCGAAGCCCGCGCCGAACGGCGGGGTGCGTGCGCCGGCACTCCCGACCAGCGCGCCCCGCGCTACTTCCTCGACCTGCTCCGGTTCGGCGTGGACGAGGGGGAACGGCATCAGACGTTGTTCCGCTGCGCCGCGTGGCTGACCGAACAGGGCGCGCCCCCTTCGCTCGTGGCCGCCCTGCTCACCGAACCGGGGCGCGACGCGGGGCTGACGCCGAAGGACGTGGACCGGCAAATCGCGTGCGGCATCGAACACGCCCGCCGCCAGCACGCCGGGCAAGGCGAAGGGGGCGCGCCGTGACGCCGACGTTCACCACCGGCGCGGACCTGTTCGGCTCGTGGTTCGCGGACGTGGAGCGCGGGGAACCGCCCGTCCGCTACGCGCTGCCCGAACCCTTCGCCGCCCTCGACGTGCGACCCGGCCGGCTGATCTTGTTCGGGGGCGCGCCCGGCGGGGGAAAAACGGCCGCAATTCTCCAAGTCGGTATCGACATGCTGCGGATGAACCCGGCCGCCCGGCTGCTCGTGGCGAACGTGGAGATGGTTCCGGCGCTGCTCGTGGAGCGCGTCGCGTCGCGGATGGCGTCCGTGCCACTGACCACGATTGCCGACCGCACGCTGACGGCCGACCAGTTGGACCGGGTGCGCGCCGCCGTGGTCGCGCTCGCACCCGTCGCCGGCCGGCTGGCGTTCCTCTCCGCGCCCTACGCGCTGGAACACGTCGCCGCCGCCGGGACCGCGTTCGGGGCGAACGTGCTGGCGCTCGACTACATCCAGCGGTTCACCGTGGGCGACGCCAAAGGGGACAAGCGCGAACAGCTCGAAACCGCCGCGACCGTCCTCCGCCGGTTCTGCGACGCGGGCGCGGCCGTGCTGGTGGCGTCCGCGGTCGCGCGGCAGAAGGGCAAAGCCGGCTCGACCTACGCCGGCTTGAACTTGGCGAGCTTCCGCGGAAGCTCCGAACTGGAATACGGGTGCGATAGCGCGTACCTGTTCGCGCCGGGCGAGGGCGGAACGATCACGCTCACCTGCGAGAAGAACCGTTACGGGGCCGCGGCCGACATCGTGACCGCGTTCGACCCGACCGCCCAGACGTTCGCGCCCGCGCCGTCCGGGCTGGCCGGGTTCGACGCCGCGCCGCCGGCCCGCCCGCGAACCAGCAAGCCGAAGGGGGGCTGACGTGCGCCGCCTGACGTTGAAGGAAGTGAACGAGCGCCACGGCGGGGCGCTCCCGCCGGACGCCGTGTTCCGCCCGGACGACGAGGAACCGGCCCGACCCGCGCCGGCCGCGAAGTCGAAGCGCCGCCCGCGGTCGGAACGGTTCGCCGCGCTGAACGCCTTCGTGGACTTCGGCATTGCCGACGCGGACCTGACGCCGGCTGAAGCGCTCGTGTGGTTCGTGCTGTTCCGGGACACGAAGGGCACCGGCACCGCCCGCACCGCACAAGCCGACATCGCACGCCGCGCCGGGCTATCGGTTCGTGGCGTCAAGCTCGCCCTCCGAAACCTGAGAGCGAAGGGGATGGTTCAGGTTGTCCGGCGCGGTCAACTGACAACGGGGCCGTCGGTCTACCGGGTCCACCCGACCCGCCACATGGGGTAACTATGTGCCCCTTGCATGGGGCAAATTCCTGCACGCTACCGGGGTACTCAGTTACCCCTATCCCAGAATGGGACCAGTGCGCCGCCGCCGCTGTGCGCTCCGGCGTCGCGGACACCGAATCGGAATCGGAATCAGAATTCGACCGCACCGACTTGGCGCGCCGCGTGGCCGCCGGGTATCCTTCACTCGCCCTTGATCGGCCCGGCCGTCGCGTCGTGAGAAGCGCGGCGGTCGGGTTCGATCTTCTCACCGAGGCCGCCATGCCGAAGCCATTCAAGCTCCACAGCACCCGCCCCCTTCCGCCCGACGCCGACATCCTCGAACACGAGGGCAAGCCGCACGTCCGCCTGAAGGAACGCGGCCGGTCGATTCTCTGCCCGCTGACGAAGGACGGCCGGAACTACCTCCGCCCGTCGAAGTGCTGGTACTTCAAGTACCGCGACGGCAACGGCACCGTCCGCCGCATGAAGGGGTTCGCCGACCTGAAGGCGACGGAACAACTCGCCGCCGAAACCGAACGGAAGACTTCGCGGGTTCGGAGCGGGTACACCGACCCCGCCGAAGAACACGCCCGCCGGCCGCTCGCCGACCACCTGAAGGACTACGCCGCCCACCTGGAAGCGAAGGGCAACACCTCCGATCACACCGACCTCACCACCGGCCGCGTTACCGCGCTCCTGTCCGGGTGCGGGTTCGTCTTCCCTCTCGACGCCGACGCGGGGAAAGCGGCGGAGTGGTTGAACACGCTCCGCCGCGACGGCGCGCCGGTCGAACTCCCCGCCGGGGACTCGTTCGCGCCCTCCGACGTGGCGAAGCTGCTCGGCGTCAGCGGGGCCGCCGTCCGCGCTACCGTGAAGCGGCTGAACCTCCCCGCGACCGGCAACGGCAAGGCCCGCACGTTCCCGCGCTCGACCGTCGAAGCCCTCGTGACGAACAAAGCGAAGGGGTGCGCGCCGGAAACGGTCAACCACTACATCCGCGCCGTGCGGGGGTTCTTCCGCTGGCTGGTGAAGGCGAAGCGGATCGGCGCGAACCCGCTCGAATCCCTCTCCCTCGTGAACGCGGCCGTGGACGTGCGGCGCGCCCGCCGCGAACTGACCGCCGACGAACTCCGCCGGCTGTTCGACGCCGCCCGTGCGAGCGCCCGCACCTACCGGGGGCTTGCGGGTGCGGATCGGTACTTCCTGTACCTCGTGGCCGCCGGGACCGGGTTCCGCGCCTCCGCGCTGTCGAACCTGACGCCGGCCGACTTCGACCTGGACGCCGGAACCGTGACGCTCGCCGCCCGGTTCAACAAGTCGCGCCGGCTGAAGGTGCAACCCCTCCCGTCCGACGTGGCCGCCGCGCTCCGCCCGTACCTCGACGGGAAGCCGGCCGGCGCGCCGATCTGGGGCGGGACGTGGGCGCGGGACCACCGGGGCGCGGAAATGCTCCGCATCGACCTCGACGCCGCCGGCATCGCCTACGCGGTCGAAGGACCGGACGGGCCGGAATACGCCGACTTCCATTCCCTGCGGCATTCCTACCTGACGCTCGGCGGCCGGTCGGGGATCGACCTCCGGACGCTCCAGGAACTCGCCGGGCACTCGAAACCGGAACTCACCGCCCGCTACTCGCACCGCCGGCTGTACGACCTAGCCGGGGCCGTGGACAAGCTCCCGAACCTCGTGCCGACCGCCGGGCCGGACACCAGCGCGGCGGAAATCCCCCTTCGCCTGACCGGGACGGACGGGGCGAAAGCGGACAACTCTATCCGTTTGGGCGTACCGCCGGGCGTACCCACCGGGTACGCCGAACCGCATCAATCGGCATCGTCTGGCAACCTTCGGATTGTCGGCGGGGAGGGTAGTGAGTTGATGCAACCCCTTGAAATGACAGGGCCGGCGCTTCTCAGCACCGGCCCGCATCAGTCAGCACTAGCGAGGACGACGGGACTCGAACCCGCAACCACCGGATCGACAGTCCGGTACTCTAACCAATTGAGCTACGTCCCCATTTCGTTCCGGTTGCCTGACGTATCCGGTCTGTTGGGCTAACTGATACAGCCAGACCTCAGCCCGGTGGCACCTGTTCGAAGGTGTCGCCGTGCCTAGTGCAGATTCTAACAACCGCGGTACACCCGGCAAGACCCCGAACCCGAACAAACCTGCATCCCACGTTCGGGTATCCCCAACGTGCGCAGCCCGCGCACCGGGTCAAGCGTGATCTGTGGGGCGGGGAACCGTGCGTTCGGGTAAGTAGGGGCGTCGCGATCAGGTCCGCTTCGTACCGGCAACCCAGTTCATCGGATCAGTGGTTTGTGCGTGTTTGGCGTCGGGAGTTGTGGTAGTCTTCGGCACCTCACAGCGACTCTGCACTGCAAGAACTCGATGCCAGATCTAGTTCACACGTCCGACGCGCGCGAACGGACCGCTCGGAGCGCCCGGCGGAAGGTCGCGTGGCGCGTCCTCCCGCTGTTGTTCCTCTTGTACGTCGTCGCCTACCTCGACCGCGCCAATATCAGCTTCGCCAAGCTGCGGATGCAAGAAGATCTGAGCGACTGGTTTTCCGAAACCGTGTTCGGGGTCGGGGTGGCGCTGTTCTTCGTCGGGTACATGTTCTTCGAGGTGCCCGGTGCGCTGCTGGTCGAACACTGGAGCGCGCGGAAGTGGTTCGCGCGCATCCTCGTGTCGTGGGGGCTGTGCTCGATGGCGATGGCGCTGGTCGAGACGCCGGCCCAGTTCTACGCGGTGCGGTTCCTGCTCGGCCTCGCCGAAGCGGGGTTCTTCCCCGGCGTAATCGTCTACTTCACGCACTGGTTCCCGCGCCCGGACCGAGCCCGCGCGATGGCGGTGATGCTGTTCGGCATCCCCGTCAGCCTCGCCCTCGGGGCGCGCGTCTCCGCGGTGCTGCTCGACCAAACGTGGTTCGATCTGAAGGGCTGGCAGTGGCTGTTCCTGATCGAGGGCGCGCCGGCCGTACTGCTCGGCGTCGCGCTGCCGTGGCTCCTCACCGACCGGCCGCGCGACGCCAAATGGCTCACCGACGACGAGCGCGCGTGGCTCGAAGGCGAGTTGGAAGCGGAGCGGAAGGCGACCGCCGCGGTCGGCACCGTGTCACTGCGCGAGGCGCTACGCACGCGCAACGTGTGGCTGCTGGCGCTGGCCCTGTTCGCCACCAACATCGCAGGCTACATCTTCGTGTTCTGGCTGGCGACGGTGGTCAAAGGGCTGTTGCTCGCCGCCGGCCGCGGCGCGGGCGCGACCGAGGTGCTGAACTGGACCGGCCTCGTGTACCTGTGCGGGTTCGTGGGCGTGTGGGTGTCGGGTTGGTCGTCCGACCGCACCGGCGAGCGGCGCTGGCACTGCATCGCAGGGCAAGTTGGCGCGGCGGTGTTCCTCACGCTGGCGATGGTGCCCGGCCAGCGGTGGGAGGTGGTGTTCGCGTGGCTGTGCCTGACCGGGTTCTTCGCGATGTTCTGGTTCACGCCGTTCTGGGTGCTGCCGACGATGACACTCACCTCGTCGGCCGCGGCGGTCTCGATTGCCGTGATTAATATGTGCGGGAACATCGCCGGCGCGCTGGGCTCGCCCATCGTCGGTGCGCTGAAGGACGCCGGCCACGCCGACCGCGCCTCGATGACGTTGGTCGCGGTGTGCTTCGTGGTCGGTGCCGTGTTCGTGGGACTGGTGAAGGTGCCGAAGAGGAACGCATGACGACTGTCGAACAACTCGCCCTCTACCGCGCGATGCTGCTGATCCGCCGTTGCGAGGAACAACTGGCGAAGTCGCACCAGCGCGGCCTCGTTCACGGCGCGTGCCACACCTACGTGGGCCAAGAGGCCATCGCCGTGGGCGTGTGCGCGCACCTGCGCCGCGCCGACGTGGTGTTCAGCACGCACCGCGGGCACGGGCACGCGCTGGCGAAGGGCGTGCCCCCGGTGCAACTGATCGCGGAACTGTACGGCCGCGCCCGCGGATGCTCGCACGGGCGCGGCGGCTCCATGCACCTGTTCTCGCCCGAAGTCGGGATGATGGGCACCAGCGGCATCGTCGGGCCGTGCATCCTGCAAGCCGCCGGCGCGGGGTACAGCTTCGCGCTGATGAAATCGGACAGCGTCGCGGTGGCGTTCTTCGGCGACGGCGCGGTGAACAACGCCGCGTTCCACGAGGGGCTGAACCTCGCGGCGATTTGGAAACTGCCGGTCCTGTTCGTGTGCGAGAACAACCAGTTCGCGACCGAAGTGCCGTTCGCCTACGCTGCCGGCAACCCGTCGGTCGCCTCGCGCGGCGCGGCCTACGGCATCCCCGGCATCGAACTGGACGGCAACGACGTGCTGGCGATTCACAGCGTCGCCGGCGAAGCCGTGGCCCGCGCGCGCCGCGGCGACGGGCCGACGCTGTTCGAGTGCAAGACCTACCGCACCCGGCCGCACGCCGAGGGCATGGGCGATTACACGTATCGCACGCGCGAAGACGTCGAGCGATGGAAGACGAAGTGCCCCATCGAGCGCCTCAAAGTCGCTGGCGGCTTCGCAACAGAAGAGATTGATTCTGAGGTGCAGCATGAAGTGGAAGCCGCGCACGCGGAAGCCGAAGCGAGCGCGTGGCCCGATGCTTCGACTGCGGCGAACCACATCTACGCCGCGCCGCGGCGGGTGCCGGACCCGCCCGCGCCCGGCGAGCGCGTCGTCACCTACTCGCAGGCGACACTCGAAGCGCTCGGCGCGGAGATGGCTGCGAACCCCAGCATCTTCGTGCTGGGCGAAGGGATCGGCGTCCGCGGCGGCAACTTCAAGACGACCGCCGGGTTGTACGACAAGTTCGGCGCGCAGCGGCTGCGCGACACGCCCATCGCCGAGCGCGGCTTCGTCGGGTTGGGGTGCGGCGCGGCCATGACCGGCACGCGCCCGGTCATCGACTTCATGTTCGCCGACTTCGTCCTCGACGGCGTCGGCGAGATCGTGAACCAGATCGCCAAGATGCAGTACATGAGCAGCGGGCGGCTGAAGATGCCGATCCTCCTGCGCGGCTGCATCGGCATCGGCCACTCGGCCGCGACGCACCACAGCGGCAACTACGCCCCGCTGTACGCCCACTTCCCCGGCCTGCGCGTCGTCGTGCCGTCCACGCCGTATGACGCAAAGGGACTGCTCCACCACGCGCTGCGGTGCGACGACCCGGTACTGTTCCTTGAACCGCGCGAGCTGCTGACGCACAAGGGCGCGGTGCCGGAAGCCGCTTACGAGATTCCATTCGGTCAAGCGGCCGTCGTGCGCGAGGGGACCGTCGCGACCATCGTGGCGATTGGTACGATGGTACCGAAGGCCCGCGACGCGGCCGACGCGCTCGCGCGCGACGGTGTTTCCGTTGAAGTGATCGACCCGCGCACGGTCGCCCCGCTCGACACCGACACCATCGGCGCGTCCGTGGCGAAGACCGGGCGGCTGCTGATCGCGGACGAGGGGTTCGCACTGTACGGCATCGGCGCGGAAATCGCGGCGCAGGTCGCCGACCGCTACTTCGACGAACTCGACGCGCCCATCAAGCGGCTCAACGGCCTGCACACGCCGACGCCGTACAGCCCGCCGCTCGAAGCCGCCGTCGTGCCGGACGGGGTCGCTCTGACGGCGGCGATTCGCGAACTGATTGCAGAGTAGTAGGCACACTCCGTGTGCCGTCGCTGGTTCACGGCACACGGAGTGTGCCTACTACATTGAAGAGTGACCGATGCCGATTCCCGTTACGATCCCGCGACTCGGCTGGAACATGGAAGAGGGCGTCTTCGTCGAGTGGCTGAAGGCCGACGGCGACCCGGTAAAGCCCGGTGACGCGGTGTTCCGGCTCGAAGGCGAAAAGGCGACCGAGGACATCGAGAGCCTCGACGCCGGCACGCTGCACGTTCCCGCGAACGGCCCGAAGACCGGCGACCGGCTCGCGGTGGGCGCGACCATCGGCTACCTGTTGCACGCGGGGGAAGGCAGACCTACCCCCCCGGCCCCCCGCCCTACAGGGAGGGGGGAGGAAGACACAGGCGCATCGGAAAGCGCGCCGGCGCGCGGGGGTTCGGTCTCCCCCCTCCCTTCTGGGAGGGGGGCCGGGGGGGTAGGTTCTTCGAGCGATACCGCCGTCACCCCGCGCGCGCGGCGTGCCGCCGCGCGCCTCGGCGTCGACCCTTCGGCCCTGATCGGTACCGGGCGCAACGGCCGCGTGCGTGCTTGCGATGTGACTTCTTCCAAGACTTCTGCGAAGCCGCATGCGGCGCGAGCGGTTATCGCCGCGCGCATGATGGAGAGCCGCGCGACCACGGCCCCCGTTACGCTTACCTCGCTCGTCGACGCGACGAACCTTGTCAATCTGCGGGCACAGTTCAAGGCCGCCGGTGGCGACGTGCCGTCGTACACGGACATCCTGTTCAAGCTGGTCGCAGTCGCGCTCCAGAAGCACCCGGCGCTGGCGGCGCGCTGGACGGACGCCGGCATCGTCCCGGCCGCGAGCATCGACATCGGCTTCGCGGTGGACACCGACGCCGGGTTGCTGGTGCCGGTCGTGCGCGACGTTCCCGCGCTCGGCCTACGCGCGGTCGCGGCGCGTACGAAGGAGCTGATTGACCGCGCGCGTGGCGGCACGCTGTCCGCGCGTGACATGGGTGGGTGCTTCACGATCACCAACCTCGGCGCGTTCGGGATCGACGCCTTCACGCCGATCATCAACCCGCCAGAGTGCGCGATCCTCGGCATCGGCCGGATCGAACGCCGCCCGGTGATGGACGGCGACCGCGTCGTCGGGCGCGATCAGCTCACGCTGAGCCTGACCTTCGACCACCGCATCGTGGACGGCGCACCGGCCGCGCGGTTCCTACAAGCGCTCGCGGCGTGCGTAGCGAACCCGGCGGCGTGGGTTTCGAGTTGAGGACGACACCATGACATCCGACCTTCGCGGCACCGTCAACCTCGTGACGGGCGCGGCGCGCGGCATCGGCCAAGCCATTGCGGACCGGTTCGCGCGCAACGGCGGCACCGTCTACTACACCGACCTCGTACTCGCGGACGCGCAGGCCGCTGCGTCGGCCACGCCCAACGGGCGCGCGCTAGAGCTTGATGTCACAAAGCCGGCTCAGATCGCGGACGCGGTGAAGCAAGTGGTCGCCGAGTGCGGCCGGTTCGACGTGCTCGTAAACAACGCGGGCGTGAACACAATGGCGCACCGCGTCCCGATCGACCAGTTCCCGCGCGACGAGTGGGACCGCATTCTCGCAGTCGACCTGACCGGCTTATACGAGATGAGCAAGGCGGCTTCGGCGGTCATGCGGGGCCAAAAGCGCGGCCGGATCATCAACATCGCCAGCATCGCCGGGTTGGTCCCGCTGCGCCTCCAGTGCGCGTTCGTCGCGGCGAAGGCCGGCGTCGTGAATCTGACGAAGGCGATCGCGCTGGAGTTGGGGCCGCACGGCATCCTGACGAACGGCATCGCCCCCGGCTCGACTCTGACCGAGGGGACGCGCAAACTGTTCTACGGCGACGACGGCCTGTTCAAGGAGTCCGTGCAGCGGATGCTCGACCACGTGCCACTCGGTCGGCCCGGCACCGTGGACGAGATCGCGGTTGCGGCCCAGTTCCTCGCGGACCCGGAGAACAGCTACATGAACGGCCACGTTCTCACCGTGGACGGCGGGTGGACCGCGGGTTACACGAGGGACTTTTGACCCTGCGGGCCTCCGCTCAACGCGAGGGGCGAATCGCGCCGGCGCACGACCCGAACCCGATGCGCGCGAAGCCGGGGCGCTCGCAGTACCCCGTCAACGTCACCTCGTCGCCGTCTTCGAGGAACGTGCGCGCTTCGCCGCTCGGCAGGCGCACCGGGTCCGCGCCCTTTGCGGTCAGTTCGAGCAGGCAGCCGCGGTTTTCCTTGTCGGGGCCGGAGACCGTGCCGCTGGCGATCAGGTCGCCCGGCGCGAGCGGACAGCCGTTCGACGTGTGGTGCGCCACCATCTGCCCCGGCGTCCAGTACATCTCGCGGAACGGCGCGCGGCTCACGCGCACCGGCGCGCTCATGACGGGGGAACGTAGCCACACTTCAACCGTGATGTCGGGCGCGCCCGGTTCCGGCTCTTGCAGGTAGGGCAGGGTTGGTACGTCGTGCGCGGGCGCGGCGGTCCAGAACGGGGCCAGCGCCTCCCCAGTCACGAGCCACGGCGACACCGACGTCGCGAAGTTCTTCGCCAAGAACGGGCCGAGCGGTTGGTACTCCCAGCGTTGGATGTCGCGCGCCGACCAGTCGTTGACGAGGCACAACCCGGCGATGTGGTCACGCGCCCGCGCCACCGGGATCGGGTCGCCGAGCGCGTTCCCGGGGCCGACGAACAGGCCCACTTCCATCTCGTAATCGAGTTCGCGCGTCGGCCCGAACTTGCCCTCCGCGAGTTGCCCGCTCGGGCGCGCGACCGGCGTTCCGCTCACCACCAGCGACGACGCGCGGCCGTGGTACGCGATGGGTACGTGCTTGTAGTTCGGCAGCAGTGGGTTGTCGGGGCGGAACAGCTTGCCGACGTTGGTGGCGTGGTGGATCGAGGCGTAGAAGTCGGTGTAGTCGCCGACCGCTGCGGGCAGGCGCATGGCGCACTCGGATTGCGCGAACAGCGGACGCGCCGGCGCGCCCGCTTCCAGCACCTTCACGAGCACGCGGCGCAGGTCGCGGCGCTGCACGGGCGGGAGCGCGCAGTACCCGTTGAGCGTTTCGCCGGGAACCCACGCGCTCGCGTCGAGGATCGAATCGCCGATGGCGACGCCGACGCGCGCGCGGGTTTCGCCCGGGGGAACGAAGACGCCGAGCGGCAAGTTCTGGATCGGGAAGTCGCAGCCGGGGTGCTTCGCGGACTCGACCCAACTCCGCCGGCCCGCGTCGTGCGTGTCGTCGATCGCGCTCATAGCAGCCCCAGTTGTTCCAGATCGGCAATCGGCTCGTCGAACGAGCACGAACCGAAGGCGTGGGCGAAGTCCGCGCGCGCCGCGCGCACCTGTTCGGTCGAAAGCGCGCGGTCGCGCCAGTGGGCGCGGTCGTCGAAGCGGAACGCGGTCGGGTCCGTTTCGGCCAAGATCGGCTCGAGGTTGCAGTCGCCGTGCCACGCCCGCGCCGCGGCCACGAACACGTTCAGGAACCCGTGCATCACGGCCCGCGGCGCGTTCGGCTCGTAGGTCAGGGCGTACTCGGCGCGCACCGGGTGGTGAAGGCCCGCGGTGGCCTTGAACGGCAACCCGCGGTCGGCGCAGGCGCGAATAAAGTCCGCGACCGCTGCCACGCTCGGAATCGCTTCCGGCTTCAGCCCGCCGGTGCGGACCTTCGCGAAACACCCGGCGGCCCTCACCGCGTCGAGGTCCGCGAGCGGCACTTCGCAGTAGACCGGGCGCGGCGCGGTGACAACGCGCTTCGATTCCAGCGCCGCGGCGCGCGGCACGTCGGTTTCGGCGAGTACCGAGAGCGCACCGTTGAAGGCGGGCGATACGCGGTCGAGGTCCACAGCGCTGACGACGAGATATCGTAGCGCCCACGCCCGCGGGCCGGCGCGGTAGGTGGCGAAGTTCTCGGCCGCGGCCCCGCACGGCAGCGCCGCCGGCGGGAACGTGCCCGCGTAGTCGATCAAGCCCTCAAGTAGCGCCCGCAGCGCCGGTGCGACGGGTCGGTCCATAGCGGCTCCGGAGACGGACGACCATAACGGCGCGGGCCGCGGGGACACGCCCGCGGCCCGTCGCGCTGCGCCCCGAACTGTTCTACTGATCGCGCAGTTCCATCTTCAACTGGCTTGCGATGGCGTGAATCAGAGGGGCCGTCGGCTTGCGCGGTTGCTGATAGCCCCACTGCGTTTGTAGGGCTTCGTAAGACATCAGCGCGCCGACCAGCACGACGAGAACGGCGGGCGCGAGGAACAGCAGCGGGACGATGCCCCACGGCTTCGTCGGTCGCTCGATCACCGCGCCGGCGGGCACGACCTCGTCATCGTCGTCGTCGCGCGGCTTGCCCTTCACACCCTTCAGTGCCGCCGCCGCGGAGCCGTCGTCCTCGGCCGGCTCGTCGGCGAGGTCCACGTCCACGTCGGCATCGACCGCCGCGGCCTTCTTCTTGATCTTGGATTTCGACTTCGGCGCGTCGGATTCGGCCTCGTCTTCCAGCAGCACGACCTCGCTACCGGACGGCTCCTCGGAGACGACGTCGCTGTCGTCCATCGCCAGTTCGAAGTCCGACTTCTCCAAGTCGGTGTCGGATTCGAGCGCCACCGCTTCGGACGCAGACTCGTCCGGCATCGGCGGGATCTCGAAGTCGGTCTCGAAGATGTCGCCCTTGTCGCCACCGTCGTCGAGTTCGTCCGAGCCGAGCGCGGCCTGTTCGAGGCTGGAGTTACTGGAGTCGTCAAGCGTCAGCTCGAACTCGCTGCTCGAATCGGCGTCGAGCACGGGCTTACCAGACTTCGGCGCGCCGAGCTTGGTGCTGGACGGCACCGAGGACGAATCGAGCGACAACTCGAAGTCCACGTCGCTCTCGTCCGAGTCGTCTTTTTTCTTCTCCTCCTTCTTCTTGGCGTCCTTTTTCCCGCCGAGGGGAATGCCGCTGTCCGCGGGCGTGCTGAGGTTGATCCCGCTCTGGCTCGCTTTCCCGCTGCCACCCTTGTCCTTGGGCATCGAACCGAGATCGACTTCATCGCCGCCGCTGGAGCCGTCGGCGTTCATCTGAAGCTCGAAGTCGTCGCTGTCGGCGTCGAGGCTCAGTTCGAATTCGCTGCTGTCCGGGGCCGTGGGGCGCGAGCCGGGTTTCTTGCCATCGGAAGCTAGGCGACCCGGCGAACCGCCGGTCTTGGGGGCCGAGAGTTTGGCCGAACTGCCGCCCTTGATGATCGCGCTGCCGGGGCCGGCGAGGTCGATGGAGATTTCTTCCGTTGGGATGCCGCTGTCCTCGTCGCCCCTGGGCTTCTTCGGTGCGGGCTTCCCGGCCTTGCCCTTGCCGCCGTCGAGCCGCACGTCGCTGTCGGAGCCGTCCTTCGGCTTCTTGTTGGGCAGGAGTTTGCCGCTCGACTTGGGTGCGGACGACTTGGAATCGTCGGCGAGAACGAGCGCGTCGTCGTCGGTGTCGGACTCGGCGAACACGAGCGGCTCGTCGTCGTCCTTTTTCTTGGGCTTCTTCTTGTCCACCCCCTTCGGAACTTTGAAGTCGTCCGAGCCGGGCGGTTCGTCGTCGACCACCGGCGCGAGCGGCAGGCCGTCGTCACTGGCGAGACCGAGTTCGCGGGCCAGTTCCTCAATGGCCGCGGCCTTGAACCGAACGGTAGTGCCGTCGCGGATCGGGCTGAGGCGCTTGAACGCGGGGTCCGTTTTGAGGCGCTTCTTCATCTCCTCGGGCGAGATGCCGAGTTTCTCGGCAGCTTCCTCAAGGGTAATCATCTGCTGCGCCATGGGTGACTCGTCACGATGGATGTGGGGACCGGGACGGCGCGGCCGCGGGCGCGCGGTGCGTTACTTGTGATTGTAAACGCCCGGCGCACGGACACAAGTGCCGAAGGGAGAAGGACCAACGGCGCGCGCCCGTACCGGCTGTGTAGCCGTCACAACCGCGCCCCCCGCGCGGCTACTTGGCCCGTGGCGCGGCACGAAACTCGTCCGCGGTCATTTCCTTGGCGCGCCCGTTCTGGAGCAGCACCCACCCGCCGGACGTGGGGGTTGAGGATTCGTACGCGACGACGTGTGAGGGCGCGGTGTCGGCCGCGCCCTCGCCCGCAACTGTCGCGCCCCAAATAACCGTGACCTCACCGGAGCGGACCGCGGCGAGACCGAGCGGGTACCCGTGCTCGTACTTCGCCAAGTCGGCGACCCGCTTCGGGCCGGTCCCGGTTTCGCCGCTGTACGACCGGATCAGCCCGCCCACCTCGAGCAGCACGGCCTCTTTCCCCGGTGTCTGGGGTTGCCCCTTCGGCGCGGGCGAAGAGCACCCTACGAGTACGGCGAGTATGACCACCGAACGGTAGCGCATGGCGGAGAGTTGTGGTTGCGACGTTGCGGCGCGCGCCCGGCCGCGCGCCGCGCGCGTCAGTTGTTCTGAACGACCTCGCCGCCGTTGCGCGTGCCCATCATGCGCCACGTGGCGTACGAGAGCGAGTCGGTCACGAACCGGACGCTCCCGTCGGCCATGCACACGTTCACGCCGTTGCTGTGGTAACTGCTCGCTGCGATGTGCATCGAGGTGAACGCCGAGTTCCCGCAACTGTAGCGCTGGGTCCCGGTGGCGACCTTGCGGTTCCAGTTCACCGGCAGCGTGTGGGTGAACAGGAAGTTCGAGGGCAGGTTCCGGTAGTACTGTTGGCCGGTGTACTTGATCGAACTGCTCCAGTTCGCGCCCGTCGCGCACATGCTGATGGTCGTCCCGTCGGTCTCGTTGTACCCGGTGTTCGAGCTGTGGATGATGATCGTGGCGTGATCGCGAACCCCGGAGGCGGCGTTGTACTGGATGCCCGACCGCATGACCTCGGCAAACATCACCGTGTTGCTGGACCCGTCGCCGATGGATACGACCGTCACGCCGGCCATGATCTGCCCGTTCGCCGGGTACGGCAGTGAGAAGATTCCTTCGAGGCTGGCGTTCCCGCCGCGGAAGTGGGCGTACGCGCCGAGCGAGCCGAAGTAGTTCTGCCGCCCCGCGCCGAAGTAAGTCTCGCTCGAAGAGTCCGACGGGCACAGGTAGACGGGCACGTCGCCCGTGCGTGCCGCGGCGTTCGCGCCGGATAGTGCCGGTATCGACGAGTGGATCGGCGCGTCGCTGTTCACGTTGTAGTTCATGTTGAATTGGTTGTACTTGTTCCCCTGCTCAAAGTACGGGAGTAACAGGGCTTGGGTCGGGGCACCGGACGAGACAGTGGACCCGGCGATCACGACCGTGTGCTGCGACGGCGGGAGCGTGTTGTTCGCGCTCTCGTAGTTGTGGGCCGCCAGCCCGAACTGCTTGAGGTTGTTCTGGCACTTGAGTCGCGCCGCGGCCTCGCGCACCTTCTGCACCGCCGGAAGAAGCAGCCCGATCAGGATGGCGATGATGGCGATGACGACGAGCAACTCGATGAGCGTGAACCCGCGCGCGGTACGGCGACTAAGCATCGGACACCTCCGACGGGAGAGAGGACGCCCCACGAGTCGGGGCGTCGGACCGACAGCGAATGAATCGAGTGCCACGGCTCGGAACGGTGCGAGTATGAACCACAAAACATGAAGTATTGTCGAGCGAATATGAAGGACGCAACAGCGAAACTCAGAAAATGCGCATCTCCGCCCTACTCGTATCCGTAGCGGCGGATCACGTCGCCCCAGCGGGCGTGGATGGTCGCGCGCTGGTCGGCGGTCAGGTCGTACTTGTTGGTTTCGTAGCCGGCGTTCTGGCGCAGGTACTCCTCGACGCGCGGGCGGGCGGCGTCGAAGCCGCCGAGCTGTAGCCCGTCGTACACCTTCCGCAGTTCCGCGACCGGGTTGTTCACGAGCGCTTCATACCGGAGTTCGTGGAATCGGCCCGGTACGGCGTTCAGCAGCGGGCGCGAGTCTTCGAGCCGGTCGTAGATGACGCGGAACTCGCTCAGCACCTTTTCTTCCAACCCCGGCCAGTTCGGGGCCTGTAGCCCGTGGTTGCGGGCCATCGACGACCACAGGTTCACCGTCGAGGGAAACACGACGTGGGGGTCGCGGACGATGTGGACGAACTTGGCGTTCGGGAACAGTTCGAGCAGCGTCGGGATGCGGGCCGTGTGCGGCGGTGACTTCAGCACCAGTTGCTTCCCCGTGCGCACCGTCACTTCTTTCAAAAACCGCACGAAGGTGCGCTTCCACTTCGCCAGCTCGGGCGCGCTGAGGCCGGACAGGTCGAGCGCGCCTTGCGAGGGGTGCGGGCGGTTCGGGAACGCGAAGTCCGTGTACGTCGAGGGGAGGCCGAGCAGCGCGAGCGCGAACTCGTCCTCCTGCGGCCGGTCCCAGCCGAACAGCATGTTGTCCATCGGCCGGCGGCCGGGGAGCATCCACCCGCAGTAGCGCTTGAAGAACCCGTTGGTGAGGAGCGCGTGGTGCGGGTTGAAGCAGTCCTGCATGTCGGGAAACCCGAACCGCGGGTCGCGGATCAGGAGTTCGTGCAAGAGCGTGGTGCCGGTGCGCCAGTGGCCGATCACGAAGACGGGGTGGTTCGTGATTTCCGTGGCGCGCACGCGCGAACCGTGGCGCGCGTTCAGTGCCCAGCGGAGGACCGTGTTGATTGTGGCGTTGACCGAGACGATAGCGGCGATGTACCAGTGACTGGGGTGCACGGCGAACCCGTTGGCGCGCAGCATCCGCAGCCACGTGAACAGGTCGGTACCTTCCCAGAGGCGCGGCGACCACTGGCGCTTGTGCGGGACCGGGGGTTTGGGTGGCAGCGCCGGCACGTACGTCAAGTTCGGGTCCGGCCCGGTGCGTTCGACGGGAACGACGACCGCCGCGGTCGAGGGCATCCGATGACTCCTGCGCGGGTTCGCGTGTAGAACCAGTACACGGAAACCGCGGGCGTTGGCAAGTTCCCACCGCGATTGTTCGCCGCCGCGGTTCCGGGTAGATTCACCCGCAGACCGCCGACCGACAGGAACCGTCATGGCGAAGCAGAAACCGCAACCGGCCGCGAGCGCGGACCCGCCCGCGTACACGGTCGTGGCCCGGCGCTACCGGCCCCAGCAGTTCGCCGAACTGATCGGCCAAGAGCACGTGGCCGAGGCCCTCGTGAACGCCCTCAAGAGCGGGCGCGTCGCCCACGCGTACCTCTTCACAGGCGCGCGCGGCGTCGGCAAAACGAGCGCCGCCCGGATCCTCGCCAAAGCCCTCAACTGCGAAACCGGTACGACCCCGACGCCGTGCGACAAGTGCGCCAGTTGCCTCGCGGTCGCCGCCGGCGACGACGTAGACGTTCTGGAAATCGACGGCGCAAGCAACAACAAAGTGGACGAGGCCCGCGACCTGCGCCAAGGGATCGGGTTCCGCCCCACGCGCGGCCGGTTCAAGATTTACATCATCGACGAAGTCCACATGTTGAGCAACGCGGCGTTCAACGCGCTGCTGAAGACTCTGGAGGAACCACCCGAACACGCCAAGTTCATCCTCGCCACCACCGAAGTGCAGAAGATCCCCATCACGGTCCTGTCGCGGTGCCAGCGGTTCGACTTCGCGCACGTCGGGCCGACGATAATCTTCGAGCACCTCAAGAAGATCGTCGAGCGGGAAGGGCACAAGGCCACCGACGACGCGCTGCGCCTCGTCGCCCGCCGCGCCGCCGGCTCGATGCGCGACTCGCAATCTATCCTCGATCAGTTGCTCGCGTCGGCCGTGGGCGAGCTGACGGCCGAGCACGTCGGCGCGGTGCTGGGCACGGCCGGCGACGACCGCGTGATCGAACTGGTGAGTGCGATTGTGGCCGGCGACGCCAAGGCCGCGCTCGACCGCATCGCTCTGTGGGTCGAACGCGGGCTGCAAGTCGGCGAACTTGTCGAGCAAGTCGTCGAATACTGGCGCGCGCTGATGCTGGTGAACTGTGGCGGGCCGGACGTGCGCGAACTGCCCGTGACGCCCAACCAGTTCGACGCGGTGAAGAAACACGCGCAAGAGCTGTCGCTGGACGCTATACTTGCGGGGCTGGAACTGCTGACCGCGACGAAAGCCCGCATGCGCGGCAGCACGCACACGCAAGTGCTACTCGAAATGGTCGTGGTCCGGTTGTGTCGGCTGGCCGAACTTCGCGCCGTGGCCGACTTGATTCAGTGGGCCGAGGCGCTACGCGCGTCCGGCGGGGCGGTGCCGGTTGCTGCCGCGCCTGCGCGCATCGCGCCCCCCGCTGCAGTGCCGGACGCGCCAAAAAAAAACGACGCAACTACGGCAGCGACGGCGGGTAAGCCGCCCGCTCCCGCTTCCCCTTCCGGCGAGTTGTCCACGCTCGCCCTGTCAGATTCGACCGTTCACGAGGTTTGGGCGCGGTTTGTTCAGCACATCGAGCAAAAGGCCCCGCTTCTAGCAAAACCTCTCAGTTTCTCCAGTTCGTATGCAAATTCGGGGCCAAATGCACTGGTAATCCGCTTCCCGGTCTCGTATACTGACGCGAAGAACATCTGCGGAACCGAGGCGAGCGTCCAACGGCTACAAGACGCGCTCAAGCGCATTACGGGCCACGCGGTCGCGGTGCGGACGGAAACCGACACGAGCGCCGCCGCCCGCCCAACGGCCCCGGCCGCGCCCGCAGCCTTGCAACCGACCGACCGCAAGCGGGTACTGACCGCGCTCCCGCTATTCAAGAAAGCCAGCGACGTGCTGGGCGCGCAGATTTGGCACGTGGACGACGACTTCAACCCGACCGCGCCCCGGCCCGAACCGGGTGCGCCGAGAGACGCGCCCGCCGACGCCGACCCGTCCGACGACGAGACCCCGACCGCCACCGACGAGGGCTGACGCGATGTTTAAGGAACTCGGCGCGATGATGAGTCTCTTGAAGAATCAGGGGAAGATTCAGGAGGAAGTGCAAAAGTTTCAAGCGTCGGTGGGCAACATCACCGCGGAGGCGAGCAGCGGCGCGGGCTACGTCACCGTGAAGGTGAACGGCCGCATGGAGGTGCTGAGCGTGCGCATCTCTGAGGACGCGCTGAAGCTGAACGACCGCGAGGTGCTCGAAGACCTGATCGCTGCGGCCACCAACCAAGCACTCACAAAGGTGCGCGCCCAACTCGCAGAAGAGAGCGGGAAGATGGCCGCGAACATCGGCCTGCCGCCGGGGATGCTCGGCGGTGGGTTCCCCGGGTTCGGGAGCTGACTACACCACAGGAGGCCCTCGGATGTTCGCGTTCATCGTCCTACTGCGCTCCGGGTTACGGTACACCGTGCGCGCCGCGGAGATGCGGTACGGGTACGACGGGAGCCTCGAATTGTTGGCGGCCCCGCCCGCGGCGGACGGCGCGCCGGCCCCCGCGAAGCAAGTCGTCGCCCTGTTCGCGAGCAACGAAGTACTCTCGGTCGTGGCGCGCGAGTTCCTCATTTCCGAGGAGCGGCCCGAACCGATTCCGCACGTCGCCCGCAGCGGCGACGACGCGATCCCGTTCTGACGTGCAGGAGGCCGCGGCCGTGTCCGAACCGGCGGGCGTTATTGCCGAACTTCTGGCCGAACTGGTCAAGCTCCCCGGGATCGGGCCGAAGAGCGCGGAGCGGATCGCGCACTTCCTGCTCGCCGGGGACCGCGCGAGCGCCGTCGCGCTGGCCGACGCGCTCCACGCGGTCGCGAGCAAGGTCCGCCCGTGCCGCACGTGCTTCAACCTGACCGACGGCGAACTGTGCCCGATCTGTGCTGACCCGAAGCGCGACGCCGCCCTCCTGTGTGTGGTCGAGACCCCGCGCGACGTGAACTCGTTCGAGCGCGTCGGCAGTTTTCGCGGGCTGTACCACGTCCTAGGTGGCCGGCTCGCCCCGCTCGACGGCATGGGCCCGGAACGACTTACATTCGCGGCGCTGGCCGAGCGCGTAAGAACGGGTGGGGTGCGCGAGGTAATACTGGCGACGAGTCCGACGCTCGAAGGCGATGGGACCGCGCTGTTTGCGTCCAACGTGCTGGCCCCCACCGGGGTGGCGGTCACGCGGTTGGCACGCGGGTTGCCGAGTGGAAGCTCGCTCGAACTGGCGAACGCGCAAATGCTGGCCGACGCCCTTGAGGGCCGGCGCACGTTCTGAGCGCGCGGGACGCGCGCCGCGGATCGGCACGCCGCCCGGTGCCGCGCGAACGGATTGGGGGAAGGGGACCATGAGCGGACCGCATCTGGGTTTGAACATCTCCGTGCGGAAGGATCTGAAAACGATCCTCGCGCCGCGCATGATCCAGTCGATGGAGATTCTGCAACTCCCCATCGCCGACCTCCAAGCGCGGATCGAAGAGGCGCTCCAAGAGAACCCGTTTTTGGAACTGAAGGAGAAACACGCCGAGGCCGACGACGGCGCGGCCGACGACTTCAACCCGGACGCCCCGCTCAAGCACGACGACACCGGTGACCTCGAGTTCAACCGCCTCGAGGAGCTGAACCGTGACTGGGACGACCACTTCAACGAGGAGCACCGCATGAGCCGCGGCGCGCTCCAAGAGGAGGGCGATCGCAAGCTCGAGGTGATGGCGAACATGCCGGACCGCGCGCCCTCGCTCCAAGACCACCTCGCCGACCAACTCGGCGAACTCGAACTCGACGACGCGGAACGCCGCCTCGCGCGGCACATCTGTAGCTTCATCGACCGCACCGGCTACCTCGGCGCGCGCCTCAAGGTGCGCAAGCACCGCGAGAAGGACCGCGACGACGACGGACCCGAAAAGCCCAAGAAGAAGAAGCCCGACGACGAGAACGACGAGGAACTGTACAGCGACGTGTTCCGTACGGTGCCGCTGACCGAAATTGCGGCCCTCCACGACGCGCCCGTTACCCCAGAAGACGTCGAAGACACGCTCGTCCATGTCGTGCAGCGGCTCGACCCGCCCGGCGTCGGCGCGCGCGACCTGAAGGAGTGTTTGCTCCTGCAGGTGACGCCGGACGCACCGCAGGCCGACGCCATGCGCGTCATCATCCGTGACCACCTCGAAGACGTGGGCGCGAACCGGCTCCCGGTCATCCAGCGGGCGACGCACCTCGAACTGGCGACCATTCAAGAGGCCATCGTCGCGATCCAGCACCTCGACCCGAAGCCGGGGCTGAAGTTCAGCGACTCCGGCAACCGCTACGTCATGCCCGACGTGGTCGTGGAGCGCGCCGACGACGACACCTACACCGCGCGCCTTACTGACGAGTGGGTGCCGCGTATCCGCGTCAGCAAGCGCATCGTGGAGCTGTGCCGCCGGCAGGACTTGGCCGAGGACGTGAAGGAGAAGCTGCGCAAGAAGCTCCAGTCGGCCGACTGGCTGGTGAAGGCCGTCGAGCAGCGCCGCAACACGCTGCTGCGCGTGACCCGCGCCATTATCGACCACCAGCGCGCGTTCCTCGACTTCGGCCCGGAGCACATCCAACCACTGAAGATGCAACAGATCGCGGACCAAGTGAAGGTCCACGTCACCACCGTGAGCCGGGCCGTGGACGACAAGTGGGTGCAGACCCCGCGCGGCGTGTTCCCGCTGAAGCGGTTCTTCGGTGGCGGCAAGGCCAAGAACGAACACGACGCCAACAGCGAGGTCGTGGCCTACGAGGTGATGAAGCAGAAACTCCTCGAACTGGTCTCGAACGAGGACAAGGCGAACCCGCTGTCGGACGAGGAACTGGTCACCCGGCTACAGGCCGCGGGGTGCCCGGTGGCGCGGCGCACCGTCACCAAGTACCGCAAGATGCTGAACATCCCCAGCAGCCGGCAGCGCAAGGACTGGTCGCTGGCCGCGGCCGAGTGACCGTTCTTCGTTTCCACCTCCCCCTCAAGGGGGGAGGTGAAACACACGGCGCGCTCGTCCCTACAATCTCCCCATGACCTCTCCAACTCTGTCGTTCGCCGAACTCGAGGCCGCTATCCGGCTCGGCGGCGGGCCAAAGGCGGTCGCGCGCCAGCACGAGAAGGGCCGGCTGACCGCGCGCGAGCGCGTCGCCAAGCTCATCGACCCCGGCTCCGAGTGGTTCGAACTGGGTCTGTGGGCCGCTTGGGGCATGTACTTGGAACACGGCGGCGCGCCCTCCGCGGGCGTCGTCACCGGCGTCGGCACCGTGAGCGGGCGGCGCGTCATGGTGGTCGCCAACGACGCGACCGTGAAGGCCGGTGCGTTCTTCCCCATGACGTGCAAGAAGGTGTTGCGCGCCCAGCGCATCGCCACCGAAAACTGGCTCCCGTTGGTGTACCTCGTCGATTCCGCCGGCGTGTTCCTGCCGCTTCAGGACGAAGTGTTCCCGGACGAGGACGACTTCGGCCGCATCTTCCGCAACAACGCCGTCATCAGCGCCGCGGGCATCCCGCAGTTCGCGGCGATCATGGGCAACTGCGTCGCCGGCGGCGGCTACCTCCCGGTGCTGTGCGACACGCTCCTCATGACCGAAGGGAGCGGCCTGTACCTCGCCGGCCCCGCGCTGGTGAAGGCCGCCATCGGGCAGGTCGTCGAGTCCGAATCGCTCGGCGGCGCGAAGATGCACGGCGCGATCAGCGGCACCATCGACTTCCGCGAACCGAACGACGATGACTGTCTCGACCGCCTGCGCCGACTCGTCGGCGCGCTACAGCCCGATAGTGAGAGGAACGCCACAAGCCCGCCTGTCGCAACAGGTGAGGGTTGGGACTCGTTCACCAAGCCCGAATACGACGTGCGCGACCTGATGAAGCTCGTGCTCGACGGCGCGCCGTTCGACGAGTACAAGGCCGACTACGGGCAGACGCTCGTCTGCGGCTGGGGCGAACTCGGCGGGCGGCGCGTCGGCGTCGTCGCCAACCAGAAACAGCGCGTGAAGGCCGCGAGCGGGCCGATGCAGTTCGGCGGCGTCATCTACGTGGACTCCGCGGACAAGGCCGCGCGGTTCGTTATGGACTGCAACCAACTCCGCGTGCCGATCCTCTTCGTGCAGAACGTGAACGGGTTCATGGTCGGCAAGGAGTCCGAGCAGAACGGGATCATCCGGGCCGGGGCGAAGCTCGTGAACGCCATCTCGAACAGCGTGGTTCCGAAGTTGACGCTTATCACAGGCGGGAGCTACGGGGCCGGGAACTACGCCCTGTGCGGCAAAGCGTTCGACCCGCGGTTCATCCTCGCGTGGCCCGGCGCGCAGTACGCGGTGATGGGCGGCGCGCAGGCCGCGAGTACGCTGCTCGACGTGCAGGTGCAGGCGCTGAAGCGCGCCGGCAAGGAACCGGACGCGGAGGAACTGGCCGCGCTCCGCGACACCGTGAAGGCGAGCTACGACGAGCAGACCGACATCCGCTACGCCGCGGCCCGCCTGTGGGTGGACGCGATCGTTCGCCCCGAGGAGACGCGCGCCGCGCTGCTGACCGCGCTCGCGGTCGCCACCCGCCACGACGACGGGCGGCCGTTCAAGACCGGGGTGTTGCAGGTGTAGCGAAGTCCGATTGCAGATTTGTGATTGACGATTGAAAGACACCGGGACGCGAAGTTGCCTTTCAATCGTCAATTACAACGCTGCAATCACCAAGTCCTACTCGTCGTACTTCAATAGGAACTTGGGGTTGATCGCCTTGAAACTGAGGCGACCCAAGTCGGCGTCCTCCACCTCTTCGAGCGGGCGCAGCACGACGCCCTCGCGCTGTGCCTTCGGGTTCAGCGCACTTGTCCCCTCCGACAGCGCCACCAACTCATCGACGCCGTGGTTCAGCACGAGCGTGCCGAGCTGCGGGACCGCGTCGAGGCCCAAGTCGGCGAACGCCGCGAGCGCGTCGGCGTGGTTCAGGTAGCGGTACGCCCTCGCGTCAAACACGTTGAACGCTCGCAGCGCCACCTCGCGCAACGCGTACTTGTTCCCCTGCACGCCGGGGCCGATCACCTCGCCCTGCACGGCCACGTCGAACCCGCGGGCGGCGCACAGGGCGCGCAGCCGCGGCACCAACTCGTACCGCTTGGCGATCCGCACGAACAGGCTCGAGTCGTCGGTCGGGTCGAGGCGCATGTTGCGGCTGCACAGGCCGAACTCGCCGGCGCGCACGAACGCCGTGAACGACGTGCCGTCCAGCTTTTCCGTGAGCGCAAACGTGCGCCCCCGGTGTCGCGCCAGCACCGCCTCCAGCACCTGCACGCGGGTCTCGTCGGTCTTCGGCATGAACCCCGGGAACCCGCCGAGCACGCGCCCGCCGGTGCCCACGGTCTGCGGCGGCTCCCACTTGGCGACGCCAAGTGCCGCGGTCACGTCCGCGCCCTCGTCGGTCGGCGCGCCGTCGGGTAGCACGCTCAGCGGGAAGCAGATACCCTGCGAAACCTGCCCGCGGAGCTTCACGGTTTTGATGCGGAACCCGGCCGGGACCATCACCGCGCCGCTCCCGTCCGTCTGCGCCGGCTTCCACGAACTCGCGCGCAGGAACTCGAACTCGGCGCGCTCGGGGAGCAGCGCGTCGATCTCGCAGTACACGACCTTGTCGCCGGGCGCGAACTCGCCGCGCTTCACGACCACCCACCAGCCGAGGACGCGGACGCGCTCGATGGCGTCCGCGTTCGGGATCGGTTCGGCCGCGCTCACCGTCTGGATACTCGCCAGCTTCCGCATGATGCGTTCTCCCGTCCGGCCGCGGGGTTCTGGGACGAGGACAACCCGCACGCGCCGGCGGTTCGGGATCAGCCGAGCGCCGCGCGAAGTTCGGCTTCGATGCTCCCGATGCGCTCCGCGACCGGGCCACCCGATTCGTAGGTCAGCGCGAGCGACACGTCGTTGCCCTTGCTGCACAGGTTGGCCCCGAACGGTACCAGCCCGCCCAGCGGGGCGACGCGCCACGAGCGCCCGAAGTGCTGTGCGAACGGCGGCGCGCCCCACTCCGCGCGGAACCGCGTCGCGGTCAGGCCCGCCGCGCCCGGAATGGCCGCGTAGGGCAGCCGCCAGCGCCAGCCGCGCGGCATCACCTGTAACCCGGTGCGCAGGGTGCGCAGGGCCGACAGGCTCACGAACTGGGCGTTCAACTCGCGCAACCGCAACGTCCGCGCGCGAACGAGGTCGATGAGCGCGCGCATCGTGGGCGGGCGCGGGCCGTGCAGGTGGGTCATCGTGTAGCCGAGGAACTGGCCCCACGCCCGCGCGTGTTCGGGCGTGCCGTAAGGCCGGAGGTCGTGGATGTGGTACAGGCCCAAGTTCTGCCGCCACGCGCTGTGCCCGCGCGCGGGGAACGCGCCCGCGAGCGCCCAAAGCAGCGCCGCGGAGACGACGTCGTTCAGGGTCGCCCCGGCCGGGCGCGGCGGGTGCGGCAGCGCGAGCAGGCGCACGCACAGGCGCGTGCGGTCGGGGCGCGGCCGGCGAACGTGGTAGAGGCGCGAGTACGCGAGCGGCTCGTTGGCCCACTCGCGGGCGAACACGGCGAGCTTCTGCCGCCCGCGCCACGGGAGCGGCACCGGCCCGGGGTCGATCACCGCGGTCGCGGTCGGCTCGTCGCTCACCGGCGCACCGGCGTACCGCGCCAAGATGCGGCGGAACAGGTGCGACGCCGACACCCCGTCGATGGGCCAGTGCTGCCACGTCATCCCGACGTGCGCGCCGCCGGCGACCCAGAGGCGGACGAGCGCGTCGCCGGGCGCGAACGTGTAGTTGAGTTCTGCGGAGCACGCACCGGCGAGTTCGGCGGTCGTGTTCACTTCCACCGGCACGCGGGCCGGGCCGGGCCGGTACTCGACGCTCCGGCCGTCGGGCCGCGCGACGGGGTAACACACGCCGAGGGCGTCCAGTTCGGTCTCGGCCGCTGCGCGGAGCGCGTCGGCGCGCACCGGCGCGCGGGCCTCGATCACGTCGACCCCGTTGAACGGCTGGAACGCTTCCCACGCGCGCATCACGCGCTGGAAGTCGTTGAGCGGCAGCGCGGGGGGGGCGCTCACAGCGCGAACAGGGCGAGGAGGTCGTTCACCGTGGTGCACTCGGCGACGGCGGTGGTGGCGACGCGCGTCCCGGTCGCCCGTTCGGTCTGGACGACAAAGGTGAGCTGCGTGAGTGAGTCCCAACCGGGGAGTGCGCCCAGCTCTTCCGGGCCGTGCAGCGTGCCGGGCGCGACCTCTACGAGGCGTTCGAGGTTCTCCAACATGCTGGCGCGTGTCACGAGGGCGCTCCGGTCGGCCCGCGCGCCGGTTCCTTGCGTCGCGCGCGCGGGTGTGAAATAATGCGTTCCGAGAAAATCCCCCGGGCTGTGCGTATCATCCACCGAGGCGCGCCGCGCGCCCGCCGGGGTTCGAGTCCCCATCAACCTACCAGAGGTCGCACCTGTGAGCCAACTTCCAAAGGTAAAAGGCATTGCGGACATCGTGTTCCTGCTCGACGCGACCGGCAGCATGGGGCCGTGTATCAACGCCGTCAAACAGAATATTAAGACCTTCGTGCAGACCCTGACCACGCCCACGCCCAACGGCGCGGCCGTCGTCAAGGACTGGCGCGCGAAGGTCATGGGCTACCGCGACCTCGACTACACCGACGTTCCGGCGATCGTGGACAACCCGTTCGTCGGCTCGTCGGTCGAGTTGGAAGCGCAGCTCGACGCGCTCAAGGCCGACGGCGGCGGCGACGAACCGGAAACGCTCCTCGAAGCCCTTTACATGCTCGCCAACATGCCCTCGACCGGCCCCGACGAGCCGCTGCGCCCGGACGCATGGCGCAATGTGAACTCCGGCCGTCGGTTCGTGATCGTGTTCACCGACGCCCCGTTCAAGGAACCGCTCCGCGTGCCCAAGGACGCCCGCATCGACGACGTCATCCTGAACCTGATGACCGCGAAGATCGTCCTGCACATGTTCGCCCCGGCCACGCTCGCGCGGTTCGGTACACTCGAAGAAGTGGACAAGGCGCTCTGGTACAAGGTGCCGGTCAACCCCGGCGAGACGGCGCAATCCGCACTGGAGGCCTACACCGCGGACCAGACCAAGTTCGAGAAGATCATCCAGCTTCTGGCGAAGACCATGACGCAGCAGTCCGGCGCCGACACGCCCTCGGCGGACTAAGGCGAGCGGGTGGCGTAAGCCCCCTGTTCTCTACGAGAGCTTTCAATGGCAACCAGCACAAAGGGCGTCGTTGACGTGGTGTTCTGCCTCGATGCGTCGGGGTCGATGGCCCCGTGTATCGACGCCGTGCGCCGCAACCTCGACGCCTTCCTCGACGCGCTGGCCGGCGACGCGAACCGCAAGATCGACTGCCGCCTCGACTTCCTCGTCCACTCCTGCGGGGCCGACGGCGGGCTGGTGCGGTCGAAGTCGCTGAACCTGAGCGGCGAAGAACTCGTTCGCGCGCTGTACGGCCAGTCGCCGCGCCCGAGCGCGTTCTTCACCACCGACCGCGCGGCCGTGAGTAGCGCCCTGAAAGGCGTCGAAGTGTACGGCGACGAGGCCATGCTGATCGCGCTCGACCTGTGCCTCGATTACCCGTGGCGACCGCAGGCCGGGTGCCACCGCGTCGTGGTGCTGCTGACCGACGAACCGCTCGAGGCCAACGCCATTTGGGACGCGCAGCGTGCGAAGCTCGACTCGATCATCGACAAGGTTCAGAAGCTCGGCGTGAAGCTGTACCTCGTCGGCCCGGCGTCGGCGGGTCTCGACACGCTCGCCGAGGCCGACAAGTGCCTGTACCAAAAGTCCACGCAGACCTACGACGGTCTCGTGTCGCTCGACTTCAACAAAGTACTCGGGCAGATCGGGAAGTCGGTGTCGGCGTCCGTATTGCAAGGGCGGCCGGACGTAGGCGTGAAGCGCGCCCTGTTCGGCCAAGACACTTGGGTGGCGTCCGACGACGCCATCCGTGGGGGGCGGTAACGGTGTACAACCCGGGCGACAAGGTTCAGGGCTACACGATCAAGGACATCATCACCATCGGGAACAACTCGGTGGCCTACGTCGCCGCCGACTCCGGCGGGCGCAAAGTGTTCTTCAAGGCGTACCAGTCGCCCTCGGTGCGGGTGCCGTGGTACAAGCCGTTCATGGACCACCAGAAGGAGATGAAGGCCCGGATCGAGGGCAGCCCGTGTAAGCAGTTCTGCTACCAGTTCCTCGGCGGGTTCGAGCACAACCGCAAGTTCCACCAAGTGTTCGAGTTCCTCGACAAGAGCCACTCGCTCGAGAAGATTCTGGAGCGCGTGAAGTCGCACCCCGCGGAGGTGCCGTGGAACGCGCGCGAGCTAATGGCGAAGGTGCTCGTCGCGGGCATCGCGCAACTGCACGCGGCGAAGATCATTCACGCCGACCTGAAGCCCGACAACATTATGCTAATCGAGGACCCGTCGCTGGGCATGAAGTACCGGCTGAAGATCATCGACATGGACTTCTCGTTCTTCACGGACCGCAAAGCGCCGTGGGACGGGCACGAGGGCTACTTCGGCACGCCCGGCTACATGAGCCCCGAACATAGCAAGGTTCCGGTGCCGGTGTCGGACGTGTTCACCCTCAGCATCATCCTGTACCAACTGCTGGGGCCGGGCCACCCGTACCCGTACGACGACAACGACAAGATTCTGGCGGCTTACAAGGCGTACGCGGTTCCGAAGCCGAAGCTCGCGGGGCTGCCGAGCGCGCCCGCGACCACCGACACCGTGGCCGACGTGCTGCACCGGTGCCTGCACCCGGACCCGGCCAAGCGTCCGGTCGCGGCGGAGCTGCACAAGACGCTGCTGGGCGAAAAGTACGTGCCGAGCGGGGCAGTGCCGGTGCCGCCCGCGCGCCCCGCGCCGCCCCCGGTGCCGGCGTCCGCGCCGGTCCCGGCCTCCGCGCCGCGGCCGGTGTTCGTGCCGCCCGCGCCGCCCGCTCCGGAACCCGCGAGCGGGCGGCTCGTGCTGATCGGCCCGGACGGGACCGAACTGGCGCTCAGCGCGAGGCTGGTGCTGGGCGTCGCGGTCCTCAAGAGCAAGTTTGGCGAGGGCGGCGTGTTCGCCGCCCCGGAACAGTTCGTCCTCGATAAGCAACCGGACGGCTGGTACGTCGAGCCGATCGCGGGGACGAAGAACGCGACGCTGCTCGACGGCGAGGTGCTCGCGGCCCGCACGAAGATCGCGCCGGGCGCGGTCATCGGGGTCGGCAGCGCGGTCTCGAAGAAATCGAAGCTGGACATGAAGGTGAAGGCCGGTTAAGGGGGGAACGCTCGTGTCTGCGACCACCACTTGGAAGTGCCCCCAGTGCGGGATGGACTGGGCCGTTTCGTACCGCAAGTGCCCGGCCGACGGGTACGTAAACATGCCGGCGTGCGTGTCGCTGGTGTCGGCGAAGACCGGGCGCGGGGCCGACCTGAGCGCGACCGCGAAACTGGGCAAGTCGGTGTTCAAGCAGCGGTTCGCGGACGACGACGCCCAGTTCGCGGCCGACGAGCAGTTCGAGATCGTCCGCGACACGGACCTCGGCGCGTGGGTGCTGCGCCCCGTCGCCGGGGTGAAGAACGCCACGTACTACAACGGGACCGAGGTTCCGCCCGGCGGGTGCGAACTGTCCGAGGGCGGCGTCATCACCGTTGGCAAGTCGCGGATGCGCATGACCGTGACCATGAAGTAACCGGGACCGTGCGGCGGAAGGGACAGTCGGCATGGCAGACACACCCGCGCCCGGCGCGCGCCCGCTCTCCGAGGCCGAGCGACAAGCGTTCCAGCGGCTGTGCCTGACCGAGGGGCACTGGGCCGCGCTCGCCCCGGCCCCGCTGTTCTATCAGGCCGGGGTGCGCGCCCCGAACCGCCGAAACCGCGACGACTTCGTCGCTACCGAGCGGCTCCGGCTCGCGCTCCGCACCACACCGGGCCTCGGCACCGAGGCGGTCTCCTTCTGGGACCGGCTCGGTGACGGCACGCGCCAAGCCGACGCCGTACTCGCGGCGCGCCTGCTCGCGTGGCACCTCGCCACCGATCTTCCGTTCCGCGCCCGCGCCGACTTCGAGGTGCTGCTCGCCCAAACCGCGGACTTCCTCCATGCGCGCGGGCGGAACACGCGCGGCTCGCACGAGGTCGTCGTCGCGAGTTTCCGCTGGCGCGTCGACGCCTATCTACCGTACCCGGAGTTCATCCCGAACGCGGACCCGCCGCGCGCCGACCTGCCCGCGCCGACGGCCGCGGTCCTCGACGCCATCGCCGCCGCGCTGCCCGTCGTGTCGCCCCCGCCGTGGCCGACGACCCACCACCTCGAAGTGCCGCGCCTGCTGCCGACGCTGGCCCGCATCGCCGGCGAGCCGGTGGGCGAGTGGTGGGCGAAGGCGTCCGACCCGGCCCGGCGCGCGGTCGAGCGCGGGCTGGCGTTCGAGCCGTTCGAGTACCGCCGCAACGTGTACCGCTCGATCTACAACGAGTGGTACGAGGCCCTCAAGTTCTCGTTCCCGACGTGGCCGAACGTGGACGAGTTCGCGCGGCTATTCGTGCTGCGGTTCCGCGAGTGGGTGGAGGCGTTCCGCAAGGCCGGGCGCGCGGCCTACGTGCGCCCCCTGCGGCCCGCGGCCGTCGTGCCGGATGTCGCGGTACTCGTCGCCGCGCCCCGCACGCTGAACCCGGAGTACGTCGCGCTCCCCGCGGCCCTGCGCGAAGCGCCGCCTGCGCCGCCCTCAGCGCTGCCTCCGCCACCGGCCCCCGCGCCGAGGCCACCCGAAAAGGTCGCTGAGAAACCCGTTGAGAAGCCGCCGGAGAAGCCGCGCCCCGAGCGCGTGACCGCGCGCACCGCCGAGGGCTTCGCGCACGTGCCGATGAGCGCCGCCATTGCCCGCGCGCGCGCTGTGTCCGTCGCCGAAGTGTGCGCGTGGATCGATTCCGGCCCGCGCCTGCTGTTCGACGACTGCCGTGAAGAGTCGTCGGCCGCGGTCGCAGTTGTGCGCACCGAGAACGCCGTGCCCGGCGCGCTGTGGGTGGTGGGCGACCTGCACGCCGACCTGCTCACGCTCGCGAACCTCGTCGCCTTCGCCACCGCGCAATCGACGCAGACCGAGCCGGCGCACTTCCTGTTCCTCGGCGACTTCGTGGACCGCGGCATCCACGACCACACTACGCTCCTGTTCCTCTTCGCGCTGATGATGGAGCGCCCGGAGCGCGTGTGCGTCGTGCCGGGGAACCACGACACCGACCTTGCGTTCGACGAGGCCGCACAGCGGTTCCGGGTGACCATCGAACCGGCCGAGTACTGCGACACCCTGAACGCCGCGCTGCGCGACAACCCGGAGGCCGCAGCGTCGCAGGTCGCACTGGCGCGGGCGTTCGTCCGGTTCTGCGCGCGCCGGCCGCGGGCCGTGTTCCTGCCGGACGGCACGATGTTCGCGCACGGCGGGTTCCCGCACACCGACGCGCAGAAGGACGTTACGGAACTGGCCGACCTGTGCCGCCCAAAGTGCCAAGACGACTTCCTGTGGGCGCGCATTGCCGAGAGCGCGCGGGTGAAGCGCCCGAACCGCGGGAGCCGCGGGCACGAGTTCGGCTGGGACACGTTCGCGCAGTTCGCCAAGCTCGCGGGCGAGAAGCTCGACGTGCCGGTCAAGCGGTTCGTGCGCGGGCACGACCACGTTCCCGACCGCTGGATGGAGTACCCGGAGTACGCCGACAACTTCGTCCCGGTGCTGACGCTGAACGCGATGGGCCGGCTACTCGACGGCGAACCGGCGCGGCGCGACGGCAAGCGCCACCCGCTGCCGGTGGTCGCGCGGCACCGCCCCGGGCACCTGCCCGACGTGTACTCCGTGACCCTCGACCCGGACGAAGTGGACCGCGCGTTCGGGCGCGCGCCGCGCGAATCGCCGACCCCCGAGGGCGCGCCGTGAGGCTGGTGCTCCAGTGCGCCATGTGCGGCACGCACCACGCGGTCGGCACCGCGACCTGTTCGACGTGCAACGCCAGCGGCGTTTCGCAACTGCGGCTGATGTTCGAGTGCGAGGCGTGCGGCGCTCTCGGCCTCAGCCCCGCCTGCGCGCCGTGCGCCGACCGCGACCTCCTGCTCGCTGAGGAAGTGCCGCCGTTCGTTGTCGTGGACGACGCGGACGAGGAGTTCGAGCTGACGTTCGACGAGGACGAGTTGTTCGACCTGAGCGACGACGATTTCCCCGACGACGAGGCAACCGAGTTCGACAAGGACTGAGCCGCAAACGGGAGGGCGGGCGCGAATGGGCGGTGTCGTCGCGCGGTGCCCGGACTGCGGGGCCGAGGAGCCGCGGGCGTTCCCCGGCTGCCCGGTGTGCGGGCGCGCGGCCGAGTCGCGGTGGTGGTGCGTCCCCTGTAGCGCGTGGCTCGCGGGCCGCGAGTGCCCCGCGTGCGGTGGCGGGTTGGGCGTGCCCGCGGAACTGGCCCTCGGCTCGTGCGTCGCCGGCGCGACGGTCGAGTTCCGCTTCACCGCGCGCAACCCCGGCAAGCGCGCCATCACCTGCCCGGTTCACACGCCCGACCCCGGCGTTCAGATTGCCAGTGCGCGCCTGACGGTGCCCGCGGGCGGCGCGGCCGAGGTGCGCGGCACGGTCACGGTGCCGTTCGGCGCGACCGGCCCGCGCGCGTTCCGCGTCTGCATCGACGCGCCCGTTCCCGCCGAAACGCGCCTCGTCCTCGAAGTCGCGCCCGCGGCCCCGAGGTTGGAGTTCGGCCCCGCATCGGTCGCCATCAGCACTCCCGCGCCGGGCAGCACGATTCGCACGTCGGTTTCGCTCAAGAACACGGGCAACGTCGCGCTCGCCGCGCGCCTCGCCGGGTCCGCGCCGTGGCTCACCGTCGAGCCGCGCCGCGTCGAACTGGAGCCGGGCGAAGTCACCGTCTTGCGCCTGAGCGCGAAGAGCCGGCGCACCGACACCGGCGCGCTGGAAGCGGAGGTGCGCGCCGACGCCGCGGGGCAGGCGTGGGCCGTGCCGGTGCGGTGTGCACTGCCCGCGCCGCAGCTCGCCGCCGCGCCGGTCGCGTTCGGCGAGCTGCGCCCCGGCCGCCCGGCGTTCGCCGAAGTTGTCGTGCGGAACGTCGGGCACGTGCGCGTCGCGGGTACGCTGTCGGCGTCCGAGCTGTGGTTGCAGGTGCGCCCGACGCGCGTGAACCTGCGGCCCGGCGGCGACAAGCGCGTGCGCGCCCGCGCGGTCCTCACCGACGCGCACGACGGCCCCCAGCGCGCCGAACTCCTGCTGACCGCGGCCGGCGGGGTCGCGCTGCGCGTGCCGGTCACGGCTACCGGCAAGGTGCCGCGCCCGGTGCTGCGCGCCGTGCGCCGGCAGCGCGTGCGGAATGCCCTCGGCCCGCCGGTCGAGCGCCAGTTCCGCGTCGCGAACGACGGAGACGCGCGCCTCGAATGCGCTGCGACCGCCGACCAGCCGTGGGTCCGCATCGTCACCCCGGAACTGAAGGTCGGGCCGGGCAAGCGCCGGAAGTTGCGCTACGTCCTCGACCTGCCCGCGCTCCCGCAGGGCGAGCACGCCGCGACCATCACAATCGCCTCGAACGGCGGCACAGCGACCGTACCGCTCGTCGTCCACGTTCTCGACCCGAACCCGGTGCTCGAAGTGCTGCCCGCGCCGGACCTCGGTCTCATTACGCCGGAACTACCGCTGTCGGCGTTCGTGCAGGTGCGCAACGCCGGCGTCGGGCTGATGACGGTGCGCGCGGAGTGCGACACGCCGGGCGCATTCGTCGCCCCCGAAGAAACAGAGGTTGCGCACGGCCTGCCGGTTCGGTTCAACGTGGTGGTTCCCGTGAACGGGCTGGCCGGTGGCGCGCACGAGGTCGGCGTCCTGTTCAACGGCACCGGCGGGGACGGGCGGGCCGCGCTGCGGTTCCGCCTGCCGGTCGAGCAACTCGACGTGCCGGCGCTTATCGACCTCGGCGACCGCCCGGCGGGGCGACCGACCGGCGACGCGCTCAAGATCAGGAACACCGGGCCGGATCGGATCAACCTGCGCGTGCGAGGCGAGCACCAGTGGCTGCGCCCCGCGACCGACCGGCTGTCCGTCGCCCCCGGCGAAACGGTGTCGCTCCCGTTCCGGATGGACCTACCCGAGGGCGTGTTCGGGCCGCGCGTCGCGTCGATCGTGATTGACGGCCGCGCGGCCCGGTACGAGGTCGCGGTGCGCGCGTTCGCGCGCAAAGTCGATCTCGTGGTCGTGCCCGGCGTCGTGATGCTCGGCGACATGAAGCCCGGCGAGGAGCGGACGTTCACGGTCGAAGTGGTGAACGCCGGCGACATCGTCGCGGAGCTGCGCGAGTCACACGCCGCGGGCGACCTCGAAGTGTGGGTGCGCCGCGCGACCGTGCGCCCCGGGGAGCGCGTCGCGGTGGCCGGGCGCGCGCGGGTCAACACCCGCCAAGCGCACCAACTGGTGCGGGCGCGCGTGCCGCTGGCGGAGGAAGCCGAAGTGCGGTGCGTGGCGAACGTGGTGCGCTCGCTCGTCCCGCGCGTGGCCGCGGCAACCGCCGCCGCCGGGGGTTTGCTGGCCGGAGGTGCGGCGTCCGTGAGCCTCGCGTGGTGGGCCGGCGTGCCGCTGGCGCTCACCGGCCTCGCCGTCGGCGCGTGGCTCTTCTGGCTCGACACTCGGTAGCGGCGCGCGCCGAAGTTCCAGAAATCAAAATCGGTTGCACAACACGCACGACCTACACCGGCGCGAGTACCACAACTCCACATCGGTTGCACAACGCCCACCTGCGACTCACGTCGTGGGTGCAAATCGTAACGTCGTAGTACAGCGGGCGCATATCAGAATGTCCCTTCGTAGGTGCCGCGAGCCGAACCGTATCGCTGCTGAGCGCGAACAGCTTTGAAGTCGCGCTGAGGGTTTCGACCCGTGCCACCGTGGTTCCGGTCGGCTCGCGGCACCGACCAAAACGAGCGCTGCCTGCGGTGCGCGCCGCGCCAGTGTATGAACTTCCGTATCGTATAGTATACTAGATATCACAAGCTGTCAAGCCACGTCGCGCGTGTTTTCGCCTCACGCGCGGGGCAGGGCGGCGAGCGCGAAGGTGCGGAACGTGTCGGCGAACTCGGTCCGCGTCGGCAGCGGCGACACCAGTCCGGTGCGCACGTCCGCGACCGGCTGGCCCTCGGCGTACACACGCACGATGGGGCCGAACGCGAACGGGTCGGCGACCGCGCCCGGCCACGCGTCGACCACGTCCACGCGCACCGGCACCGGCCCGCCGTGCTTCGGCAGGAACAGGTGCGTGCCCACCTCCACCGCGGCTAGCGCGCGGGCGTGAACGCCCTTCAGTTCCACGCCGCGAACGTCGGGCCGGTCGCGTAGGATCGGCGCTTCGATCACGTCAAGGCCGAGGCCGGACTGCCACGCGAGCGCATAGTAGTAGGCGAGCACGCCCGCGAGCGAGCTTGCGGCCCCTGCCGGGAACCCGCGGACCTGAAGGAACGTCGGGCGCGGGTCGGCGGGCGCGCGGGCCATCAGGTTCAAGAGCGCGAGGCGGTTTTCCAAGTCGAACAGTTCTTGGTCGTCGGGCAGCGGCTCGCTGCGCTCGAACAGCTCGCGCACCGCTTGCTCCATGCTCTCGGCCGACGCGAGCAGCCGCAGCGCGGACGTGCCATCGAGGTCGAGGTTCTTCGGCGCGGTGACGTAGCGGTAGCGCGCGCGGCGCGCGCTCGATGTCGTCTGACTCCCCTCGGCGTAAGCGGCCTTGCGGTCTTCGAGCCGGTTCTCGTAGTCGTTCAGCGTCGCCCCAATGGCGTCGGCCAGTTCCTTGAGCGCGAAGTAGCGCTCGTGTTCGGGCGTGATCGCGCCGGCCGCGACCGGGCGCGCCGGGCGCAGCGCGTCGATCACCTCGTCGGCCCGGTCGAGTACGGCCCACGCCGCGTCCAGCCGCGCGCGCAGCGGCACCGCGGCGCGCGACTCCAGCGGCAACTTCGCCGCCCACTCCGGGGCTTGCACGTGAACCGCGAGCGCGCCGCCCGCGCCGCGCACAGTCACCACGGTCAGCTCGTTGGCGTCGAGCGCCGCGAGCCGCGCCGCGGCCGGTTGCGTCAGCTCGCGCTCGACGGCACGCTTCATCGCACGCGCACCCAGCGCCGGGTCGTACCCCGCCGTGATGACGCGCTCCAAAGCGTCCGGGGCAACATTAAGAACGCACTTGCGCTGCCCGAAGCCCTCGCGCGCCAGCACCTCGTTCACCAGCCGCCGGGCGATGGTGCCCATCTCGTCGCGCGTCAACTTGCGAAACGGGATGACGCGGTCGAGCCGGTTGTAGAACTCCGGGCGGAAGAACTTCTCCGCGGCGCGCACGTAGGCGTGCCCGCGGTCGCCCTCCGGCACGAACCCGAGGTTCGCTTCGGCCTCGCGCACGCCGAGGTTCGAGGTCATGATGACGAGCGCCGAGGAGAAGTCCGCGGTGCGCCCGAGCGCGTCCGTCAACCGCCCCTCGCCGAGCAGTTGCAGCAGCAGGTCGAACACTTCGGGATCGGCCTTTTCGATCTCGTCGAGCAGCACCACCGCGAACGGCTGGCGGCGGATCGCGCTCGTGAGCTGGCCTTCCGGTTGCGCGAACGTGCCGACCAGTCGCGCCGCCGCGCCGGGCTGGTTGAACTCGTTCAGGTCGAACCGCAGCAGGCGCTCGGCGTCCCCGAAGAGCGTGCGGGCAATGGCTTTCGCGCACTCGGTCTTGCCCACGCCCGTCGGCCCCAAGAACAGGAACGCGGCGAGCGGGCGGTCGGGGTCGTTGAGCCGGGCCTTCGCCACGCTGACCACGTCGGCGAGCGCTTCGACCGCGTCCGGCTGTCCGATCACCTGTTCGCGCAGCCGGTCGCGCACGTCGTCGCGGTCGAGGCGCTGGCGCGGGTCGAGGAACGCGAGCGACAGGCCGCTGCGCGCGGCGAAGTCGGCGAGCACGTCGTCGCGCGTGACGGGGGTCGACGCCGCGGCGGTCGCGCGCACGGCGAGGCGCGCGAGCACCGCGGCGGCCTTGCCGGGGAACGCGGCCGTACGGTCGTAGCGGCGCGGCAGGTCGATGGCCGCCGGGAGCGCGTCGAGCGCGAACGCCACAACGTGCCGCGCCTCCAGCCGGCGCTGCTGATCGATCAGGACGCGGAGCGTGTCGGCGTCGGTCGGCTCGCGCACCGGGATCACGTGGAACAGGTCCGCGAACCCGCGGTCGCGCTCTTGCAGCACGCGCAGCGCTTCGGGCGTGATCTCGCCCAACACGCGCACGTCGCGGCGCTCTAGATACGGCTTCAGAACGGTGGCGGCGCTCAGCGTCGATTGGCTCGTCGTACCCGCGAGGAACAGCCCGACGAGGTCGTCGAAGTAGAGGACGTGGTCGCGCTTCTTCGCGTGCTTGAGGATCGCGAGGAGGCGCCCTTCCCACTGCCCGACGTAGGACATGCCGGAGATGAGGCGCTGCGGCGATACGAGCCACGTGTTGTACCACTGTCGGTGCACGGCCTTGCGCGCGGCCACGCGCCGGAACACGCACTCGTGAACCACGGCGGTCTTGCCGGCCAACCGCGGGCCGCACAGCAGCACCGGGCGGCGGTCGGGCAGTTCCAGAAGGCGCGCCAGCTCACCGACTTCGCGCTCGCGCAGCACGCCGCGGTCGAGTTCGTCCGGGTACTGCCAATCGAGGCAGCGCCCGACGCGCCGCAGTTCGCCCGCGCCGTCGGTGGTTTCGGTGCCTAGCAGCGCGAGGAAGTTGGCCGCCGGCTTCTTCGCCACCAGCGCGGGCACGTTCGCGCTCAGGTCGAGCGTTTGCACCCACGCCTTGCCCGCGAGCGAAGTCGCTTCGGGCTTGATCTCCTCGTCCGGTTCGGCGTCGCGCTCGACCGCTCGCCAGTGCTCGGAGTACACCGCGTGCGCGCGGTCTTCAAGCAGTTCGCCGCGCGGAATCTCGAACCACAGGTCCGGCAGCGAAGGCGTGAACGCGAGCCGCCGCCCCATGTGCTCGAACGCCACCACGAGGTACTTGGTGCGCGCGACGCGGCGGCGCAACTCGATGTCGAGCGCGACCCTGTGCGTCGTGACCGCGGGGCCGAAGGCCCACGCGCCCAGCTCGTCGTGACGGTCCCGCTTGGCGAGCGCTTCGAGCACCTCGATGAGGTCGCGCGTGAGCCGCGCGAGGAGCCGGTTCAGGCTCCCGTGCGCGCGCTCCGGGGCGCTGAAGAACAGCGGGCGCGCGGTGTACCCGGCCTTGTGCTGGTACACGAACAGCGGGATGCGAAAGTTCATGGTTGGGTCTTGGCGAGCGGGGGGTGAGCCCCAGTTCGTTGTCATCGGCGAGCGGGGGGCGTAAGTCCCCTGTTCTCTCCTCTCGCCTATTCAGCAATCAGCTTCAGCAAGCGCGCGCGGGCGTTGGCGGCGAGCGCGTCGGCGATCCAGCCCCCCAAGCCGGCGGGCGCGCCGGTCCACACGCGCTCCAACTTCCCGTCGTGCATCTCGCCCTTCACCAAGTCGTACTGGCGGCGCACGTCGGTGTTGCGGTACCAGCCGCGGCGGGTGCAGGCCTGCGGCGGGCCGTACGAGTACAGCGGGGCCGCGCTCACGCGGACCATCACGTCCGGGTTCGCGCCGTCGCCGGGGTCGCTCGACTTGATCTCGTGCAGCCCGGCCTCGCCCCAGAACCGCAGGTGCGCACCGGACCCGCCGACGGACAGCGCGACGCCGACCGTACCCGCGACCGCGTAGGTGTGGGCCTGCGCCGGCACGAGCGGCACGCGCTTGAGTAGCATTCGCGGTGCGCCGCCGGGGAACACCCAGAAGCGCTCGAGGTGCCATTCGGGTTTGGGCGGTTCGGGCGGCGCGTTTACCGAGCGCGGCGGCGGCGTGGGGCGCGGCGGCTCGACCGGCGGGTCGGTGTCTTCGGGCAGGTCGTAGCGCACCATGTCCACGCTCAGCCCGCTTTCGAGCGCGGCCGTTCGGTACGCGAGGGCCAAGTCCGCGAGGTGCCCGCGGTGCTCGCCGAACAGCGCCAGCGTGACGCGGTCGCCGCGCGGCGCGTCTAGCGCGTACAGGCGAAGGAGCAACTTGTCCCAATCGCGCGTCGCCGCGCTCAGGCGCTCGGTCAACTCCGCGGGCGGGTCGCTGAGGGCTTCGTGGAACGCGATCACGGTTTCGTCTTCGAGCGCGACGGCCGCATCGCGGGCGCGCGTCACCTCGTCGGCGAGTTCGCGCAACCGGCCCACGTCCGCGAGCACCTGTGCCTCGTCCGCGGTCAGCGGCTTGCGCGCGCCCTGCTTTTTCAAGATGCGGCGCTCGCGCTCGCTCAGTTGGAACACCTCGTTGTTGAGCTCGCGCACCACGGTCGAGGTCGCAAGCTTCTGGTGCCAGCGGCGGAGCGACTGCGCGCCGGTGGCGAGCGCGCCCGCGGGGTCGCCGATCTCGCGCGCCGACTTCGCGCGCACGCCTTGCAGCGGCTTCACGCTCACCGCGCCCGCTCCGACCTCGACCGCCAACGGCGCGTCGCCGGGGTGCCGGTTCATCTGCCGGGCCAGCGGCGCGAGTAACTCGCGCTCCATCGCGCGCTTGAGCGGGCGCGCCCCGTACCGCGGGTCGAACCCAACCGCGGCGACGCGGTCCAGAACCGCGGCGTCGGTGGTCAGCGCGAGTTCGCGGAACCGCACGCCGTCGCGGTGCAGCACCTTCTGCCACTCGCGGTCCGCGATACTCCGAATCACCTCCGGGCCGAGCGGCGCGAACAGCACGATGCGGTCGAGCCGGTTAAACATCTCCGGGCGCAGGAACTGCTCGACGGCCTTCGCGAAGTGCTCGCGCGATTCCGCCGCGCCCGCGCCGCCGCCCACGAACCCGGCCGCGCCGCGCCGGTACGATTCCGCGCCGAGGTTCGACGTGAGGATGACGACCGTGTTGCGGAAGTCCGCGAGCCGCCCGCCGGCGTCGGTCAGCCGCGCCTCGCCCAGCGCTTGCAGCAGCAGGTCGAAGAACGAACCGTCCGCCTCCTCCACTTCGTCCAGCAGCAGCACACTAAACGGCTGCTCGCGGACCTTCGCCGTGAGCAGCCCCTCGGTGCCGAACGCGCCGCCGACCAACCGGCGCACCGCGACCGGGTCGGCGTACTCGCTCATGTCGAACCGCGTGAGCCGGTCCTTCGAGCCGAACAGGAACTCGGCGACGGCCTTCGCCATCTCGGTCTTGCCCACGCCGGTCGGCCCGATGAACAGCAGCGAAGCGATTGGGCGGTTCGGGCGCGTCAGCCCGGCCTTCACGGTGGCGAGGAGGTCCGTGACGAGGTTCACCGCGTCCGGTTGGCCGATGACGCGCCGCGCGAACCAATCGTGCGTGTGCGCGAGGTCGAGCGGTACCGCCGGGTCGATGATCGCGCGCGGCAGCCCGGTCTCGCGCGTGAAGGCGTCGTACACTTCGACCTCGGTGATCGGCTCCCCGTGCGTGCCGTCGCGTATCAGGTTTTCGAGGAAGCGCAAGGGGCGCCCGGGGTACGCCGAGTAGGTCGCGTAGCGGCGGTGCAGTCGGTCGGTGGCGGCGAGCGCGGCGCGCTGCGTCTCGCGGCGCGCGTTGTCCTTCGCAAAGCTCGCGAGGATCGCGCGGCCCTTCGCGTCATTCGGCTCCTCAACGGTGACGTGCCGGAAGGCGTCGAGCAGTTGCGGGTCTTGCTTCTCGATCAGCGGCAATTGTTCCGGCGTGCATTCGGCCACGCACAGGAGTTCGCCGCGGGCGACCGCCGGGCGCAGGAACGTGGCGATACCGCTGCTGTTGTGCTCGCTCTTGCCCACTTCGAGCAGCTCGACGAGCGCGCCGAGGTGTAGCACCGCGCCGCGCGCCTTCGCGTCCTTCACCAGTTCCTGACAGCGCTGCTGCCACATGCCGAACCCGGTCTGGCCGGCGACGATGCGCGCGCCGCTGGTCTGGTAGATCGGCGCGCGCGCGGCTAACCGCCAGCGCCGCGCCAGCTCGCGCACGGCCGCGGTCTTGCCGACGCCACTCGGCCCGATCAGCAGCACGCTCTGCGGCGGGTTCGCGGTCAGCGCCTCGGCCAGTTCCGCGACGGTCGCGTCGGCCTCGTAGGTCTTCTCGTGGTCGCGCCCCAGCATCACCGCGACTTGCTTGAGCAGCGACTTCTTGCCGTCGTCCGCGTCGGCCTCGGCGCGCAGCGCGCGGTCCTTCAGCGTCGGCACTTCGACCGAAAGCGCGTGCGGTTCGATGGCGAAGCCGACTGTGGTCTGAGTGAACGCGAGCGGGCGCAGGCCGACCGAGAAGTTCGCGCGGCGCAGCGCGGCGAGCGCCTCGCGCCGCAGCGCTGCGTTAAGGTCGTCGCCGGGGCGCACGATCACCTCGATGCCGAGTTCCGCGACGCGGGCCAGCACGTAGTGCGCGCCGTGGGTGCGGGCCGCGCCCGCGGGCACGTCCGGGGCGAGCGCATCGGGCGGGGCTTGGTCCCACACCGCGGCGTGGAACGTGAGTGCGAGCGGGTCGCGCCACGCCTCGCTCGCGCGCGGCGGGTGCAGTTCGAGGGTGAAGGTGAGGGCGCGCGGGGCCGTGGCCCGGCGGCGGCGGATCAGGTCCGCCGGGTCGAGTTTCGGGATCAGTTCGAGGAGGTTGCGACGGGCCGCGGTGCCGCTCGCGTCGCGGTTCGCGCCGAGGCGCGCGAGTTCGGGGAACAGCAGCGGTTCCGCGAGGACCGCGCCCGGGCCGACCTTGCGGAGCACGAGTGCGACGGGGAACTCGATGGCGGCGGGCATTCCGGCTCCGGTGGGGGCGTCCCGAACGGACGCGCGCGGCCCGCGCGGGGTTCGTGCGGGCGTCCCCATTGGAGTACGGGCCGCGGCCGGGCCGGGCAGGGGCGCTCACTCGTAGGCGTGCAGGGTCTCCAGCTTCGGATTCGGCACGTCCAGTCGGTCGAAGTCCTTGTGCCCCTTGTTCCGCTTGTGGTACTCCTCGAACGCGCGCACCTGAAGGTCGAACTTCTCGGCTATCGTGTCGTAGTCGGGGCCGGGCACGGCTTGGACGTGCGGCATCAGGTGCCCGTTGAGCGTGATGGGGTCGTCGATCTCGGGGAGCGAGAGTTTCGCGGCCTTGAAGTCCGCTTTGAGCTTCGTGACCTCGTCGTCGTTCGCGTGCTCGCGGAACGTGGGGAACCAGCCGTAGAAGCCGACGCACACCGCGACCCCCTTGACGTGGTAGCCGTGGAACGGCGGGGGCACGTTGTACCGCACCACTTCCAGACGCGCGTCGCGCAGGCGGTCGCCCCAGTCGGTGTCGATCTCGCTCCCCAGTTCGCGGTCGATCAGGTGCGCTTGGCGGCGGCTCTGGAGCTTCAGGGCCAGCGCCGGCGACCCGACGCACAGGCGCACGCGGGCCGCGTTCTGGTGGACCGCGCGGCTCACGAACTCGATGAACTTGTGCGGGCTGAACGCGATCACGCTCACGTCCGCGCCGGCGAGCGTGCGCCCGGACTGGTCGAGGTGCCGGAACAGCGCGTCCTCGGCGCAGTCGCGCGTCGGGTACGCACGGCACCCGGCCATCGGCGCGGGCGCGTGTGCGTCGACGAGGCCGAGCAACTGGCGCAGGGGCCGCGGCAGGCTCGCCGCGGGGAAGCTCGTGCGCAACATCTCCCCCTTCAACTCGGTTTGTACGCCCGACGCGAGCAGGCACTTCAGCAGGTACGCCGCGACCTTGTCGTAGGTCGCGGGCGCGGAGTGCTTCGGGCACTTCGTGTCGAAGAACGCCAAACAGGTCCGCCGGTTCAACGACTTGATCTCGTGCGCGACGAGCGCGGCGCTCGAGTTGATGGACTTCAGAATCGCGTTCGTCAGCGTGTAGTTCGGGTGGTCCCCGCGCGCGGCAGCGGTTGCGGGCGTGGGGTCGAGTTGTTCGGTCACGAGTACACCTCGGCGTGAGAGAGCCGCGGGCGCGGCGGCACCGGGTTGGCACATGAATGTCTAACGCACTCCACGTTCGATTCTTCGACGAATTCTCCGGTTCTGCACTCCGTGACATTCCGCGACATTTCGCGCGCGCTCCGAATGCGCGCGATTCCCGCGCGATTCCGCGGCGTGTCTTGAGGCCCCGAAAATCGCGCTTATCGTCATAAAAGTCCGCGCGACGGACGTTCCCATTTGCCGGGCGCGAGTGCCCGGTGCAACGACTCTCACCAACGGAGGTTTCCATGTTCTGGATGAAGCGCGCCGCGGTCGTGACCGTGGCGCTCGCGGCGGTGATGTACTTCACCCCGCTCGGCAAGCACGCCACCGTGCTCGCGAAGAAGATCGTCGGCAGGACCGGCGACATGATCCCGGTGCAGCACCACATCGACGTACTCAAGGAGGAGGTGCGCGGGTTCGACAAGGACATCGACAAGAAGAAGAACGAGGTGGCCGCGGCGCGCGTCGCCGAGAACGAGGCCCGCGAAGCCTACGAAGCGGTCCGCGCGAAGTACGACGACCTTGAGGACGCGCTAAAGGTACTGGCCCGTGACCTCGACAAGGCCAAGGTGCCGGCCGCGGCCGACGCGACCGCGCGCAAGAAGCAGGCCTTCGCCGCCAAGTATGAGGCGTTCCAGACCGCTGAGGCGCGCCTCGGCGAGAAGGAGAAGAAGCACGAGGCCGCGAAGAAGTACGCGAAGCAGGCGTACGACGAACTGACCGCGCTCGTGGACGCGAAGAAGGCGCTCGAGGGCGAGATCGCCAGCTTGGAGCAGATGCTGCGCGAGGTCGAGCACGCCGAGACGAAGGCCCGCGCGGGCGACGGGCGCGTGGCCGAGACGCAGCGCAAGGTGGACGAGCTGCGCAAGCAACTCGCGGTGCGCTCCGAGCGCACCAAGATGGACGCCGCGGACCGCGCCTCGGTGCCGGCGGCCCCGGCCGCGGCCGACGCCGACGCCGCGCTCAAGCAGTGGAAGGCGCGCCAACTGACGAAGGAGTAGTTCCCCCGTGGGTCCGGCGGGCGGTGCGCCGCCCCCCGGACCGTTTCCTTTCCCCACTGTTCAAGGAGAACCACCCATGAAGTCCGTGATCGGGTTCGCTCTGGTGTGTGCGGCGGCGCTGAGCGCCGGGGCCGCGCCA
>VGZJ01000016.1 GCA_016872595.1 Planctomycetota bacterium
ACCTTGTCGAACTCGTCGGCCGAGAGCCCCGTGAACATGCGGAACAACAACGGCTTCCGACGCAATTTCTCGTAATTCGTCATAACCCTATGAATAGGCCATCGATCGCTATTGCGCAACGAGTCTATTCGTCATAACCCTATGAATAGGCCATCGATCGCTATTGCGCAACGAGTCTATTGCCCTTGCGCGGACGATGTACGAGGCACGCGAGTTCAGCGCGATGCCCATTCTGGCCGACGCGCTGCAAGACGCCGGGTGCGACAACGAGGACGTGCTGAGCCACTGCCGCGAACCGGGCACGCACGTCCGCGGGTGCTGGGTCGTCGATCTGCTTCTGGGGCGCGAGTGATCTTGCGCGCGTCAGGCCGCTCGCTACTCACTGCTTCCTTAGTGCGCACGTTTCGCGCATTTGTTGTGGCGTCGGCGGGCACTTCACGCTATCTTATCCGACATACGGATCGCGATTCTCTCCCGCCCCGCGGCTTCCTCTCCCGGAAGCGCCGATTCGATGCCGAAAAACGAGCAGTTTGAGCCGCCGTTGCCCGAAATCGTGGGCAGCGCGCCGGCCATGCAAGACGTTTACCGTCTCGTTCGCCTCGCCGCGCCCAAGTCCGCGCACGTCCTGCTCATTGGCGAAACCGGCACCGGCAAGGAAGTGATCGCCCGCGCTGTTCACAAGCTCAGCAAACGGGCGGACGGGCCGTTCGTTCGCGTCAACTGCGGCGCGCTGCACGAGAACCTGCTCGAAAGCGAACTGTTCGGGCACATCAAGGGCGCGTTCACCGGGGCCGTCGAGAACAAGACCGGGCGCTTCGAGGCCGCGCACGGCGGCACCATCTTCCTTGATGAAATCAACAGCACCTCCGCGCACCTTCAGGTGAAGTTGCTGCGCGTCCTTCAGGAGAAGGAGTTCGAGCGCGTCGGCGAGAGCCGCACCATTCGCGTCGACGTGCGCGTGGTCGCGGCGACCAACGCTCAGCTCGAACAGTCGGTCGAGGACGGCGAGTTCCGCGAAGACCTCTACTACCGGCTGAACGTGATCCCGATCACGCTGCCGCCGCTGCGCGAGCGCCGCGACGACATCCCGCTATTGGCCGCGTACTTCCTCAAGCGGTACGGCGAGTTGAACAAGTGCCCGGTGCCGGACCTGACGCCCGCGGTGCTCGACGCGCTCCGCGCGCACGACTGGCCCGGCAACGTGCGCGAGCTGGAAAACACGTTGGAGCGGCTGACGGTGTTCGCGGACGGCGGGCCGATCACGCCGGAGCTGTTGCGGTTCGGCCGCGCGCGCCCGGTGATCCGCGGGCCGCGCGGCGGCGCGCCGGCCGACGTGCCGGCCCTCATTCACGCCCTCGTTCGCGCCGGGATGCACGCCCCGCGCGCCGACGCCCGCTCGCTGCACGAGTTCCTCGTGGACGGCGTCGAGCGCGAGCTGATCGAGGAAGTGCTGCGCGAGTCCGGCGACAACCAAGTGAAGGCCGCGCAGCGGTTGGGCATCAACCGCAACACGCTGCACAAGAAGCGCGAGCAGTACCGCAAGGCGGACGCCGGCGAGTTGGGGGCCGGCGACCCCGGCGCGGAACCGCCGGCGTCCGCCGCCGGGTGATTGCCGCGCGGCCGTTCGGCGGGTAGTCTGGTGGCGCGCCGCCACCCCGCACCGAGGGCCGAGTCATGTTTCGCGCGCTACTGGTCGCCTTCACTTCGTTCCTCGCGTGCGCGGTACCGTGCGGCCGCGCCGACGACAAGAAGGACGACGCCAAGCCCGATCCCGACATCAAGAAACTTCAGGGGAAGTGGGAGATCACCTACCACGAAACGGCCGGCGTCGAGGACACCAAGGACAACAAGTGGACGATGGAAGTGAAGGGCAACCGCTTTACCCTCACCGACCCGGACGGCGAGAAGACCACCGGCACGGTCACGCTCGACTCCTCTAAAACGCCCAAGCACCTGCACTACACCATCGACGGCGACGACGGGGCCGAAGAGTTCATCGGCATCTACGAACTGAGCGACACCGAGTACAAGACGTGCGACGTGGAGAAGGGCAAGGACCGGCCGACGAAGTTCAAGACCGACGACCCGACCGGGCAGGTGAGCGTCTGGAAGCGGGTGAAGGTGAAGGACTGAGGCCGGCGTTCGTCGCCGGGTCGCGCACAACTTCGCGCTCGATAGTGACAAACCGATGAGTGCGGGGTACACTTCTACCAGTTCGCCCCCGCCGAGCGCCCGCCCACCGCCGTACCCGCCAGTGGCCCGCCCTCCGAGGCACCAGTCATGTGCTCTCCCGTCCGCTGCGCGGTCCTCGCGCTCGCCCTCGTGCCGTTCGCGCGCGCCGCGGACCCCGTCGACATCGACCAGCACGAAGAAAAGTGCGTCGTTCGCGCCGCCGAGCGCGCGATGGAGCGCGCCGCCCGCGCCGCCAAGAACGACCGCGTCCAGTGGGCCAAAGACCTCGAAGCCACCTTCCCCGGCAAGGTCACGAACCCGACCACCGAGGAAGAGTACGGGGCGTGGTACGACCTCGTGATCGGCCGCCGCGACGAGTGGAAGCGCGACGACGCCCCCAACGCCCAAATCACCGCGCTCTTCGACAAGGTCACGACGCGCATGGAACTGGGGCCGGTGCCGACCATCAAGCGCGACGAGTTCATGAAGTACGCCCGGCGCGTGCTCATGCGCGACGCCGAGCGCCAAGCCGAGCGGCAAGCGGAGCCGGTGCCCGAGGAGAACGCCGACGCCGACCTGATGTTCCGCGTACTCGACAAGAACGCCGACGGCGACCTCGACCGCGAGGAGTACACGGCGAGCCTGAAGGAACAGCGCGTGCTGGCCGACGCCGATGGTAACGGGCGCATCAACAAGACCGAGTACCGCGCGTACTTCCACCAGAAGGTCGCGGCGAAGGTGCAAACGCTGACGGCGAAAGCCGAGGAGCGCAACCGCGAGCGCGACGGCAAGCCCGCGCCCAAGCCCGTCGACAAGGACGCGCTGCCCGACTGGTTCGCCAAGTTCGACACCGACAAGGACAAGCAGGTCTCGCTGTTCGAGTGGCGCGACGCCGGCCGCCCCGCGAACCTGTTCCGCGAAATGGACCTCGACGGCGACGGCCTGCTCACCAAAACCGAGTACCTGCGGTACGTGAAGTTGAAGGAAATCGAGGACGCCCAGAAGCGCCGCGAAGAGGGGAAGTGAGCGCGCCCGTGACCGCCGACGACGTGATCCGCGCGCTGGACCTGCGCCCGCACCCGGTCGAGGGCGGGTACTTCCGCGAGACGTACCGCGCCGCCGGCACGGTCGCGGCGCACGGCGGCACGCGCCACGTCAGCACCGCGATCTACTACCTGCTCAAGCCCGGTCACGTCTCCGAACTGCACGTCCTTCCGGGTGACGAAGTGTTTCACTTCTACATGGGAAGCCCGGTGCGGATGCTGCAACTGTGGCCCGACGGCAGCGGGCGCGAAATCACCCTCGGCCCGAACCTGAGCGCCGGTGAGGTGCCTCAAGTAGTAGTGCCCGGCGGCGTGTGGCAGGGCACGCGGTTGCTGGGCGACACCGGCTTCGCGTTGCTCGGCTGCACCGTCGCGCCGGGCTTCGACTACGCCGACTACACCAGCGCGACGCGCGCGGAACTCACGGCGCAATGGCCGGCGTTCGCGCAGCAGATCGAAGGGTTGACGCCGCGGGGTTGACGTAGGGTGGGACGGCGCAAAGCCTTGTCCCACCCGACAAGAGCGACCGGCCCTACAGCGTTTTAAGGTACTCGATCACCTGCGCGCGCTCTTCGGGCGTGAGCTTGTCGCCGTAGGTGTGGCCGCCGTTGCCGCGGCCGGGCTTTGATGTGTCGTATACCTTCCGCTGTTCGATGGGCGCGAGTTTCGCGTCCGGCGGGGCGCTCACCTCCGTCACCTTCCAGCCCACCTTCACCTTGTCGTAGTCGGCCTCGTCGGTCTTGAAGCTGCGCGTGTACAGGTTCGGGCGGGCCTTCGAGTTCAGCACGCCGTCGAGGGTCGGGACGCTGCCGTTGTGGAGGTACGGGGCCGTGGCCCAGACGCCGTCGAGCGGCGGGGCTTGGTAGCCGGCGGTCGCGCGCAGCGGCTTCGGCGGGTTCTCCTTGCCGAACCACGATTCCGAGTACTCCTCGCCGTAGGCCAGCTCGATGCCCGCGTGCCGCTTCGGGTCCGTGCCGATGTCCTTGAGCGCGATCACCTTGTTCGGGTAGCTCCACTTTTCGCCGTAGGTGCCGTGGCACGTCGCGCAGTTCATGCGGAACAGCGCCTCGCCCTTCGCGGCCTTGTCTTTGTCGATGGCGAACGGGTACTTCGGCGGTTCCATCTGCGTCAGGTACGCGGAGATGTCGCGGAACGCGGCCTCGTGCTTCTCGAAGTCCTTCGGCATCGTCAGCGGGTGCATCATGAACTGCATGAGGGTGCGCACCGAGCGCGAGTCGGTCGCGCCGGTGTAGTAGATGGTCTTCTTCTTCTTCATGAGCCACCACGCGGGCACGTCCTCGCACATGTCGTCGTGCAGGCCGAGTTCCTTGCGCGGGGCGCGCAGTGTGAGGTCGGCGTTGCGGAAGCCGAGCAGGTACACGCCGAACCCGCCGGCCTCGGTGGTGCCGCGGACGTTGGAGAACGTGAACGGCAGCTTCCCCGTCAGGCCGTCGGCCTTCGCCAGTTCCTCGAACAACGATTGAATGTCGAGCGTGCTGTTGCCGAGGCCGATGTAGCTCTTGCCGAGGATCGACCCGCCGTGACAGAGCATGCAATCGACCCCGAGACCGGGGGCGATGATGCGCGAGGCCTTGCGCAGGCCCATCGGCAGCCCGCCGTTGGGGTACGGGGCCGGGTGCAGGCCGTAGCGTTCCAGAACGGCCGCGTCGTAGACTGCGGGCTTCTCCTTTGCGCCCCACTGCTTCCATGCGTTCGGCAGCGCCTGCTGGGTCCAGAACGCCGGGATGAAGGCGGTTTCCGTGAGCGCCTTGTGGCCCTTCTGCGCGGCGGTCGGTTCCTTGTCGTTCTCGCCGGCGCGGGCCGCGGTCGCGGCCAACACCAGCGCGCCGAGCGCCATCGCGTAGCGGGTCATTCCACGTCCTCCGACGAGCAGGCGAGTTATTCGCCATGATAGCCGCGGCGGATTCGGTATCAACGCACCCGCGGGCCGCGCCGGACACGAACCGGCGCGAATCGCGGAAGATGGCGCAAAGCAAAGATGAGAGCGCAAGTGCGGCGCGGCGGCGCGTATCGGGGGTGTAAGCGGGACGGCGAGTGATCGACCCGCAAACCGAACACAACACCCTTGAGGAGTCCGACGATGTTCCGCACCAACCTGCTCGCTCTGGTCGCCCCGGTCGCTCTGGCCACCGCCCTGTTCACGCCCGGCACCGCGGAGGCCGCCAACCGCTTCGCGGTCACCGGCATCGAGAACAAGAGCACCCACACGGTCACGTACCAGATCAAGTGGGGCGACGGGGCGTGGCACAAGGTCACGCTGAAGCCCGGCGAGCGGTGGCTCCACTGGCACACCTACGCCAAGGCCAACGAGAACAAGTCGCCGAACCTGACGATCCGGTTCGACTCCGAGTTCGACCCGAACATGAAGCCGTTCTTCATCGAGTACGCGCTCAAGCGGAGCGCGGCCCCGGCCCACGACTGGGAGGACGCCAAGAAGTACGTGTTCCAAAACGACGGCAACAAATACTTCATCGACCTCAAGGAAGTGAAGTGACACGGACCGGCGACAGAAGGTCACGCCGCGCACGGGGGCTTCGGCCTCCGTGCATTTTTTTGCGCGCGCCGCTCGCCGTTCCCTACAACCTGATTGGAGTGGCGCTCGGCCTCGGGAGGTCACGCCGCACCCACGGCTCGGCTGCGGCTCGGCTGCGTAGCACAGAACGGCGCGACCGCTACTTTCCGAAAATGTTCCGCGTTTAATCCTTTGCGTCGGTTCGTCTCGTGTGGTTAGATATTGCCCTGAACTCGCCAACCCCCCGCTTTTCGACTCGCCCGCCCGCACCGAACCCGAACCCCCACCACGAACACCATGAGCGCTAACGCCGTCGAAAATGATGTCGCGATGATCGAGAAACTTCGCGCCGCCCACCAGAAGCTCCGCAAGGAAATCGGCAAGATCATCGTCGGGCAGGAAAAGGTTCTCGACGAACTGCTGATGGCGATCTTCTGCCGCAGCCACGCGCTCCTGATGGGCGTGCCGGGCCTCGCCAAGACCCTCATGGTCTCGACGCTGGCCCAAGCCCTCGACCTCAAGTTCAAGCGCATCCAGTTCACCCCCGACCTGATGCCCTCGGACATCACCGGCTCGGAAGTGATCCAAGACGACCCGGTCACGCGCGAGCGCATGTTCAAGTTCATGGCCGGGCCGATCTTCGCGAACATCGTACTCGCCGACGAAATCAACCGGACGCCGCCCAAGACCCAAGCCGCGCTGCTCGAAGCCATGCAAGAGCGCAAGGCCAGCATCGGCGGCGTCGATCACCCGATGCCCAGCCCGTTCTTCGTGCTCGCCACGCAGAACCCCATCGAACAAGAAGGCACGTACCCGCTGCCGGAAGCGCAGCTCGACCGCTTCCTGTTCCTCATCAAGGTCGATTACCCGACCGACGAGGAAGAGGAGCAGATCATGCGCATGGGCACCTCGGACACGAAGGTGACGGTGTCCCCCGTGCTGACCGGCGAGGACATCATCGGCCTCCAGCAGATCGTGCGCCGCGTGCCGGTCTCGGACAAGGTGTTCCACTTCGCGAAGCGGATCACGCGGCTGTCGCGCCCCGGCACGCCGGAGGCCGCGGAGTTCGTGCAGAAGTGGCTGACGTGGGGCGCGGGGCCGCGCGCCAGCATGAACCTGATCCTCGCGGCCAAGGCGCACGCGCTGCTGCGCGGCAGCAACCATGTGGCCGGCGACGACGTGGTCGCGGTGGCGACCCCGATCCTGCGGCACCGGCTCATCCTCAACTTCGCCGCCCAGAGCGAGGGCATCACCATCGACGAGGTGATCCGCCAGCTCGTGAAGCAGGCGGCTAAGGCTGTGGCGGCGTGAGGATTGACGATTGCAGAGTTGTGATTGACGATTGAAAGGCAATCGCGGCTCTGCAATCACCGGGTCTTCAATCTGCAATTATAAATCTGCAATCGAACATCCCATGCCCAGTTACCTCGATCCGAAAATCCTCGCGCGCGCCGAATCGCTGGGCCTGAAGGCCCGGCAGGTGGTGGAGGGGCTGCGCGTCGGCGACCACAAAAGCCCGTACAAGGGGTTCTCGGTCGAGTTCGTGCAGCACCGCGAGTACGTGCCCGGCGACGACATCCGCCACATCGACTGGAAGAGCTACGGCCGCAGCGAGCGGTACACGATCAAGCAGTACGAGCAGGAAACCAACTTCACCTGCCACGTCCTGCTCGACGCCTCCAACTCGATGCGGTACGGGGCCGGGGCCACGAACAAGCTGGAATACGCCAAACTCCTCGCCGCGTCGCTGTCGTACATGGTCATCCGCCAGCGCGACACGGTGAGCCTGCGCGTCTTCAACACGGGCTGGGTGGCGGAACTGCCGCCGAGCAGCCAGTTGGGGCACATCAACGCCATCACGCACACGCTCGAAGACACGCAGCCGAAGGACCGCACCGCCATCGGCCCGCTGCTGGACGAGGTGGCCGACCGGATCAGCCGCCGCGGGATCGTGTGCCTGATCTCGGACTGCCTCGAAGAACTGGAGCCGACGCTCGCGGCCCTGCGGCACCTGCGGTTCCGCGGCCACGAGGTCGTGCTGTTCCACGTGCTGCACGCCGACGAGGTGAAGTTCCCGTTCGACGGCAACATCCGGTTCATCGGCCTCGAAGGGTTCGAAGAACTGATGACGCGCCCGCACCTGCTGCGCCCGGCGTACCTGCGGATCGTGAACAAGTACCTCGAGGACATCGAGCGCGGGTGCGACCGCAGCGGGGTCGATTACGTGCAGATGCTGACCAGCCGCCCGCTCGACGTGGCGCTGGCCGAGTACCTCGTGAAGCGGCTCCAAACGGGGCGGCGATGAGCGCGGAACCCGACAAGCCGCTCGCGGCTTCGCACGAGGGGGAAGAACGGCAACCCACCCCTCCGGCCCCCCTCCCTGAAGGGAGGGGAGAGAATGAGGTTGCGAATCTGGCAACCTCGGCTGGTATTCAGGGGGCTTCCCCCTCACTCTCCCCCCTCCCTGAAGGGAGGGCGGCCGGGGGGGTGGGTTCTCCGCCACCCGCGCGCGAAAGCGCGTGGCCCGCGGCGCGGGCGCGGCTGATCGCCTTCGCCCTCATCGGGCTGGTCGGGTTCGGCGTGTGGTACTTCGCCATCCGCACGCCCGGTGCGCGCGACGACGGCGGGCGGTTTCAGGGCGAGTGGCAACTGGCGGTGCCCACCACCGGGCGCGACGGCGCGCCCGCGGCCCGCGGCTCGCCGAATACGATCAAAGTGAAGGGCGACCGCTGGGCGTTCTTCACCGGCGAGAAGGAAAACAAGCGGTACACCGCCGTACTGCGCCCCGGCGCGGACCCCAAGGAGATCGACCTGACACTGATCGGCCCGGACGACAAGCCGAAACTGGTCCCGCACAACGGCAAGCCGGTGCCGGTCGTGATCCGCGGCATCTACGTGATCGAACCGAACCGCGCGAAGATCGCGTTCGCCCCGGACCCGAACCCGCGCCCGACCAAGTTCGACGACGCCGAACCCGCGAGTGTGTGGCTCCTCGAACGGACGAAGTGAACCGGAGGTTCTTCGTGACCCGACCCGCTGTCCGCGCCGCCCTCGTCGCGCTCGCCGCCCTCGCCGGCGGGTGCTCGAAGAAGGCCGACGACAAGGCGAAACTGCAAGGCGAGTGGACCGTCGCGTCCATCGAACTGCCCGACATGCCCGCCAACGAGCAGCGCGGGCTGGAGCAGTTCAAGGAACTGACGGTGAGCGTGGCGAACGACCGCATCACGATCCGCCACCCGAGCGTGCAATCGACCCTGACCGTGTACTTCACGCTCAGCGCCGCCAAGACGCCGAAGGAGATCGACACCACGAGCGGGGAGCTGACGCACGAAGACGGGGGCCGGCGCGAGCGCGACATCGAAGCGAAGCTGGAGCCGATCCGCGGCATCTACAAGTTCGAGGGCGACGAACTGGTGCTCGCGGTGCCGCTGGGCCGGGGCGACGACCTCCCGCGCCCGACCGAGTTCAAGCCGTCCGCCGACGTACAGAAGGGCCAAGCGGTTCTGGTGTTCCACCTGAAGAAGAGGTGAGGCGCGCCGTGCGGTTCCTCGCGCTCGTAATCGCTGTGGGCCTGCTGGCGTCGGCCGGGCCCGGCGCGCCCGTGCCAAAGGAGAAAGCGCCCGCGAACCCGGACCTCGCCGCGATGCAAGGCAAATGGGTCCTCACCGACATGACGTTCAACGGGCTGTCGCTGGGGGCCGACTTCGCCAAAGACCTGAAGCTCACGATGGAGGTTAAGGGCGACACGAGCGTAACCGTCGGCGAGAAGTTCAAGCAGCGCCTCACGGCCGACTTGGTGTTCGACCGCGACGTGACCCCGCACCGGCTGACGTACACGAACAGCAAAGAGACCGACCTTGAGGGGAAACCGATCAAGGACCGCGACACCAAGCCGACGAGCCGCGTGATCTACAAGATCGCCGGCGACACGCTCACCATCGGCGGCACGATGGACGGTAAGGAGTTCCCCAAGGACTTCACCGACAAGGGCGTGATGACGATGACTTTCAAGCGCGTGAAGAAGTGAGGCGTGCCGTGCGGACCCTCGCGCTGTTCCGCCCGACGGCCGCGGTCGCCACCCTGCCGAATGACGCGGTCATTGTTCTGGTTCGTGTGAAGTAAGGAACTTCCGATGCGGTCGATACGAGTGACGACGTTGGCGCTCGCACTCGCGGCGCTCGCGGGCTGCGGCAAGAAGGCCGAGACCGGCGCGCCGTCCGGCGCGGGCGGCGACCGCGACAGGCTCCAAGGCACGTGGGCCATCGAGACGTTCGACGAGGGGCGGCACCAGAATCATGCCAAATATGAGACGCTCGAGGACGTCCGGCCCCCGAACCCGGCCGACCCCGAAGACATCGCAGCGGTGCGCCTCACGTTCGACGGCGACCGCCTGACCATCGCATTGTACGGCGAGACGAAGGACGCCCTCACCGTCGTGCTGGACGAGACCGCGAACCCGAAGGTGTTGAAACTGACGGAGGTGCTCGACGCCGACGCGCGCCCGCGCGGCACCTTCGCCGGGACGAAGCGCGGTGGCCCGGCCCCGGCGCGCGAGCCGGAGAAGCAGGAGTGGATCTACAAGTTCGACGGCGACAAGTTGGTCGTCGCGTTCAGCAAGGGGGGCGACGGCCCGCGCCCGACCGAGTTCAAGGCCCGCCTCCGCTCCGAGGAGAACGGCAAGGAGGTGCCGCGCGTGACCGTCGTGACGCTGAAGAAGACCGACGCACCGCCCCCGGCGCGGCCCCGCTACACAACCACCAGTCGCGGCACCCGCAAGTAACCGCACACCCGCACGCACAGGTTCCCAGCGATGACGTTCTTGGCCCCGATCATGTTTGCCGGTGCCGCGGCGGTGTCGATCCCGATCGCGCTGCACTTCTTCTACCGCGCGCGGTACAAGCCGCTGCCGTGGGCCCCCATGAAGTTCCTCAAGGAGGCCGTCGAACAGACCAGCCGCCGCCTCAAGTTCCAAGAGTGGGTGCTGCTCGCGCTGCGGTGCCTCGCGCTCATCCTGCTGGCGCTGGCGCTGGCGCGGCCGGGGCGCGAGTCGGCCACCGCGGGCGGCGGCACCCAGCCCATCGACGCCGTGTTCGTCTTCGACACGTCGTTCACGATGGCCGCGAAGGACGGCGACAAGACCCGGCTCGAGCGCGCGAAAGCGGCCGCGCTCGCCATCATCGACGCGCTCCCGGATAAGTCGTCCGTGCAGGTCATTAGCGTCGCCGACCGCGCCACCGCCCTCGGCCCGGTCTCGCGCTTCAACCGCGACCAAGCCAAGCAACTGGTTCAGGCGCTGGAGGTGACGAGCCTCTCGACCGACCTGCTGCCGGGGCTGAACGAGGCCCTCAGCGCCGCCGAAACCGGGCGCGCCGAGAGCAAAGAGATTTACGTGTTCACCGACATGCAGCGCGCCGGGTTCGACCGCCAGATGAGCGCCCTGAAGCCCAAGTGCGAGGAGATCAAGGCGAAGGCGAACCTGATCTTCATCCGGTGCGGGAACGTGGACCGGAAGACGACCAACGTGGCCGTTACCGAGGTGCGACTGGAGGCCGCGATCCCGCACACCAAGACCCGCGTGCCGTTCGTGGTGAAGGTGAAGAACACCGGGCGCACCCCGGCCCGCGCCATCAAGGTGTTCCTCGACCTCGACGGCAAGCCGGTGGAGGAGAAGGGCGTCGAGATCGCCGAGATCGAGCCGGGCGACGCGGCCACGGTGACGCTGACCGGCGACCTGACCGAGGCCGGGGCGCGGCTCCTGACCGCGCGCGTCACCGGCGACGACATCGACGGCGACAACGTCATGTACAAGGTGGTGGGCGTGCGCGACAAGGTGCGGGTGCTGCTGGTGGCCCCGCCGCGCCGCCCCGAACAGAGCGAGACCGACGCCGGCGACTGGTTCGCGCGCAAGGCCCTGATCCCGTTCGACGCGGACAAGGACCGCGACAAGATCGCCAACTACTTCATCGAGACGGAAACGGTCGCGCCCAACGAGGTCGGCCCCGACAAGCTGCTGAAAAAGGACATCGTGTACCTGTTGAACGCCGCGGCCCGCACCGACAACCCGCTACAGGGCATGGCCCCGGCGTTCGTGGACAAGCTCGCGGAGTTCGTCAAGAACGGCGGCGGCCTCATCGTCGGGTGCGGCGACGCCGTGAACCCGGCCGCGTACAACCGCGCGCTCGGCCCGAACGGGGCCGGGTTGCTCCCGCTCCCGCTCGGCGCGGTCCGCACCACCACGCCCGCGGCCCTGTTCGTGCCCGCCGCCACCAGCATCGACGAGAACTCGGTGTTCGGCCCGATGAAGCCGTACACCGAGTGGCTGGCCCGCGGCGAACTGGCCCGCATGATCGACCTCGACGAGTCGCCCGCGGCCGCGGCCGGCGCGACCGTGCTCCTGCGCACCACCGACAACAAGCCCCTCGTGGCCTCGCGCGTGGTCGGGCAGGGCGAGGTGATCTTCTTCGCCACGTCGCTCGACGAGAACTGGGGCCGGATGATGTCCGACGGGCAGCTCGCGATCCCGATGACCACCCACCTCGTCTCGCACCTGACCAACCGCAAGGTGCCGGGCGGCACCCGCGTGGTCGGCAGCCCGCTGTCGTGGGCCCCGCCGAAGGCCGAGGCCGGGTACGAACTCATCAAGCCCGCGAAGCCGAGCGAAAAGACGCGCGCCCGCGTGCAACTGAAGGACGCCAAAGAGGTGAACGGCAAGCTCACGGTCACGTCGGCCGATACGCTGGTCGCGGGCGAGTACGCCATCGTGCCGGTCGGCGCGGCGGACCCGGTCGGGCTGACCGGCGAGACCGGTGTGGTGTACGTCGTGAACCCGGACCTGCGCGAGACCGAGAACCTCGAAACGCTGACCGACGGCGACGCCGAAAAGGTGCTCGGGTTCCGCCCGGTGATCCTCTCGGCCGGCACCGACACCGAGGCCGCGGTGCGCGAGCGCCGCACCCGCGGCGAGTGGACCGAATACGCCCTCCTGTTCCTCCTGTTCCTGCTGGTGGCCGAGGCGACATGGGCGTGGTTCTGCGGCAAGGCGAAGTAGAGGGCAGAAGACAGAAGCCCCCTCACCCGCCGCCGCAAAGCCGGCGGCGACCTCGCCCCGCAAAGCGTGGGGGAGAGGTGTGGGCCTGCGAGCGCGCCGCCTGACGACGAGCGGGGGCGTCGGCCCCTGTTCGAGACGCGCACACGAAGAAACGAACTGAGTGCAACCTTCAATGAACACGGCATTCGATACCCCCCTGTTCGGCCTGTTCTGGGGCCTTCTCGACGGCGAGCTGCAGACCCGCGGCTGGTTCTGGCGCGAGGTCGCGCTGCTGCTGGGGCTGCTCGCGGTCGCCGCGGTCGGGGTGCTGTACGCGCGCGAACAGGGCCGGCTCAGCCCGGCCCGCCGGCTCGTGCTCGCCGCCGTTCGCATGGCGACCGTGCTCGTCGTCGCGTTCCTCCTGCTCCGCCCCGTGTGGGTCACGGAGAGCAAGGGCGAGCGGAAGCGCACCGTCGCGGTGCTCATCGACGTGTCCGAGAGCATGGCGCAGAACGACCCGCGGCCGGCCCTCGACGACCAGTGGCGCGTCGCGCTGGCCTACGGCCTCATCGACCCCGACAAGCCGTTCCCCACCGACCCCGCCGCGCTGACCGCGCTGAAGGCCCCGGACCGGCCGGCCCGCATCGCGGTCGCGCGCGAGGCGTTCACGAACCCCAAGCTGGACCTGCTCAGGCGGCTCCGGGAGACCGGGCCGCTCGAGATCTACACGTTCGGCGCGACCAGCACCGGGCGCGACCCGACCTCCACGGACTGGCTCAAGACCCTCGCCGCCGACGCGCCGCGCACCGCCATGACCAGCGCCGCGCTCGAGCTGCTGAACCGCGACGAGAACGAGCAGCCGGCCGCGGTCGTCATCGTCACCGACGGGCGCGACAACGCCAGCGACAAGACGTTCGCCGAACTCGCGGCCCGGTTCCGCGAGCGCAAGATCCCGCTGCACATCTACGGCGTCGGCAGCTCGTCGTTCGGTCAGCTCCGCCTGCGCGACGCGCTCGTGCCCGAAAGCGTGTTCCTCGACGACCTCGTCTCGATCCCGGTGCGGTACGCGGTCAAGGGCATCGCCGCCGGCACCGGCACCGTGAACATCGTCGTCAAGTACGGCGACCCGAAGGGCAAAGAGGGCGTCGACTACCTGATCGCCACGGAGAAGAAGAACATCCCGGTGAAGGAGGGCGACGACCTGCGCGAGGTGCTCACGTTCACCCCCACCAAGGAGCACGCGGCGCTCAAGAAACAGGACATCACCGTCGAGATCGAGGTGAAGACCGACGGCCAAGCCGGGGCCACCGTCGAGACCCTGAAGGACGCGGCCACGCGCTCGACGCAGATCGTCTCGAAGAAGCTCAAGGTGCTGGTCGTGGACGGCCTGCCGCGGGTGGACTTCAAGTTCCTCCAGCGCGCCCTGATGCGCGACACCAAGCGCGTCGAGGCCATGTTCTTCCTGACGGAAGGTGACCGCGAGGCCATGAAGACCGGGTACCCGTGGTTCAAGGAGTTCACCCGCCAACTGAACGGCACCCTGACCATCGAGAAGGACGAGTTCCGCAAGCTGATCAACGAGTTCGACCTGCTGATTCTGGGCGACGTCCCGCCGACGTTCTTCTCCACGGACGAGCGGTACGACCACCACAAGGTGATCAACGAGTTCGTGGCGGAGGGTGGCGGGCTGATCCACATCGCGGGTAAGTGGGGCGCGCCGCGCGGGTGGCTCGGGGGCGACCCGAAGCGGGCGTCCATCGCCGACGTGCTGCCGGTGGAACTGAAGCCGGTGCCGTTCGCGATCCAGCCCCCGGAGGGCCGGTACTACCAGCCGTTCGTGCCGGTGCTCGCGCCGAACGCCGTGCGGAACCCGCTGGTCGCGCTCGAGGACGACCCGCTCGACAACGCCGACGTGTGGGGCAAGCTCACGCGCGTGAACCCCAACGACCCGCCCCCGCCGCCCCCGGACCCGAACCGCACCGACAAGAAGGCCCAACTGCAACCGCTCGAATGGTACTACCCGGTGCAGCGGCTCAAGCCCGGCGCGGAGACGTTCCTCGTTCACCCCACGGCCCGCACCCCGGAACCGGACAACAAGCCCGTGCCCCTGCTCGTGGGCCACTACTTCGGCAAAGGCTACGTCCTGTTCTGCGGGTTCGACGACACGTGGCGCTGGCGGTTCAACGAGGCCGACAAGTACTTCGGCCGGTTCTGGACCCAGTGCGTGTACCAAACCGGCGCGCCCCGCATGGTTGGCACCAAGCTCACCCAGCTCTCGCTGGACGTGTTAGAGCCGGTCGCCGGCAAGAGCGGGCAGGTGTACGCCCGGCTGCTCGACGACAAGTTCAAGGGGCTGACCGCCGAAGAGATCGAGGCCACGCTGGTGCGCGTGGACGGCGACGTGAACGACAAGGACCACACCACGAAGATCAAGCTGCGCAAGCTCGACGGCCAAGACGGGGAGTACGTGTCGCCGCTGCCGTTCAACAAGGAGGGCCGGTACAAACTGACCCTCGACCCGAAGAACGGCTCGCCCGCTACCATGGAGTACCGGGTCGGGCTGCCCCCGGACCACGAGAAGGCGAAGGGCGCGATGGCCGCGGCCGAGCTGCGCCAACTGGCCGGCGACAGCGGCGCGAAGGACAGCCCCGGCAAGTTCTACCACGAGGAGGACCTGCACAAGCTCCCGAACGAGGTCGGCGCGCAGTACACGCCGTTCACCCGCCGGAGCGAGAGCATCTTGTGGAACTGGTGGTGGATGGGCGCGCTGATCCTGCTGCTGTCGGTCGAGTGGTTCCTGCGCAAGTTTAACGGGCTGAGTTGAGAAGACGAATAGCCACAAAAAAGCACAGAAGACACAAAAGGAAACCCAAGACAGAGAAAGAGATCAAGACCCTTGTGGCTGTGACGTTTTGCCCTGAGCCTTTTGAACTCTGCCTCCTCGATTGAACTTTGTCTGCTGTCTATTTTGTGGTTCTTGTGCCTTATTGTGGCTAATTGCCTTTGTCTTTTGCCCTCAGTATCGACCTACGATGACCAACCTTATCGGACAACTGACGCGGTGGCGCTTCGTCGAGCGCGCGATCCGGCTGGCGTGGGGCGCGGGGCGCTGGGTCGCGATCTGCGGCGCGGTGCTCGCGGTCGCCTGCGCCGTCGACTGGCTCGCCGACCGCTACCTCGGTTCGGAGTCGTGGCGCAAGTTCCGCACCTCGACGTGGGTGTTCGCCCCGCGCGCCGCGGCCCAAGAGAACTGGGACCCGAACGCGATCATGGACGAGACCCCGAAGTGGCTCCGGTACGGCATGTCGCTGGGCCAACTCGCGCTCGCCGGCGCGCTGGCGTTCTACCTGATCGTGCGCCCGTGGCGGCGCACCCCGCCCGTCGACGAGCTGGCGAGTTCCGCGGAGAAGGCGATCCCCGAGTTCGGGCACCGGCTCGTCACCGCCGTACAACTGAACCGCCCGGAGGCCCGCACGCAGGGCATGTCGAAGACCCTGATCGCCGAAGTGACGCGCGAGGCCGGCGAGCTGTCGGCCCGGCACAACCTGTTGAAGTTGGTGAACTACAACCGGCTCGCGTTCGCGCTGGCCGCGGCCCTGCCGGTGCTGGTCGGCTGGGGCGCGTTCGCCGCCGTGAAGCCCGAACTGGCGGGCGTGCTGCTCAAGCGCCAAGCGTTCATGAGCGTCGAGATCCCGCGCACGATCCACCTCAAGAGCGTGACCCAAGAGGTGTGGCCGAGCGGGGCCGAGGTGACGATCCGGTACCACGTGACGGGCGACTACGACACGAGCGCCGTGGGCCGGTTGCGCGTCGAGCCGGTGCCGTACCACAAGCTGTCCGCGCAATCCGTGGCCGAGTTGAAGAAGAAGTTGCCGGACCTCGTGGGCGACAAGCTCGACAAGGTGAAGGACAAGGAACTGCCGCGGGCCGACCTCGAAACCGCGATCACCAAGTTGCTCGCCGAGGCGAAGGGCGAGGAGCACCGCGACGCCGTGTTGACCCGGGTCGAGACCGTGTATTTGTCCGAAGAGTACTACGACCTGAAGTTCGAGAAGGAGGCCGACGGCGGCGGGGCGTACTTCGCGACCAAGCTCCCGGCGGGGTCGCGCGACTTCGGGTTCCGCGCGCGGCTCGGCAACGGGCGCTCGCGCGAACCGGGCAAGGTGATCTTCGAGGCACCCCCGGCCGCGGACGAGATCGAGGCGTGGCAGATTCTGCCGCGGTTCCTCGGCACCAAACCGGACGGTTCGCGGTACGAGCGGCAGGGCGAGAACGCCAACCGCGGCGAGGTGCTCGACGCGCTGCCGCGCTCCGACGTGCAGATTCAGGCCACGTTCACCAAGCCGGTGACGAGCGCGCTCTTGGTTCCCATCGAGCGCGACGGCGGGCGCGAGCGCCGGCTCGCGCCGGTCGCGCCCCCGCCCGGCGCGTTCGACACCGAGACCCGCAAGCGCGCCGCGTGGCGGTTCCCCACGTCCGACAAGACCATCGCCTACGAGCTGGAACTGGTCGACGACCGCGGGTTCCCCAATGCGGTGGCGATCCGCCGTGTCGTTCGCATGCTGGAGGACCGCGCGCCGGTCGTTGCGTTCCTGCCCGAAACGACCCGCCACCCGGACCCGACCAACGAGTTCGAGGGGAACCTGAAGCACAAGGTCGATTACGAGTGGGGCGACAAGATGCCGCTGCCCGAGGGTGGTCGCGTCATGGTGATCTATCACGCGAAGTCCGAACAGGGTATCAGCCGGGCGAACCTGCGGTACCGGGTGATCCCGCGCGGGGTCGCGGTCGATTCGTACCCGGAATGGTTCCGCGACATCCAGCACCCGGCCCAAGACCCGGAGGCGAAGGTGTTCGACCGGCTCACACTCACGCCCATTACGGCCGACCTGAAGACGGTGGGCAACTACGTGCTCGACCTGGGTCTGTTCGAGAAGTCGTGGCAGGGGCTGAGCCGGGAGGCGAGATTCCGAGAGAACGTCGAGTTCTACTCGTTCCCGTCGCCGTTCCCGGACGTGCCCGCGGGACTGGACGCCGGCGGGCGGTACATGTTCGAGGTGGATCGACTGACGAAGTACATCCCCGACCCGGACGACCCCAAGAAGGTGAAGGTCGCGAAACTTGAGATCGGCGACACGGTTGAATTGTTCGTGGAGGCGTACGACAAGAACCCCGGCCGCGCGCTACCGGGGTACACCAAAGAGGCCCGCCGCAAGCTGGTCGTGACCAGCGACGAGGCCTACGCCGCCACGAAGATGCGTGACGAGCAGAACCGCCGGCTACAGGACAAGCTCCGCGACTTGACGAAAGACCAGCAGAACGTGTTCAAGGTGGACGAACCGAAGAAGGAGCCGAAGGACGAGCCGAAGAAGTAACTTTTACTCTGTGCCGGCCTCAGTGGGGCCGGTAGCCGAAGATGAGGGGTGGCTCCGGTCTCGTGAGGCCGGCTGCAGAAAGTGTTGTGCGACACACAATGTAACGGGGCGCAACAGCCGCGTAACCGGGATTTCGGTTTCCGGTTGCTTTCCCGCCCGGACGATCAGATACTTACTGAATCCTCACCAGGGTGCCGCTCTCCGCGCCCCACCCGCCTCAAGGAGGCCCGCCGATGACCGCCGGTCGCTGTTGCCGCTACGCGGCTGCTTTCGCCCTCGTCGCGACGCTCGTTCCGCTGTCCGTGTCCCGGTCCAACGACCTCGACCCGGCCAAGCAGCGCGACAAGCAGAAGGAAATCAAGGCGAAGGTGGACGAGGCCGTGCGCCGCGCCTCCTCGACCCTCGACGCCATGACCTTCCAGCGGCTCAGCCCGACCGCCGAGCAGAAGATGCTCGACGACGTCGCCACCGGCCTGAAGGGGCTGAGCAAGACCCAGATCGCCGAGGTGCTGGAGCACCTCGAGAAGGCCGCGACCGCACCGAACCCGGCCACCGCGACCGCCGAGCAGAAGGCCGCCTACGCCAAGCACCTCGCCATCGTCCAGCAACTGAAGGTGATGCTCGGCCAGCTCGACGTCATCAAGAACCTCGACGAGGCCGCGGAGCGCCTCGAGCGCGCCGCCGACAAGCAGATCAAGCTCGTCACCGAGGGCCACACGAACAGCACGCTGCCCGTGCGCCGCGGCGTCGTCGTCGACGACCGCGACGAACTCGCCAACGAACAGGGCGACCTGCGCACCGAGGTCGCCTCGGTGTTCAAGCAGATCAACGCGATGGTGAACGCCAAGCTGCTCTCGCCCGAACAGCTCGCCCGCGTCGAGAAGGCCGAGGCCACCTCGCGCGGCGCGAAGCTCGTGTCCGACATGATCGCCACCATCAACGCGCTGAAGCAGGGCGCGTTCCTCCAAGCCGCCACCGATCAGCGCCGCCACGCGAAGGAACTGAAGGACCTCGCCGCCGCGCTCCGCACCCCGCCGGCCACCCGCATCGACGCGCTCAAGGAGGCGAAGAAGCAGGTCGAGAAGGCCATCGACGCGCAGACGAAGGTGAACAAGGACACGGCCGAGAAGCCGGACCCGGCCGAGGTCGAGAAGATCCGCCGCCAAGGGACCGACCCGAAGGCCGCCCGCGCCAACGACCTCGCCAACGCCCAGACGAAGGCCGAGTTCACCGCCCGCGACGCGGCCAAGGCCGCCCACGATGTGGCCCCGGAGGTCGCCGCCGACATCCGCAAGGCTCAGAAGGAACAGTGGACCGCCGAAGACAAGTTGCGCCAAGAGAAGGACCCGGCCGCGGCGCAGATGCCGCAGGAGAAGGCCCTCGAAGCGCTGAAGAGCGCCAAGGACGAACTCGACCGGCAGATCGCCGCCGCGGAACTCGCCAAGGTCGATCCGCTCGCCGCCACCAAGCAGGCCATCGAGCAACTGGACAAGATCATCAAGGACCAGAAGGACACCAACGCCAAGACCGAGAAGGCCGCGGCCGACCCGAACAACTTGGCCCGCAACAAGGACGCCGCCGCCGCGCAGAAGGACGTCGCCAAGAAGACCGACGAACTGCGGAACACGCCGCTCCCCCCGAACACCGACGCGAAGCAGGCGCTCGACAAGGCGCTCGACTCGCAGAAGCAGGCGTCCGACAAGCTCGACAACAAGCAGGCCAACGACGCCAAGCCGAACCAACAGGACGCGCTGAAGTCGCTGGAGATGGCGAAGAACGAACTCGAGAAGCAGGCGAAGGCCATCGAGGACCGCCGCGCCGAGATCGCGCAGTTGGAGATGCTAAAGGGCAAACTCGACGAACTGGCGAAGAACGAAAAGGACGTGGCGAAGGCCGCGGACAAGGCCGCCAACGACCCCAAGAAGCCCGACACCGGCGACATCGCCAAGAAACAGGGCGACCTGACCGACCCCACCAAGGAAGTCGGTAAGGAACTCGAAAAGCTAGTGCCGGAGGCCGCGATGAAGGTCGCCGACGCCAACATGAAGCAAGAGGGCGCGAAGAACGACCTCGCCATGAACATGCCCATGATGGGCGGCGAGAAGGCGAAGGACGCGGCCGACAAGATCGCCGACGCCGCCAAGGACGTTCAGAAGAAGATCGACGAGAAGAAGGGCCAAGAGGCCGCGGACCAAGCCGCGCTCCAGCCCAACAAGGTGGACCCGCAACAGGCCGCGCAGCAACTCGCCAAGGCCATCGAGCAGGCGAACATGGCCGCGATGCAGGCCATGATGGCGCAAATGGCCCTCAACCCCATGCCCATGGACAACAAGGGCATGATGCCGATGGCCGGCATGATGATGATGGGCGACATGAAGGGCATGATGGACATGGCCGGCATGATGGACATGAAGGGCATGATGCCGATGGGCATGATGGGCGACATGAAGGGCATGATGATGGACAACAAGGGGATGATGCCGATGGGCAACCCCGACATCGCCAAGCTCCAGAAGGACATCGCGGATCAGGCCGCCAAGCAGATGCTCCCCGACGCGGCGAAGGCCGCGGACATGGCCGCCAAAGCCCTCGAAATGGGCGACCTCCCGAAGGCCATCGAGAACCAGATGAAGGCCCTCGACGAACTCAAGAAGGGCGCGATGATGCAGCCCATGATGGGGATGATGGGCATGCAACCGATGGGCATGATGGGCGACATGAAGGGCATGCAGCCGATGGGGATGATGGGTATGCCCATGGGCATGATGGGCGACATGAAGGGTATGATGGGTGATATGAAGGGCATGCAACCCGGCATGATGGGTGATATGAAGGGTATGATGGGTGATATGAAGGGCATGCAACCCGGCATGATGGGGATGATGGGCGACATGAAGGGCATGCAACCGGGGATGATGGGTGATATGAAGGGCATGCAGCCCGGCATGGGCATGATGGGCGACAAGAAAGGCATGCAGCCCGGTATGGGCATGATGGGTGATATGAAGGGCATGCAACCGGGCATGGGGATGATGGGTGATATGAAGGGCATGCAACCGGGCATGGGGATGATGGGCATGGGGATGATGGGTATGGGCGACAAGGGCATGATGGGCATGGGCGGCATGATGGGGATGGGGATGATGGGGATGCCGAACAACGATCTCGCGAAGCAGCAACAGCAGGTGCTCGACGCGACGAAGGCGCTCCAGCAGTCGCAGCAGGCCAACCAAGCCGCGCAAGCCGCGCTACAACAGGCTCAAGCCAACGCGCCGATGGCCGTTCAGAACCAACTGCAACAGGCCCAGAACCAACTGCAACAGGCCCAGAACCAACTGCAACAGGGTCAGCCCGGCCAAGCCGGTATGAACCAACAGCAGGCCGCCCAGAACTTGCAACAGGCCCTCGACACACTCAACCAAGCGGCGATGGCCCAAGGCATGATGGGCTCGCAACCCGGCATGGGTCAGATGGCGATGGCCGGGATGGGCATGGGCATGGGCATGATGCCCGGGATGGGGATGGGGATGGGCATGGGCATGGGTATGGGGATGGGGATGGGCATGGGGATGGGCATGGGCATGGGCATGGGCATGGGCATGGGCATGGGCATGATGGGGATGGGCATGGGGAACAACGCCCAGCAGGGGATGAACATGGGCATGGGTGAAGGCGACATGATGGGCGGGGAGAAGCTGAAGAACGCCGGCTCCACCGGGAACAACGCCACCGGCGACGGCAACTTCATCAAGCTCCGCAACAAGGACCGCGACAAGGTCCAACAGGCCAGCGACACCCAGTTCCCGGCCGAGTTCCGCGAACTGATCAAGCAGTACAACATCAACATCAAGAACGGCAAGCCGGCCGGGAAGTAACCCCCCGCCGCGACCTGCAAACCTCCGGGCCGGTGAATCGAGCGCGTCGGTTCACCGGCCCCTTCTTGTAGGACGGGCCTCTGGCCTGTCTCGCAATAACAGGCCAGAGGCCTGTCCTACACAAGGACCATCCCATGCGCCGCCTCGTCCTCGGGCCCGTTCTCGCCGCCGCGCTCGTCGGGTTGCTCGCGTCGCCCGCCGCCACGCAGCCGCCGGCGAAAGACGACAAGCCGCTCAGCGTCGTCCCCAAGGACAACGTGAAGATGGACGCGGAGACGAAGAAGGCCGTCGATAAGGCGCTCAAGTTCCTCGCCGAGAAGCAGGAAACCGACGGCTCGTGGGGCAACACCGCGATCACCGGGTTCACCCTGCTCGCGTTCATGGCGAACGGCCACATGCCCAATCAGGGGGACCACGGCAAGGTGGTGGCGAAGGGCGTGCGGTACCTGTGCTCCACCGCCCGCGAGGACGGCTACCTCGTGGGCGCGCGCGGCGGCAACATGTACTGCCACGGCATGGCCGCGCTCGCCCTCACGCAGGCCTACGGCATGACCGGCGACGAGGACGTGAAGAAGATCACCAAGCGCAGCATCGAACTGATCGTGAAGACCCAGAACAACGAGGGCGGGTGGCGCTACGACCCGTCGCCGACCGGGGCCGACATCTCCGTTACCATCATGCAGGTGATGGCCCTGCGCGGGGCGAAGGACGCCGGCATCCACGTGCCGGACAAGGTGATGGACGACGCCATCAAGTACGTGAACCGCTGCTACGACCGGCGCAGCGGCGGGTACAAGTACCAGCCCTACGGGGGCGTCGCCGGGTACGCCCGCACCGCGGCCGGGGTGTGCGTGCTGCAACTGTGCGGCAAGTACGACGCCGACGAGATCAAGAACGCCGTGGACTACCTCGAGCGCACCGCCGACGACCGCGGCCACTACTGGTACGGCCACTACTACGCCTGCCACGCCATGAACCAAGTCGGCGACGAGCGCTGGGAGAAGTACTACAAGCGCATGCGCGACCGCCTCTTGGCCCCGCGGTACCAGAAGGAAGACGGCTCGTGGTACGACCCCAGCCGCGAGGCCGCCTACGGCGCGGCCTACCAGACCAGCATCGCGGTGCTGATCCTCAGTGTGCCCACCCACTACCTCCCCATCTACCAGAAGTGACGCGCCCGGCGGCGTCGCCCTCGCGCGCGGCCGGGTTCGTCCCGGCCGTCTTTTTCCCTTCCGAATTGCGCGCAAAAGTGCGCTCCGGCCGTCGACGCTTAATGCCACTGCGTATACTATGGTTAAGTGTACACGTTATGGGCCGGCGCGCGAACCCGCGCGCCGCACCGAGGGGCCGTCATGCGTCGCGCCGACCGCCACCGCCGATTCACAACCGGGTGCGCGGTGCCGTCGCGCGGGCCACATTCTAATACGTGCCAGTCGTACTACACTTGTTCGTTTTGCGACTTCGGCGGCGCGGCCGGGCGTCATTCTAATATGCGCCAGTTGTACCAGAGTGGAGCGATTTGCAACTTCGGCGGCGCGGGCGGGGCAGGGGACGTTGTGCAATCGGTTGTGCGTCCGGCGTCGAAACCCCGGCCTATTGCCGATGGCCCCGTTGGGCCAGAAGGCGGGCGCGCCGGTTGTGCAACCGATCTTGCTTTCGCCCCTTCTTTGTGGTGACGGGCCTCTGGCTGTCACCACAAAGAAGGGGCGCGGGCGTTGTGCAACCGATGTTGATTTGCGCCAGTTCGGGCGCGCTCAGGCGGGGCGCGTGGCGTCGACGACGGCGCGCGGGAACCGGGTCTGTAACTGCGCGCGGTGCGCGGCCGTGAGGTCGGCGTTGCCGTACACGTTCAGGTAGTACAGGTCCAGCCGGGCCGGGTCGGAGTTCACCAGCGCGCGCGCGCCCTCCGCGCCGAGGTTGTTGTTCGCCAGCCCGAGCCACCGGAGCGGGGCCGGCCCGCGCAGGCGCGTCAGCGCCTGCACCAGTTCCACTACGCCCCCGTTCCCGACGCGCTGGCCGCTCAGGTCGAGTACGCGGAGCCGGTCCAGCGGCAGCACCCACCCCAACGTGAGCAGGGCCAGCGGCCCGGAGCGCCCGGCCAGCGGGAGCCAGCCGAGGCGCAGCTCCTCCACCTCGCGCAGGCACCGGCTGCTGAGGACGCGCTGCACCTCTTCGGACGAGAACGTGACGCGCGTCAGGTCGAGCCGGCGGACCCGGCGGTGGTCGAGTTGCGGGAACGTGTCGGACAGCACCGGGCCGAGGTGCGACAGGTCGCCCACGTCCAGCCCTTCGAGGGCCGGCAGGTGCGGGCCGTCGAGCAGCGCGCCCAACCACTGGGGCATCACGAACTGCCCGCGGACGCTCAGGTCGGTGAGGTTCGCGAGGTGCGGGCACGCCGGCAGCGGGTCCACCTCGTAGGGCGCGAACGTCAGGTGCGAGAGGTCGAGGCGCGTCACGTGCGCCAACTGCGGCACGGCGAAGAACGGGTCGAGTTCGGCGTACCCGGTGGTGCGCACGAGGTCGAGGGCGCGGACCGGCGCGGCGGCGAACAGGTCCGCGGCGCGGTCGGGGAACGTGGCCGCGTCGACGCGGACCCGCTCGACGAACCCGCGGGCGTAGTGCCAGTCGGCGACCCGGCCGCGCAGTTCGGCCTCCCAGTCCGCGCCGCGGCTCTGGTACGCGCGCTCGGCCTCGGCCGCCAGTTTGCGCGCGTCCGGGCCGAACGGCTCCTGCTTCGCGGCCTCGACCTGAAGGCGGACGAAGTTCCCGCGGGCCGGGTCGCCGTTGTCCATGAGCCAGTCGGCGTACATGAGGCGCGGGGTGTCCTCGTCCGGGGCGGCGAGGATCGCGGCGAAGAGCAGTTCGCGGTCGTTCATGGGAGGGCCGCAGGGGTAGGGCGCACCGGGCGAACGGGCGGGCCGCGCCAGCGTTCGGAACCAATTGTGCGCCGGCGGGGCGCGCGGGCAAGCGAAAGTCGCCCGGTTCGCGGGCACGGCGGCCCGGGGCGCGGGCACCGGGCGGTACCGGGCTGTTCGCCCGCGGCGCGGAAAAATGTGCAGAAATCCGTTGTTACAATGGCCGGGCGCGCTCGTCGCGGAGCGCGCGCCGGCTGTGTGGCACAGCGATTGCGATGTCCCCCACGACCAACTCCTCCCCGGTTCGTCGCCTCTCCGTTCCCGCCCCTGCCGCGCGAGCGCGGCGCACTCATCGCTTCGACTTCTTGGGGAGACTCATGCGAACCAGTCCCATGCGCCCGCGCGAGCCGCGCGGGTTCACGCTCATCGAATTGTTGGTGGTCATCGCGATCATCGCGATCCTCATCGGGCTGCTGCTCCCGGCCGTGCAGAAGGTGCGCGAGGCCGCCGCGCGCATGAGCTGCTCCAACAACCTGAGCCAGTTCGGGAAGGCGGTCCACAACTACGCCTCCGCGAACCAAGACAAGCTGCCGCCGTTCAGCCCGTACTACCCCGGCGGCCAGCCCGCCTACTACGACAACTTCTGGGGCGCGCTGCTCCCGTACATGGAGCAGGACAACCTCGCGAACCAGTACAAGGGCGGGTACGTGTACAACCTGACCAACCGCGTCGTGAAGACGTTCCTCTGCCCCTCGGATAGCAGCCACAACGCCGGCCTCATGTCGAGCGGGCCATACACGACCTACGCGGGCACCAGCTACGCCCCGAACTACCAGATGTTCGGGACCGGCACCGGGTACACCGCGAAGTACACGGTCGCCAACATCCCGGACGGCACCTCGAACACGGTCGCGGTGGGCGAGCGGTTCACCAGTTTCGCGTCGTACACCAGCTTCGCGAACGCCGCGTGGCTCACCTACGTCAACTACGGCGCGAACTACTCGTCGCACATCGGCCTGTACTCGGCGTCAAGTTACACCCCGCAGACCGGGGCGAAGTCGAGTTCGGCCCACCCGTACGGGCCGAGCACGGCCCACGCGAGCTGCCAAGTACTGCTGATGGACGGGAGCGTGAAGGGCGTGACCGCCGGCGTGAGCGCCACCAACTGGTACTCCGCCGTGACCCCGGACGACGGTCAAGTGCTGTCGAACTGGTAGCCGCGCGGCGCGCGGGGCCGCGCGGCCCCGCGCTCGATTCCCCCCCACCGAGGTTCACATCATGCGGAAGCGGAGCGCGGGCGCGGTGCTCGCGGCACTGATCGGGTTCGTGGCGACCGGGTGCGGCGCGAGCGCCGACCTCGTCACCGGCAAGGTGACGTACAACGGGCAGCCCGTGGCCGGCGAGGTCGTGTTCGTCGGGCGCGACAAGAGCAGGCCGCGTGCCCCATCGCCGACGACGGCACGTACAAGATCAAGGCCCCGCCCAAAGGGGAGGTCGTGGTGCTGGTGAAGGGCACCCCGAAAGCGCCGGGCGGCCTCGTGACCCCGAAGGGCGGGCTGAAGGACGCGCCGCCCCCGCCGAAGGGCGTCGAACCGCCCGGCAAGTACAGCGCCGAACCGGGCGGGCTCAAGTTCCAAATGACCGGCGACGAGCAGACCTACGACATCGATTTGAAGTAGCGCTCACTTGACCTCGATCACGTACACGTCACTCCCGCCGCCGCGGGTCGAGACGAACGCCAGCTTCTTCCCCTGCGGGTGCCACGCGGGGGACGTGTCCTGTGCCTTGTGCGCGGTCACGTTTACCAACTCCTTGCCCGCGCTCGTCATCAGCCAAATGTCGTAGTTCCCGCTCCGGTTCGAGACGAACGCGAGGCGCTTGCCGTCCGGGTTCCACGTCGGCCACGCATCGAGGAACTCGCCGTCGGTCAGCTTCGTGACCTTGCTGCCGTCCGCGGTCATCAGGTGGACCTTCTGCCGCCCGCTGCGCCCGCTGGCGAACGCGATCTGCGTTCCGTCTGGGGAGAACGCCGGGTGCAGGTCGTAGGCCGGGTCGTTGGTGAGGCGCTTGATGTCCTTGCCGTCGGTGCCCACCGTGTACAGGTCCGGGTTCCCGTCGCGCGTTGACACCCACAGCACCCGCTTGCCGTCCGGGGCGAACCGCGGCGACTCCTCGAACGCCTTGTGCGGCACGAGCGTCCCGTCGTCGGTGCCGTCGGCGTTGCACACGTTGATGCGCAGCTTGCCGTCGGTGCCCTGAAGCTGGTCGTACACGTACACGATCCGCTTGCCGTCTTTGGAGTAGTGGCCGTCGAAGTGCGGTTCCTTGTGATCCGGTAGCAACCGCTTCATCGCGCCGCCCTCGGCGGGCATGGTCCACAGGCTCATCTTGCCCTCGTGGATGCGCGTGAACAGCAGCGTCTTGCCGTCCGGCGACCACTGGAGGTTCTGCTTGAAACTGCCGTCGGTGGTCAGGCGCGCCGGCTCCTCGGCCTTCAGCGAAGGGGCGAAAGGGTGAGCGGGTAACAGGGTGATCAGCACCAGTACGGTGCGTGGAGTGAACACGGCGTGGCTCCGGGGCGGGTTAGGCGTACTGCTCGAACCGATTCAGCAACCGGCGCAGGATGTCGAGGAACCGCTTGCCGCGTGGGCTGAACAGCTCGTCCGTGAGCGGGAACCGATAACTCGCCGGTGCGTCGGTCGGGGCCTCGTGGGGCCACGGGTACTCGGCGTTCGGCCCGTCGTCGGCCTCAGACGGGGCCATTGCTTCGATGACCTGCGCGACGGGCAAGATGCCGTCGATGTAGGCCTCCCAGTGGTCGCTCGTCTTGATGCCCACCACCTTGCCGACGTTCCCGTCGCCCCCGATCGCGCGCATGAACTTCAGGAAGTAGTCGTGGCGCTTCTTGAGGGGTTGTCCCGCACGCCAGAAGTACGCCTTCGCGAGCTTCTCGGTCGCCATTTGGAGGTAGTGCACTTGGTGGCAATAGTCGGCCGATTGCAACAGATCGAAGGCGCGCAGGTCGGATCGCGATTGCTTCAGGTACAGGGCTTGTTCGGCGTCCACGGCCGCTACCTCCGGCCGAAGGCGCGGTTGCCCGCCAGCCCCCACCCGTCGGGCAGCGCGAGTGAGCCGGCCCGGATGCGGTCCCACTGCGCCGGGGTGACGTCGGCGACGAACAACCGGTGCTCGCCGGGCAGGTCGATGTCGGCCCCGAAATCGAGCGCCTCGACGGGCGCGGAATCCGGTACCGCGGACAGCGCGTTGATCTCGATCAACCGAATCTCGTCCGCCGGGGCGCGCTCCGGCAGGTAAATTACCTCGCGAATGGTGGGGTCCACGCTCATGTGGCGCGTCGCGTACCACCGGGCCAGCGCGTCGCGGTCGGCGGTCTTCGGACGCTCCGGGGCCGGCGGGCGGCGCGTCGTGCGCTCGCGTCGGACGCGCTCGATCACCGCCACGAAGTCGGCATCGTCCAGTTGTGCGAGTTCTTCGACCAGTCGTTCGTTTACCGGCATGGTGGCACCTCTTCGCAACTACCGTCATGATAGGCGCGTCAAAACAGCTCTTCGATCACGCGGCCGGCGGGGGTGAGGCCCAACCCGGTGATTTGCTCGCTCGTTAGGCCGATGGCGTGCTGCACGGTGGCGTTCAGGTCGGCCGGCGTCAGCGGCGTGTCGGCCGGCTTCGCCGCGACCTTATCGCTGGTGCCCACGAACCGCCCGCCCTTCACCCCGCCGCCCGCGACCAGCGCGCAGTAGCAGTCCGGGTGGTGCTCGCGCCCGGCCTTGTCGTTGATCTTCGGCGAGCGCCCGAACTCGCCCACCGCGAGCACGAGCGTGCTGTCGAGCATCTTGCGGTCGTGCAGGTCGGAAAGCAGCGCGCTCATCGACTGATCGAGCCACGGGGCGTGGCGGTCCTGCATGATCTGGAAGTTGCGGTAGTGGTGGTCCCAGCCGCCGTCGCCGCTGTCTTCCTCGGCCTCGACGTGGTCGCTCCAGTTCACCTGCACGAACGGCACGCCGGCTTCGACCAGTCGGCGCGCGAGCAGGCACGACTGGCCGAACCGCGTGCGGCCGTAGGTGTCCTTTGTGGCGTCGGTCTCTTTCGAGAGGTCGAACCCGGCCGCGGCGGTCGTCGAGGTGAGCATCGCCAGCGCCCGCCCGCGGTATTCGGAGAGCGCGCCGGCCGCGCCGAGTTCGCTGGCCCGGCGGTCGGCGTTGGCGAGCGCGCCGAGCAGCTTCTGCCGGTCGGCCATGCGCTCCGGGGTCAGTTCCTTGGGAAGCTGGAGCGCGGGGATCTTCGTGCCGGTGGCCGGGTCGTACTCGAGCCGGAACGGGTCCCACGCCGCGCCGAGCGGCCCGCCGCCCTCGCCGATGATCGCCTTCTTCCCCTGATGGAGCTTGCCGCCGATCACCCAGAAGGGGTGAATGCCGGACTGCCCTTGCTTGCGCTGCGGGGTGGTTTGGGTGGCCTTCGCCACGACAGAGCCGAGCGCGGGGCGCGCGGAGCCTTGTAGCGGTTTGCCGTCGAGGCCGGTGCCGCCGGCGGCGCTGCCCGTTAGCCCGATGGTGCCGGCGATGCCGTGGTCGTTCGAGAGCGTGCGCAGCGAGCGGATCACCGCGAGCTTGTCGGTGTGCTTCGCCAATTCGGGGAACAGTTCGCCGAACCGCACGCCGGGGACGCGCGTGGGGATGGTGCCGAACGGCCCGCGGAAGTCGAGGGCCGCGCCCGGCTTCGGGTCGAAGGTGTCGAGTTGGCTCGGCCCCCCCCACAGCCACAGCAGGATCACGGCCTTGGCCTTCGCGCCGCTCGCGCCGTTGGCCCGCACGCGCAGCAGGTCCGCGAGCGACAGCCCGAGGACGCTGGACGCGCCGACCTGAAGGAACGCGCGGCGGTGCGGCCCGGCGCAGGTGCGCGTGGTTCGGTTGCCGACTAGAAGCATGAGGAGGGGCCTCCGCGGGGTGAGGCCATTATCGGGCCGCGCGCGGGGCAGTGGAAGTGCGGAATCGGAAACGGCGCGCGGGGCGAGCGCCCCGCGCGCCGCGGTCGCCACTACGGGAGCGGTACGGTCTTCAGGTCGCCGGCCTTGTTCAGGATCAGCGCGTGGCCGTCGTCGAGCTTGTCGAGTTGCACCACGTCCTTCAGTTCCGCGACGTTCTCGGCCTTCACGCCCGCGGTGCCGCCGCCCTTGACCGGGTCCTTCAGCGCCACCGCGCTCTCGAAGTCGGCCGCGGCTAGCTTCAGGATGCCGTGCCGCGAGTTCGCCATCAGCACGTAGTCCTTGCCGCCCTTCGTGTACACGATCATATCGAGCGGTTGGTTCTGGTTGCCCAGTTCCGCGATGGTCGTGCCCTTCACCTTCGCCCCGGCCTTCAGCTCGGACACCGGAATCTTGACCAGCGGCGTGCAGGTGTACGCGGCCATGATGTGGTCTTCCTTGCCGATCTTGTAGGCCACGAACGTGCGGATCGGCGAGTTCGTTTCGAGCCGGCCGTTGTGCGCGGCGTGGAAGATTTGGATGCCCGCGCCCTTGTCGGCTTCCTTGAACGGGAACGGGATCACGCGCAGGGTGCTGGCGAACTCTTCGCTCGACAGACCCGCGACGATGAGCTTGCCGCTTACGAACGACATTTGCGTGATGACCTGCGGCGGGCCCTTGCCGCCGGTGCCGGGGTTCGGGATCTTGATGCTGGCGAACGGGATGTCCTTCAGCGACACGGCGCTGACGGTGCCGTCGCGCGCGACCTTCAGCAGCGCCGGCGTGCCGGCCCCGGTACCGCGGGTGGCGCTCACGTACACGTTGCCGGACGCCGGGTTCACCTTCACGTCGGTGATGCGCACGCCGTCGGTCACGCCCAGCGCGCTGGCGACCTTGGAATCGAGTTTCTCGACGTTGAGGGGCTTGTCGCCCGCGGACTTGGTGTCGCCGGTGTCGATGGCGAAGATCGTCGCGCCGGCGGAGTCGCCGACGAACAGCACGCCCTTCGGCCCGAACGCGAGCGTGGTCGCGGACTTCAGTTCCGGGGTGCCCTTGGTCAGGCCCTCGTCGGCCCGGCCGACGGCGGCCGACGCCAGCACGACCGCGGCCACAAGCAGCTTGGTGCGCATCTCGGTCCTCGGTAAGAACCGCTCCGCTCGCCCTCGGGGCGGAGCGTAACATGGGGAGGCGAACCGGGGCGCGAGCCGGCCCCGGAACGTGCATCATCGGGCGCGCCGCCCAAGATGCAAGAGGAAAGGAATGAGAGTTTTTCGCGCGCCCCGCGGTCACGAACCGGCCGGGGCCGCTTCGTGTTCCTTCACGCGCGCCGCCTCCGGCTCCGGCGCTTCGGTAGGCTCCGGCGGCTTCACCGCGTCGGTCGCGGCCGGCGCGCGGCGGAACCGCGCCGCCTGTCGCTTGCCCCAGTTCAGCAGGTCGTCCCAGATCGAGTACGCGACCGGCGTGACCAGCAGCGACAGCAGCAGCGAGAGCAGTTGCCCGCCGAGGATCACCTTCGCCATGCTCGCGCGCGCGCCCGCGCCGGGGCCGCGGCCGGTGGCGATGGGGATCATCGCGGCGACCAGCATCACGGTCGTCATCAGGATTGGCCGGAACCGGGCCTCGTTCGCCTTCAGGATGGCTTCGTCGCGCGGCAGACCTTCCGCCCGCAGCACGTTCGTGTAGTCCACCTGCAAGATGCCGTTCTTCTTCACGATCCCGAACAGCATGAACAGGCCGATCATCGCGTACACGTCGAGCGGCGTTTGTAGGAGCATGAGCGAGATCAGCGCGAACGGGAGCGTGAGCGGCACCGCCATGAGGATCGTGACGGGGTGAACGAGGCTCTCGAACTGGGCCGCGAGGATCATGTACATGAACGCGAACGCCAGCAGGAACGCGAGCAGGAAGTTGGCGTTCGAGTCGGCCATCAGTTTGGCCTCGCCGAGGAACTCGGTGCGGTACTCCGGCGGCAGGTTCAGTTCGTTCACGTACTGCTGCACCTCGGGGAGTGCGTCGCCGAGGGCGACGTTGGGCGCGAAGTTGCACTGAATGCCGATCTGCCGCTGGCGACCGAACCGCTCGATGGTGGCCGGGCCGCGCTCGTCGGCGAGCACGGCGAACGTGCGCAGCTCGACCGGCTTGCCGGAGGCGTCGGGCACGGTGAGGGCGTCGATGGCCGCGGGGCGGTCGCGCCCGGGGAGCGCGGCCCTCAGCCACACGTCGTACTGGTCCGCGCCCTCCTTGAACTTCGTGACCGGCTCGCCGCCGACCAGCAGTCCGAGCGCGGTCGCCACGCCCTGCACGTTCACGCGCTGGTCCGCGGCGCGCTGCCGGTCGATGCGCACCTGAAGCTCCGGGCTGCGGCTCGCGGCGTTCGTGTCCACGTCCGAGAACTTTGGGTTCGCGCGCATTTTCTTCACGATCTGGGCCGCGTACTCCTCCAGTTTCGCGCCGTCCGGCCCCCGGATGCTCAGGTCGAGCTGCGCGTTCTTGAACGCGCTCGAACTGAAGATGTTCACGTCCTGCACCGCGGCGCGCAGGTCCGGGTAGTCCGCGAGCATCCGGCGGGCGTCGGCCATCGCGTCGCGCTGCGAGTAGTTCCGCTCGCGCAGGTCGATCAGCCGGCAATAGACGTTCACCTTCGTGACGTCGCCCTGACCCTTGGGGGAGCGGCCGTCGGTGGGGCCGATCACGGTGAACACGTTCGTGACCCCGCGGACCTGCTTCAACCGCTCCTCGATCTCCGCGACCTGCTCGTCGGCCCGCTTCAGCGTTGTGCCCTCTTTCAGGGTGAGCGCGACCTCGAACTCGCTCTGGTCGTCCTTCGGCACGAAGTCGGTGCCGACGACGGCGAACAGCACCGGTGTGCTGAGGAACGTGAGCACGGTGGCGAGCACGATCACCCAGCGGTGCCGCAGCGACCAGCCGAGGGTCGCGACGTAGGCGCGCGTGAGGAACCCGGAAGTCGCTTGCGACTTCGCACCAGAGTGTGTGCCGTGCGGAACCGCGAGCGGCTTCAGCAGCCGCGCGCACAGCATGGGCGTCAGGGTGAAGCTGACGCCCATGCTGAGCAGGATCGAGAACGCCACCACGAACCCGAAGCTGTTGAAGAACCGGCCGACCTGCCCGGACATGAACGCGATGGGCGCGAAGATGACCGCGAGCGAGAGCGTCGTCGCGATGACCGCGAGCGCGATTTCCTTCGTCGCCTTGCTCGCCGCGTCCCAGCCGCTGGTGCCGTCGCGCTCCATGTGGCGGAACACGTTCTCCAGAACCACCACCGCGTCGTCGATCACGATACCGACCGCGAGGATCAGGCCGAGCAGTGTCATGTTGTTCAGTGAGAACCCCATCAGGTCCATGAACGCGAACGCGCCGACGATGCTGGTGGGCACCGCGGTCGCGGCGATCAACGTGGCCCGCCAGTCGCGCAGGAAGATGAAGATCGTGCCGACCACGAGGAACGCGGCCAGCACCAAGTGGAACTTCACTTCCTCGATGGACCCCTTGATGAACTTCGACTGGTCCCGGATCACCTCGGTCGAGATGTCCGGGGGCAGGTTCGGTTTGATCTTCTCCAACCGGGCTTTGACGGCCTCGGCCACGGCGACGGTGTTCCCGCCGCTCTGCTTCTGGATGATGAGGCTGACGGCGGTGCGGCCGTCCAACCGCGACTTGCCGCGCGGCTCCTCGACGTCGTCCTTGACGGTCGCCACGTCCTTGACGCGGATCACCGTCTTCAACCCATCCTTGTTGACGCGCGTGGCGATGATGAGGTTCTCGAACGCTTCCGGGGCGGTCACGCGCCCGGTCACGCGGAGCACCTGTTCGACGCGCCCGCTATCGACCTTGCCACCGGGCAGTTCGATGTTCTGCGCGGCCAGCGCGCGGCGCACGTCCTCGGCCGTCAGGTTGAACTCCGGGTCGCGCAGCTTGTGCGGCTTCAAGGTGATGCTGATGGCACGCTGCTCGCCGCCGACCAGCACCACCGCGCCGACCCCGGTCACGGCTTCGAGGTCTTCCTTGATCTGCTTCTTGGCGATCTCGGTGATCTCGCGGAGTTTGCGCCCCGGCCCGCCGGACACGACCACCGTGACCACCGGGGAGGCGTCCAAGTTGAACTTCTCCACAACCGGCGGGTCGGTGCCGTAGGGGAGCCGCGGGAGCAGCGTGGACACCTTGTCGCGCACGTCCTGCGCCGCCACATCGCCGTTGCGCTCCAACTTGAACCCGATGACGACGGTGGAGAGGCCCTCGCGCGTGGTCGAGCGCAGCTCGTCGATGCCCGACACGGTGTTCACGGCCTCTTCGACCGGGCGCGTCACGCTCGATTCCATCTCCTCGACGCCCGCGCCGCGCAGCGTCGTGGTGACGACGACGACGGGCACGTCCACGTTGGGGAACAGCTCGACGCCGAGCCGCGAGTACGACGCGAGGCCGAGCACCACCGGCCCGAGCACGAGCATCGTGGTGAACACCGGCCGGCGGATGCAAATATCCCAAATGCTCATGGGGCTGCCTTAATGGAAGACAGACGACTTCACCACAAAGAGGGGCCCCGCCGAGCGGGGGAGAAGCTCACACAAAGGAACACAGAGAGCAGGCAAGAAGAGAGTTTTAAAGACAAGCATCAGAGTCGAACGTCAGAACGTCTCGAACCCAGTCTTCTGTTTCCTCTGTGCCCCTTTGTGTGACCTTTCTGCCTTTGTGGTGACAATTTCTTTCCGTTACCGAACGCGGATCGGCGCGCCGTCCACGAGTTGCGAGTGGCCGCTGGTGATGACCTTTGCGCCCGCGGGCAGACCGCCCACCTCGATCCAGTCCTTGTCGCGCGTGCCGATCGTCACCTCGACCACCTTGGCCGCGTCGCCGTTCACGACGAACACCTTGTTCACGCCGGCGAACTGGACGAGCGCTTCCGGAGGGACCGTGACGACGCTCTCGGAACCGACGACGATTTCCGCGGTGGCGAACCCCCCGGCTTTCAGCTTGCCGTCGCCGTTGCGCACGCCGATCACGACCCCGAACGAGCGGTTCGTCACGTCCGTGGTCGGGTTGATGCGGGCCACGACGCCGGCGAACGTTTTGTTCGCGTGCGCGTCCACGACGATCTCGACCTGCTGGCCGACGGTCACTTCCGGGGCGTAGCGCTCGGGCACGGCGGCCCTGAACTTCAGCGCGTGGTCGATCACCAAGCGGTAGCAGTTCGTGACTGGCATGGCCTCGACCGGCGAGCCGGCCGAGACGCGCTTGTCGGCCACCGCGTACTTGAACGGGGTCGTGGTGGGGCCGACGAGTTTGAGCCAGTCGTTCCACTCCGGGGGCACCGGCGCGCGCAGTTCGGTGTCGGCGAGGCGGCGCTCGGCGTCGTCGAGCGCGGCTTTCAGTCGGCGGGCGTTGCTGAGCAGCACGCGGGCATCGGTCAGGGCCAGTTCCACGCGGGCCTCGGCCACCGCGAGCCGGTTCACCGCGCTGTCGAGCGCTTGGCGCGACTCGGCCCCGTTCTTCACGCCCTCCGCGATGCGGGCCTGTTCCGACCTCGCGAGCGCGAAGTTGGCCCGCGCTTCGACCACCGCGTCGAGCTTGTCGAGGTGCTTCTCGAACGCCGCGTCGGTGATCGACACGTCGGCCAACTTGAGACGGCGCAACTCGGCCGTGTACGCGGGGCGGGCGTGTTCCACCGCGATGCGGTACTCGGTGGGGTCGATCTCGAGCAACAGTTCGCCGGGCGCGACGCGGTCGCCCACGTCGCGCAGCGCGCGCACGACCTTCCCGCCGACCTTCGGGGCGAGCATCACGTCTTCGTAGGGGTACAGCGTGCCGCTCACGGGTACGGTGCGGCGCAGGGTCTGCGCCTTGGACGCGGCCACCGTGACCGGCACCGGCTTCGGCTCGTCGGACTTCGCGCTCGTCCCCGGCTTCGGCCCGCACCCCGCGAGCAGGAGGAGAGTGAGGAGTAAGGAGTGGGGAGTGAGCAGAAAAGAACGAAGCCGCCGTGCGGTTCCTCTGCACTGCGCTGTTCGTGGCTGTGTCATCGTCTCACCCTCGCGCGACATGATCCCGAAACTCCTGACTCCTGACTCCTGACTCCTCACTACTCAGTCAGCAGGCCGTGGAGGATCACGTCGAGTACGTCGGTCGCTTGCGCGTCCGGGTCGCTCGGCCGGTTCGTCAGCAGGTTCGTGAGGATGGTGCCGTACAGCAGGTCGCCGATCACCGCGAAGAACCGCTCCTTCGGGACCGCGCGGACCGCGCCCGACTCGACCAAGCGGTTGAAGAACGCCGCGTGCTTGCACTCCATCTCGTCGTCCTTCGTCACGAAGTACAACGGGCGGTGGTGGTGCGGGAACGCGGCCCGCTCTTGGATGAACAGTTCGGTCATCTCCGGCCGGCGGTGGAAGAACCCCAAGTACGCGCGCACTGCGGCGCGGATCAGGTCGGCCCCGGCGTGCGGCTGCGCGAGTACCGCGTCCATCTCCACTTCCAGTTCCTTCAGCCCGCGCTCGACCGCGCTGAGGAACAGTTGCTCTTTAGTGGGGAAGTAGCGGTATACCGTGCCGTTGCCGACGCCAACGTGATTGGCGATGGTCTGAACCTGCGTGTTGGCGAACCCGTAAGTGGCGAACACGCGCGCGGCGGTGTCCAGAATCTGGGCCTTGCGCCGGGCTTCAAGGTCCGGGTCACGCGGGCGGCCCGGCTTGCGGCTCTCGACCGCACCCATCGTCACACCCTCGGAAATGGTCCGCGTTCGGCGAGGCCGCTCGCGGCGGGCGAGATAGATGACGGATTCATCAGTCCGCTAATAATATACCCCTTGTGAAAAAAGCGACAAGAGCACTTTCCAGCGGTTCTTTCAAATTCGGGGCCACTCGGTTCTTGGTCGGATTGGCGCGGCTCGCGCCAAAGGCAACCAGCGGTTCCTTTGAAGTAGTTGGAGCGCCTGTGCCGATTCTACCGGAGTGGGAAACTGCGCCGTGAGAGGCTGGCGCGCCGCCCTTCTGTGTGCGGCGCTCACGTTGGGCGGGTGCCGCGCGCCCGCGGGCGCGCCGCCGCGCCCGGCCCTGCCCGCGGCGCAACTGCCCGTCGCCGCCCGTGTGCCGATCACCCCGGATGTGTCCGCGGTGCCCGTCGACGCGGCCCCGGTTCCGCCGCGCCCGACCGAGTACCGGCACCTCAGCGCGGCCGACTGCCGGCGACTTGCCGTCGCCGGGACGCCGTTCGCCGACGACCTCGACCGCCATTCCGAGAGCGCCGCCCCCTCGCACCCGCACCACCGCAAGAAGGCCGCGCGCTACGCCGAGGCCAGTCGCCTCGTGCGCGGGTACTTCGCCGACGACCTGCGGAACAGCACCGCCGGCGACGCGCTCGACGAGTTCTTCAAACTGGCTCAGGCCGAAGGGCAGTACGACCTGTTGGTCGCGGGCGAAACCGAGGTGCGGGCCCAACTCGACGACGCGCTCAAGGCCGAGCGGGCCGGGCTGAAGGACCGGGCCGACGTGCCCGCAATCCGCCGCAAGCTCCTCGACCTCGAGGCCCGGCGCGCGAAGCTCGACGCGGCCGTTAGCGCACTAAACGCGAGCCTGCGCGCGCGGCTCGCCCTCGCGCCCGGCGACGCGCTCCCGCTGTGGCCCGCTGATCCGCTCGCGGTTCCGGCCGACGACGCCGACGTGGAAGCCGCGGTCGCCACCGGGTTGCACTACCGCCCGGACCTGAACGCCCTGCGCGTGCTCGCGGACGGCAACGCCGCGGACCTCGCCGAGGGGGTGCTCAAGAGCATCAACCCGCTGCTCGGCAAGCTCGCGTCCGACAACCCGTGGGTCGCACTGTTCGCCCCGATCTTGGCCCCGTTCACCGGGAAGCCGGAGCGCCGCGAGGCCGAGACGACGGAGCGCGTGCGCGCGGTTCTGGCCGCCCGTGAGCGCCAAGCCGAGGCGGAAATCCGCGCGGCGGCGGCCCTTCGGCGCGGCGCGCGGTTCGCGGTCGCCGCCCGCGCGCTGGACGTGAAGCAGGTAGACACGCGCATCGCCGAGTTGCGCAAGCGCGAGGCCGCCGGGCTGAACGTGACCGCGGACCTCGTAACCGCGAAGCTCGACCTGCTGACCGCGAAGGGCGACCTACTCACGGCCGCGACCGAGTGGCACGCGGCCGACGCGAAGCTGCGCCTCGCGATGGGCGTCCTCGTCCGCGAGTGACGTTCACGCCGCGGCCAAGTCGCGGTAGAAGCGCTCGAACCGGGCGCGCATCGCGGCGCGGCTGAACTCGGCGTCGGCGCGGCGGCGGGCCGCGGCCCCGTACCCGGCGGCGCGCAGCGGGTTCGCCAGCAGCGCGCCCAGCGCGCCCGCGAGCGCCGCGCCGTCGTTCGGCGGCACCAGCACCCCGCACCGGCCGCCGTCGAGCAGCTTCGCGTTCGCGCCCACGTCGGTCGCGACCACCGCGCGCCCCGCGGCCATGTACTCCAACAGCGCGTTCGACATGCCTTCCGAGTGCGACGGCAGCACGGCGATATCGACCCCGCGCAGGAAGTTCGGCACGTCGTTGACGGACCCGCGCAGGACGAAGCGGTCGCCGAGGCCCAGTTCCGCGTGCAACTTCACGAGCTGCTCGCGCTGCTCGCCGTCCCCGGCCACCTCGAACATCAGTTGCGGGAACTTCTCGCGCGCGAGCTTCGCGACCCGCATGAGGCCGTCGATGTTCTTGACGGGGCGCAGGTTCGCGACGCACCCGACGCGCACGACCTTCTTAGACGTGTCCGGCAGCATGAACCGCGCGAACCGGCCGGTGTCGACGCCGTTTTCCAGCACCACGACGCGCTCGGGCCCGACGCCGTCGCGCGCGACGAGCGCGTCGCGCCCGGCGTCGGTGTTCGTGAGCGTCGCGTCCACGAACGGGCGCACGAGCCGGCCCATGACGCGGTGCCGGCGCGTGAGCCAGTAGCCGAGGTTGTTGCGGACGCGCAGCACCTTGCGGATGCCGCACAGCTTGGCGAGCGGCGCGCCGAGGTACGCGGCGTCGAGGAAGTACACCTGAAGCACGTCGGGTCGCTGTTCGCGCCAGAACGCGCGCAGGCGGCGGGCCGCGCCCACGGCCTTCGGGCTGAACAACTTCCGCACGCCGAGCCGGAGCACCGGGCAATCGGCCGGTTCGAGCGCGCGCGACAGGTCGTCCTCGCCGTCGAGCAGCACCAGAGACGGCCGAACCTTCGAGCGGTCCAACTCGCGAACGAGCGCGACGAGTTGCGTCTCGGTCCCGGCCCGGCTGAGCCGGTCGATCATGAAGCACACGCGCACCGGCTCGGCGTCGGAGGTCGGCGTAACATTGCTCGGTTTCGGCGCGAGGAGCGCGGGCATTCCATTTCCTCAGATCAGGTCTGGTTAGCCGCGACCCGCAGGGGGGCGCGGCCGAGCAAGGTGTCGATCAACTGGAGGTACGCCTTCGCTTGGGCGTCGAAGGTGAACAGGGCGCGCATGCGGGCGCGGCCGGCGGTGCCGAAGTCGGCGCGCAGGTCTGGGGCGCGCAACAGGTCGGTGACTTTGGCGGCGATGGCGGCCGGTTCGCCGGGCGGCACGAGGAACCCGGTCGCGCCGTCGGCGATCACTTCGGGCGTGCCGCCGACCGTGGTGGCGACCACCGGCACGCCGGCCGCGCTCGCTTCGAGCGCGACGTTGGGCAACCCTTCCGTGTACGACGGCAGCACGACAACATCCGCGCCGCCGATGAGCGAATCGAGGTCGGTGCGGAACCCCGGCAGCACGACGCGCCCGGTCAGCCCGAGGCGCGCGACCCGCGCTTCGAGGTCGCCGCGCAACGGGCCTTCGCCGAACAGCACTACACCGGCGCGCGGGTTGTCTTTGCAAATGGCGGCGGCGGCTTCGACCAGCACGCCGAAGCCCTTCTCCGGGCTGAACCGCCCCGCGCCGAGGACGATTTGCGACACCGCGGCGTCACTCGCGAAGAACCCCAGCAACCGCGCGCGCGCGGTCGGGTCGGCGCTCTCGAACGCGCTCAATCGCGCGCTGTTGCGGATCACGCTCAGCCGGCGCGCGGGGACGCGGCACCAGCGCCGCACCTTCGCGGCTTGGCCCTCGGACACGCAGACGACGTGATCCATGAACCGCAGGTGGCGGCGGTCGAGCCACTCGTACAGCTTCACCTTGCGCGTCTCGCCGGTCCAGCCGCGCGAGACGGCGACCGCGGGCACGCCGGCGCGCCGGGCCGCCAACCGGCCGATGATGTTCGCCTTGTAGCCGTGGCACAGCAGCACGTCGCACGCGGTGGCGCGCAGCACGCCGGCCAGCTCGCGCACGGCCGCGAACACCTTCGGGAAGTCGGTCGTGAGCGGGACGGTGGCGAAGCCGTGGGCGCGCACTTCGTTGAGGAAGGCTTCGCCGCGCCCGCCCTCGGGGAACGTGGCGAACGTGGTGCGCGCGGCGTCCCGCAGGGCGCGCGCGAGGCCCAGCATCTGGCGCTCGGGGCCGCCGAAGAACGTGCTGGCCGTGAGGTGAACGAGGTTCATTCCCGTGCGCGTCCGTGCGACAAGCGGGGGCGGAAGTCCGTGCAAGGTTGGAAGTGTAGGGGGCGCAAAGGGGTGCCGTCTACCCGACTTTTTCGCGGCGCGAATTGGCCTTGAATCGCGCGCCGCGCGCCGCCCATAATCCGCGTTGAGTGTCGCGAACAAGGAGGTTCGGCCCCATGATTATTTCTGACCCGTCCGTTCTGCTGCCGGACGCGCCCGCGATCGACATTTCCGAGGCCCGCTGGGCCGTGGAATACCTCTCCCTGATGATCGACAAACTCGGCCCGGAGTCGTCCGTGAGCCTCGTGCTGATGCAGGCCCGGCGCGAACTGGGGAGCTTGGCGCAGAGCGCCAGCGCCACGGTCGTCGGCCCGCTGCGCATCGCGGCGTGAGGTCAGTCGGCCGCGCGGCGGGCCTCGTGGCGCGCGTACAGGACCGCGACCGCGAGCGTGCCGACCGCGAGCCAGAACAGCACGTCCAGCAACGGGGCGAACCCGTACCGCTTGACCACGCGGCCGGCGATCTCGCCCGAGACGACCGCGCCGCACAGGTACCCGACGGCGTCGATGACGCCGGTGGAGGCCGCGCCGCCGCGCTTGCCGCCGAGGTTCAGCGCCAGCACGCCGGCGCAGAACGTGTACGGCCCCATTACGAACAGCGCCGCGGCGCTCAGCAGCGCCAGCGCCAGAACCGGCCGCCCGCGCAGGTCGGTGTCGGCGAGCGCCCACAGCACCAGCGCGGTGAGGGCCGTGAGGGGTACGATGATGCGCCCGAACCGCCCCTTGAGCCGGTCCGCGTACCACCCGGCCGCGAGCGCGGACACCGCCCCGCACAGCGGGAACAGCGCGCTCAGCAGGCCCACGTCGCCCGCGGCGAGGCCGACGCCCTTTTCGAGGTAGCGCGGGGTCCACGCGTTGAACGTCTCGCGGATCGCGGTCAGGCCCATGTTCATGGCGCACACGAGCCAGAACAGCCGCGAGGCGAACAGCGGGCCGAGGAGCGCGCGCAGCGGCACGCGGCCGTCGCCGCCGTCGTTCGCCCCGAACACGTTCCGCGGCGGCGCGGGCGGCTCCGGCAGGCCCACGTCGCGCGGCGAGTCCTTCAGTACGAAGTACCCGGCGAGGGCGAGCGCGGCGACCGTCGCGGCGGCGATCAGGAACAGCTCGCGCCACCCCGCCCCGGCCCGCCCGAACGCGCCGAGGTACACCCGCGCCAGCGCGTCGCCGAACAGGTACGACAGCGACAGCACGCCCATGACGGTGGCGAGCCGCGCCGGGGAGAACCAGCGCCCGGTGATCTTCACCAGCCCGACCCACCCCGCGGACTGCACGAAGCGGTTCGCGCCCCACAGCACCAGCATCGCGCCCGCGCCCGCGGCCAGCCCGAACAGCGCCACCACGCCCGCCGACAGGCCCATTCCCAACAGGAACGCGATCCGCCCGCTCAGGTACTCCGCGCCGATGCCGTTCAGCAGTTTGCCGAGCGCGTACAGGTAAATGCCGACCGCGACGAGCCGCCCGTACGCGGCCTCGTCGATGCCGGAGCCGGGATCGTTCATCATCCCGACCGACGCGACCGGCAGCACCGAGCGGCACACGTAGTACCCGGCGTAGCCCACGAACAGGGCCGCGACCGTGGCCGCTTGCCAGCGCCGCAGGCGCGCGCGGTCGGCGGGATCGGGGGGGAGGTTCGACATGTACCCGCATGAGATACGCCCCGCGCCCCGAACGCGAGTGAAATCCGCGCGAAGCTCGTTGCGGGGAATCTCTGTCGCCGCGCGCCGCCCGCCGCTATGATTGTTCCCACCAACACCTCTTCGGAGCGCACCAATGACCCCGCTGCAATCACTCGTCGCCGCCGGCACGAAGCTGTGGCTCGATTCCGTGGACCCGGACCTCATCAAGCTGAACCGCGCGCAGGGCGCGACCGGCGCGACCTCGAACCCCATCATCATCGCCGGGTTGCTCAACACCGGGCGCTTCGACGGCGACATGAAGGCCTTCTTCGCGCAGGGCCTCGACGACGAAGCCGTCGCGTGGGCCATGACCGACAAGCTGGTGAAGCAGGCGCAGGACGTGTTCACCGGCGTGTGGGCCGACACGAAGGGCGACGACGGGTGGGTGAGCTTCGAACTGGACCCGCTGCTGGAAGACAAGGCCCAGACGAAGAACACTGCGGAGCGCACGGCCGACTACATCGCGCTGGGCAAGAAGTGGGCCGCGGGGCACACCAACCGCATGATCAAGGTTCCGGCCACGCCCGGCGGCCTCGGCGCGATCGAGGAACTGGTCGCGGCCGGCGTCGCGGTCAACATCACGCTCATCTTCAGCGACCGCCAGTACCAGATCGCCCGCGACGCCGTGTACCGCGGCGTGCAGCGGGTCGCGGACAAGTCGAAGGTGAAGACCGTGTACAGCATCTTCGTCAGCCGCGTGGACGTGTACACCGAGAAGCACGTCCCCACACTGTCGGACGCGGCGCAGGGGCAGGTGGGCATCGTGAACGCGAAGCGCATCTGGAAGATGAACAAGGATTTCTGGGCCGACAAGGGGCTGGCCCGGAAGCAGGAGATGATCTTCGCGAGCACGGGCGCGAAGAAGACGCCGAAGAACCCGAACCCGGACCCGACGAAGTACGTGGCCGCGTTCGCCGGCTCGGACATCGAAACGAACCCGCCGCAAACGAACGACGACGCGCAAAAGAGCGGCAAGACGTTCACGAAGCAGGTCGACCAACTCCCGCCGGCCGACGTGCTCGCGGACATTGACGCGAAGGTGGACGTGGCGAAGATGGAAGAGGTGCTGATGAGCGAGGGCTTGGCCGCGTTCGCGGACCCGCACAAGGCGCTCATCAAGCTGATCGGCGACAAGCGCGCCGCGCTGAAGTAGGCAAGGCGCGCGAGCGGCGCGGCGTCAGCCCGCCGGGGGTTACACAACG
>VGZJ01000017.1 GCA_016872595.1 Planctomycetota bacterium
GATCGCCGACCGCCTCATCGAGCTGAAGTGCGACCCGGACCTCCTCCGGAGTCTGTGGGACGGGTCCGACCTACCCTTCCCATATGCGAGGAGGAGATAGACAGGATTCCCTACCTGCGGATCAGTAACCACACGAGGGGTCGGGGTGAACGCCACAATCGCCAAACTGACGCGCCTGACCGCCGCGCCGCGCGCCGGGGCCGACGGGCCGCTGCTCGACGAGTACCTGCGCGGCGACCACGGCGCGTTCGCGGAACTCGTTCACCGGCACGCGGGCCTCGTGTTCGCGGCGTGCCGGCGCGTCCTCGGCCACCGGCAAGACACCGAAGACGCCTTCCAAGCGACGTTCCTCGTGCTCGCGCGCCGGGCCGCGGACGTGTGGCCGCGCGAGGCTGTCGGGTCGTGGCTGTTCGGGGTCGCGAACCGCGTCGCAATGAAGGCGCGTGCGACGCGCACCCGCAGCGCGAGCCGACTCCAGTCGCACCCGCTTGATGAAGTGCCGGGCGCGCCGGCCGACACGCCCGACAGCGACGTGACGGAGTTGGTTCAGCGCGCGGTCGCCGGTTTGCCGCCGGTATACCGGGCCGCGGTGGTCGCGTGCGACCTCGAAGGGCTTAGCCGAAAGGACGCGGCCGAGCGCTTGGGCTGGACCGAAGGGACGCTGTCCGGCCGGCTGGCTCGCGCGCGGGAGTTGCTCGCGCGGCGCGTCCGGCGTACCGGCCTCACGCTTCCCGCGGCCGGCCTCGCGCTGCTCGGCGCGCCCGAAGCCGCGCCCGCCGCAACTGTGCGATCCGCAATCGACCTCGCGACCGGCGCGACCGCAACGGTCGGCGCGCCGGTCGCGGCACTTACCGAAGGGGTGGTACGTAGCATGGCGCTCTTCAAGGTGAAGGCAACGGCCGCGGCGGTGTTCGTCGCGTGCGCACTCGGGTTCGGCGCGTTCGCCGCGAGCGGGGCCGGTTCGGGCGGCGGCGCGGCCGAGCAGAAGCAGATCCAATCGCAGTCACAAAGCTCGCCCGCGCCGGTCGCGACCAAGCCCGCTGACGAGAAGGCCCCGGCCCCGCCCGGCCCGCGCGACCTCGCCAAGCGCAAGACGACCGACCTCGACCGGCTGCAAGGAACGTGGCAGGTGGTCGGGATCGACGAAGAAATCGACGACGGGAAGGGGAAGTTCGGCCCCAAGTCGTACCAGTTCGACCCCAAGATGCCGGCCGGCAGTTGGGTGATCGAGTTCAGCAACAGCACGATGACGATGCCCTATCGGGACGCGACCGAGGGCTGGAAGAGTCGCGCCTACAAGGTCGCGGTGGACGAAACGAGCAACCCTCGAGCCATCGACCTGCTCGACGGCGGCAAGCCGGTCGGCCGCGGCGTCTACGAGTTCACCCCCGCGACCAGTTGCCTGAAGTGCCACCAGCAGGCGTTCGACCGCGTGGACGTGGCGAGGTTGGAGGCCGCCAAGCGCTTGAATCATACCGCGTGTGCGCCGGGCATTAACGCCGGGGTCGAGGGGAAGCTGGGTGTGCGGCTCGCGCTCTCCATCGACGGCAAGCGGCCGACCAAGTTCGGCGGCCCCGGCGTGCTGGTGTTCCACCTGCAACGCCCGGACGACGAGGTGAAGCCATTGAGCCAACGCCGGGCCGAGATCGAAGAGCTGCTGCGGAAAGCGATGACGGACGACGACAAGACCAAGCTCGAACTGGTGAAGCGCGAACTAGAAGCGAAAGCCGCGCGGCTCCGGGCGCTGCGCGAGCGCGAGCGCGCGGAGGAAGCGACGAAAGAGGCCGAGAGCAATCTGGAGAAAGCTCGTCTACAGGTCTTTGCTGCCCAGATCGAACTCCAAAGGGCAACGGTCGAGCTGCAATCGGCAAAGGAAAAACTCGCGGTCGCGGAGAAGGCGCTCGCTGACGCCGCGAAGCCCGCGCCCGTGAAGCCCGCGCCGGTCAACCAAATCTACACGGTCTACGCCCGCCCACAGAACGGCCCGGAGAAGGTGATCCGCGCGCAGCTTGCCGGCGCACCGACCGTGTTCGAGGGGCTGGTTCACGCCGCCGACTTCGTCAGCATCAAGTCGGACGCCGTGACCGTGTGGATCGTCCGCGACAAGGTCGTGATGCCGGTCGATCTGAACGCCATCATCAACATGAACGACTTGAAGACCAAGTACGTGCTCAAGCCGGGCGATCAGCTCTTCGTGCAAGAGAAGGCCAAGAAGTAACCGGGCCCGCGCGGCCGGCGTTTGCCCTTGCGAACGCCGGCCGGTCGCGGATAATCCCGGCATGTCACTCGCGCGCACTCTCCTTTTCGCGGCTCTCGTCCTCGCTCCGAACGCGGTTCGCGCCGCGGACCCGGCCGTTGTGGTCGCGCTCGGCGACTCCATCACCCGCGGCGAGCGCGCCGGCGTGAAGGCCGACGAGACCTTCGCCGCGCTCCTCCAATCCGAAAGCAAGGGCCGGGCAAAGGTGCTGAACGCCGGCGTCGGCGGCGAGCGCACCGACGGCGCGCTCGCGCGCCTCGATAAGGCCGTGCTCGCGCACAAGCCCGCGGTCGTCCTCGTCATGTACGGCACCAACGACAGCTACGTTGACGTCGGCAAGAAGGAACCGCGACTTACGGTCGAGCAGTACCGCGATAACCTCACCAAGCTCGTCGATGCGATCCGCAAGGGCGGTGCGGAACCGATCCTGATGACCGTGCCGCGCTGGGCACCCGACGCCAAGAACGGCGCGGGCGAGAACCCCAACGTGCGCCTCGAGAAGTACATGGAAGCGTGCAGGGCGGTCGCCAAAGACAAAAAGGCCAAGCTCGTCGATCACTTCGACCACTGGACGAAGGCCGAGGCCCGCGGCACGAAGGTGCGCGACTGGACGACCGACGGCTGCCACCCGAACCCGCGCGGGCACAGCGAACTGGCCGACCTCGTCCGCCCCGTCTTGTACTCCGCGCTCGGCGCGGACGCGCCGAAGCCGTAACTCTCAGGGAGTGCCGACCGTGGCCGACATCTCGGAACTGGCCGTCGATCTGATCGCGGCGGACAGCGTCGTGGGCCTCGGCACCGGGCGCGCCGCGACGGCGTTCATCCACGCGCTCGGCGCGCGCGTCCGCGCCGGGCTGCCGGTTCGCGGCATCCCCACGTCCGACGCGAGCGCCGCCCTCGCCGCGCAGCTCGGCATCCCGCTCGTCACGTTCGACGACGTGGACGCGATCGACGTGTGCGTGGACGGCGCGGACGAAGTGGACCCGGCCGGCGACCTGATCAAGGGCTACGGCGGCGCGCTCCTGCGCGAGAAGATCGTGGCCGCGTTCTCGCGCAAGCTCGTCATCCTCGTGGGTTCGGAGAAACTCGTCCCGGCGCTGGGCGCGCGCGGCATCCTGCCGGTGGAAGTGGTGCCGTTCGCGATCACCCCGGCGCGGCGGCAGATCGCGGCGCTCGGCTTCGACCCGGTCCAGCGCGCGAAGGACGGGAAGCCGTACCTGACCGACAACGGGAACTTCATCCTCGACTGCAAAACCGGCCCGTTGAAGGACGCCGCCGCGACCGACCGCGCGCTGCACGCGGTCCCCGGCGTGGCCGGCACCGGCCTGTTCATCCGCCGCGCGCACACCGTCATGGTGCAGGACGGCGCGAACGCCGAGGTGCGCCGCGGCAGCGCCGCCTGACGCGCCCTCAACTTGATTCCGCCGCAATCCGTCGCTAGCCTACGGAGTTGAGGCGCTGCCCGCCTCGCGCGCCGGGGCCACCCATGCCGCTCACGCTGGAGCAATACGCCGAGCGCCTCGACGCGCGCACCGACCTGCCGTGGCCCGCGGCCCCGAAGGTGGACGCGCCGAAGGCCAAGCCGTCGCTCCACCCGATGCCGGTCAAGGCCGTCTTCTGGACCGTGTACGGCACGCTCGTGGCCGTCCCGCAGGGCGAGCTGCAGTTCGAGCACCCGCAAGAGTTCGTCACCCTCGCCGCGCTCGAGAAGCTCATCAAAGAATTCAAGATGTGGCAGTCGATGAGCCGCAAGCCGGGCGCGCCGTCGGAGTACATGCGCGAGCTGTTCAAAAAGGCGCTGACGGCGTTACAACTGGCCGGGAGCGGCGGCGAGAAGTACCCGGAGGTGCAGTGCGAGCGCGTCTGGGACGACATCGTGAAGAAGCTGTTCCAGAAGGACTACAGCTTCGATGCCGGCACCTACGGCTCGATGAACGAGTACGTGAAGAAGATCGCGTACTTCTACCACGCCAGCATTCAGGGCAGCGGCCCGTACCCCGGCGCGGCCGACGCGCTCAAGCTCCTCGCCGAGCGCGGCGTCCACAACGGCCTGCTCGCGGACGGCCAGTGCTTCACCGCGGGCCAGCTCCAGCGGTGCCTGAGGCAGCAAGACCCGGACTTCGACCTGAGCGCCGTGATCCCGCCCGCGTTGCGCGTGATCTCCGCGGAGAAGAAGGCCCGGAAGCCGTCCGAGACGCTGTTCAAGGCTGCGGTCGCGGCGGCCGGGACGAAGGGGGTCAGCCCGTCCGAGGTGCTACACGTCGGATCGAGCTTGACGCGCGACATCGGCCCGGCCAAAAGGTACGGCTTCCGCACGGCCCTGTTCGCCGGCGACAAGGCGAGCCTGTCCGCGACCGCGGACCAACTGAAAGACCCGGCCCTGCGCCCGGACGCGCTCGTGACCGAGCTGCCGCAGGTGTTGGAACTGATCGCGTAGCCGGCCGCCTTCTGTAGCCGGCCGCACTGAGGCCGGGGCTACACGACGCACACGGCACCGGCCTTACTGAGGCCGGCTACTGAGATAGGTCTAGGCTGAGGGAGAAGCCAGATGAGTGTTGACGCGCCGACCGCTCTTACCGCTGAGATTCCGCTGCACCTGCGCGCGTTCGATTTCACCCGCCCGGTGTTCGACATCGAGCAGATTCGCGCGATCAACCCGCACCGGCACGAGTTCGAGATGCTGAGCGGGATCGTCCACCTCGACCCGCCGCGGCACTCTATCGTCGGGTTCAAGGACATGCGCGCCGACGACTTCTGGGCGCGGGGCCACATGCCGGGGTTCCCGCTGTTCCCCGGCGTGCTGATGATCGAGGCCGGGGCGCAACTCTGCGGCTTCTACTACAGCCAACAGCAGATCGGGCCGCCCGGCATCCTGCTCGGACTCGCCGGCGTCGAAGAGGGGCGGTTCATCCGGCAGGTGCGGCCCGGCGAGCGCCTCGTGATCGTCGGCAACGCGGTCAAGATGCACCGCCGGTTGGCGAAGTTCGCCGCGGTCGGGTACGTCGGCGCGGAGAAGGCGTTCGAGGTCGTCGTCGCCGGCGTGCCGCTGGGGAAGATGGAGGAGCTGCGCGGTGCGTAAGCCTCGCCGCCTGACCGACGAGCAGCTCGCGCCGTGGGTCGTGACAGTGGCGAGCGGGGGGCCTCAGACCCCTGATGCGTCGGGAATCGCGTGTCTCGATTGGCCCGTGCTGTTTGGCAATGCGAACCCCGTCGAGATCGAGGTCGGCACCGGGAAGGGGTTGTTCCTCCTGCACGCCGCGACCACGCGCCCCGGCACGAACTTCCTCGGAGTCGAGATCGTCCGCAAGTACCAACTCTACGCCGCGACGCGGTACGCGGTCCGCGAGTTGCCGAACGTGAAGACCGCGTGCGCCGACGCGAAGGTCGTGCTGCGCGACTTCGTCGCGCCCGGCAGCGTGGCCGCGGTCCACGTCTACTTTCCCGACCCGTGGTGGAAGGCCCGGCACAAGAAGCGGCGGGTGTTCACGCCGGAGTTCGCGGCGGACGCGGCCCGCGCGATCGCGCCCGGCGGCCGACTGTACCTCGCCAGTGACGTGGAAGAGTACTTCAACGTGATGGTCGCCATCGTCCGCGCGATGCCGGCGTTCGCGGAGCGCCCGGACGAGGCCGACCGCGCCGCGCCGCAAACCGACATGGGCTACGCGACCAACTTCGAGCGCAAGGCCCGCGAGACCGGCGGCAGCGTGTGGCGCGCCGTGTTCGCGCGCACCGCGGAAGCGGTCACGGTCGCGCCCGACCCCGCCGGCTGAGCGCAAAACGAAACGCGGGCGGCAACCGCCGCCCGCGCCGCCCGGTTCCGGGCATTTACTTCAGCACTACTTCAGGGTGACGCCCGCGACGACGGCGGCGGTGGCGACCTTCGCCGGGGTCAGGCAGTGCGGGCAGCACTCCTCTTCGACCGGTGCGGCCTTCACCGCGACGGCGGAAGGGGTCAAGCAGCACGCGGCCCCGGCGACGCAGCAGTCGGCCCCGACCGCGCAGCAGTCCAGCTTGGCCGCGGTCTTGGTCGCGGCCTTCGCGGACTCGCAGCACGCGCCGGTGACGCAGCACTCGACGCCGGCGATGCAGCACGCGGCGTTCGGCCCGCAGCAGTCCGGGGTGCCGCTGTTCGCGCAGCACGCCGGGTTCGGGGAGTCGGGGCAGCAACCGCCGGTCTTGGCGACCGGGGCCGACTTCAGCTTGCAGCACGGCGACGACGAGGACTCGCCCGTGCCGAAGTAGTAGGCCGCGCCGCCGCCGACCATCAGGGTCGCGGTGAGGATTGCAAACACCTTCATGATCGTTCTCCGTTGAAGAATGAATGATTGGGAAAGAACTACGGAACCGTCCGGCACGTGCCTGCTAACAACGGAAAACGTGGCGCTCGAAGAGTGCGGAGTAACGGGGATCGACTCCGGTACGTCCCGGCGCGGGGAGCGCGCGGGCGCGGCCGAAGTGGTCAGAAGCCTTCGGCGCGAGGCTCGCGAACGGGAGGCGCTCGCCGGTCGGCTCCGGGGCCGGTACGGTCGGCTCGCCCTCCGGCTTTGCGGCGTCCGGGCGCTCGACGCAACAGGCGCACGAGTCCGGCGCGGCCGGTTGCGGGGGCTGATGTTCGGTCGGGATTGTGGGTACGGGCCGGGGCGCCTCGTCGTTGCAGCAGTGCGCGCACTTGGGCGCGGCCGGTGGCGGAACGGGCACTTCTTGTGCGCACGCCTGCGCGGCGCTGACCGCGGGGCGGAACAGCCCGACCTTGCAGCAACAGAGGGCCGGGGCCAGAACGACCGCCAGCGCCAGCCCGATGTGGAGCGTCGCCCGCATCACCTGTAGTATTCCTTCGCGCGCAGGTTCCGTCAAGTGAATACCGTACCCGCGGCACGTTCTGTCAGATTATCCGGAGACGACGGCCCCCGCGTCGCGGCACAGGTCGGCGGCGCGCTCCGGGGTCGGCGCTTCGGCGATGACGCGCACCACCGGCTCCGTGTTGCTGCCGCGGACGTGCAGCCACCAATCGGGGCCGTCGAGCCGCAGGCCGTCGGTGCGGTCGGCGCGCGCGCCGGACCACTTCGCTTCGAGCGCCGCGAACGCAGACGCGAGGCGCTCGCGCGGCACGGTGAACTTGGTCTTGAGCATCGCGTACTGCGGCAGCTCGGCCACGAGTTGCGACAGCGGCTTGCGCTCCTCGGCCATCAGGCTCAGGATCAGCGCCATGCCGACGAACGGGTCGCGCACCCAGCCGATGCGCGGGTCGATGACGCCGCCGTTGCCCTCGCCGCCGATGACCGCGCTTGCGCTACGCATCAGCGCGACGACGTTCGCTTCGCCCACCGCGGCGCGGAGGAACTGGCACCCGGCGGCGCGGGCGATGTCTTCGTTCATGCGCGACGTGGACATGTTCACGACCACCGCGCCCGCCTGCTGCCGAAGCCGGTACTTCACGGCGAGCGCGAGCGTGCATTCTTCGCTCACACAGGTGCCGGTTTCGTCGATGAGCGCGAGCCGGTCGGAGTCGGGGTCGAGGACGAACCCGACGGCGCACTCGTGCTGCTTCACCCACGGGGCCACGTCGCCGAGGTGCGCGGGAATCGGCTCGGGCTCGTGAACAAACAGCCCCGTCGGTTCGCAGGCGTTGGCGATCACGTCGCACCCGAGGTCGGCGAGCAGGGCCAGTCCCAGCGGGCCGCCCGCGCCGGCGTTGGCGTCGAGCAGGACGCGGAAGCGCTGGCCGGCGACTGCGGCAACACTGACCGTGTCGAGGACCGCGCGGGCGTGGTCCGCGCCCGCGTCCGGCGGGACGCGCGTGCCACCGGTGCCGTCCCACCCGGCGCGCGCGAACGCGCCGCTCTCGTACAACCCGCGGATCACCGCGCCGGCGTCCGCGGGGAGAACGGCCCCGTCCGCGCCGAACATCTTCAGCCCGTTCCACGGCGCGGGGTTGTGGCTCGCGGTGATTTGGATGCCGCCGGCGGCGTTCAACTGGCGCACGGCGAACCCGCACGTCGGGGTCGGCGCGATGCCGATGTCGTCCACGGTACAGCCCGCGCCGAGTAGCCCCGCGAGGACCGCGTGACGCAGCATCTCGCCGCTGGGCCGCCCGTCGCGCGACAGGATGACGCGCTGACCGGCGACCGTGGAGCCGAACGCGGCGGCGAACCGCGCGGCGACTTCCGGCGTCAGCCCCGCGCCGACGATCCCGCGAATGCCGGACACGGACACGATCAGATCGGACGGCACCGCCATGTACGATTCCCCAAGAGTAGGCAACGCGCTCCGCGAGTTGCTGGTTCGTTTGGTCTTGCGACCTCAGATACGGTCCTTCGCGGAGCGCGTGAGATGCTGCCCTGCGAGTGCGTTACTTTACTGCGCGCGGATGTGGGCGACGCTCTCCGGGGCGACGACGTGAACGAACCCGTCGCTGTTCTCGACTTCGAGGCCGTCGAACGCCATGTCGCGGAGCCGGCCGGTTGTGACCGCGCCGCCGGGGTGTTCGATCAACACTTGGCGACCGAGTAGCCCGACGCGCCACTTCCAGTCGGCTTCCACCGCGACGCGCTCGCCGTTCAGCAGGCGCGCGTATTCGGCGTCGAGCTTGCGGATCACGATGCCGGCCGCGGTGCGGGGGTCGATCAGCCCGCCGCCCACGGTGCTCAGAGAGGTCGCGTCGGGCAGGTTCGCGGCTGCGAACTCGTCCGCGGTTTGGGTGAGGTTCAGCCCGACGCCGGCGACGGCGGTGACGGCGTCCCCGCGCCCGCTCTGCTCGATCAGGATGCCGCACACCTTCTTGCCGCGGATCAGCAGATCGTTGGGCCATTTGATGCGGGCCTGCGCGCCGGTCAGTGCGAGAACCGCGTCCGCGACCGCGACCGCGGCCCACGCCGTCAGCACGACCGGGCGACACAGCTCCGGCGGCGGGCGCAGCACGACCGACATGAGCAGCGAGCTACCGGGGCGGCTCTGCCACACGCGCCCGTGTTGCCCGCGCCCGGCGGTCTGTTGGTCCGCGATCAGAACGAGGCCGTCCGTTTCTGCTTCGGCGTCGTCCTCGTTCGCGAGACGCGCGGCGTGCGTGTTGGTGCTGTCGAGCTCGTCGAACACCAGCACGCGCCGGCCGACGCGCTCGGTGTCGAAGTACCACGTTTCGCGCGGGGTGAACATGTCTCGGCGAGCGGCCGGGTTGATCCCGGCCCTGTTTAGGAGAGGTAATCCAACCCGATATCCAGCGCGGGCGCGGAGTGAGTCAGCGCGCCGACGCTGACGCGGTCCACGCCGGTCGCGGCGATGTCGCGCACCGTCGTCAGGTTCACGCCGCCGGACGCTTCGAGCAACACGCCCGGCGCGACCGCGTCCCGCCGCGCGACCGCGGCGCGGAGCTGGTCGAGACTCATGTTGTCGAGCAGTACGATATCGGCGCGAACGGCGAGCGCGACTTCGAGTTGGTCGAGCGTGTCAACTTCCACTTCGACCGGCAGGCCGGCGTTGCCGGCGAAGGCGCGCGCGGCTTCTACCGCGCGGCGCACGTCGCCGCCGATGCCCGCGAGGTGGTTGTCTTTGATCAGGATTCCGTCGTAGAGGCCGACGCGGTGGTTGGTGCCCCCGCCGGCGCGCACCGCGTACTTCTCCAAGAGCCGCCAGCCGGGAGTCGTCTTGCGCGTGTCGAGCACCCGCGCGCGGAACCCGCCGGCGGCATCGACGAACTTGCGCGTTAGGCTCGCGACCCCGCTCAGTCGCTGGAGGAAGTTGAGCGCGGTGCGCTCGGCCGCGAGGACCGCGCGGAGCGGGCCGCCGACGGTGGCGAGAACGGTTCCCCGCGCGGTCGCCGTGCCGTCCGGCACAGCCGGCGTGAACGCGAGCGCCGCGCTCACGGCGTGACAGACGCGCTCCGCGACCGGCAACCCGGCGACGACGCCCGCGCCGCGCGCGACGAACGCCGCGCGAGCCGTGGTCGATTCCGGGATGGTAGCGAGGCTGGTGCGGTCGCCGCCGGTGCCGAGGTCTTCAGACAGCGCGAGCGCGATCAGTGTGTCGGCCGCGCCCGCTTCTGCGGGGGAGAGTGTCATGGGGCTGTTGTACGGGGTCGCGCCTTCGCAGCGACCTATCCCCACGTGACGAGCGCGGTCTCGAACAGGTGCGGCAGGTTGGCGTGCTTGGGGAGCACGCGGACGCTGAACCCGAACTGGCCGCTGGTGCGGCACGGGAGCGCGCCCGCGAATGCGGTGCCGTCGCCGTTGGTGTCGCCGGTGGGGGCGAGTGCGAGCGCCTGCGGTTCGGCGAGGTCGCCCATCGCGTCCAGTACGCCGTGGCACAATTGCACTTCCACGTCGTCCGGCTTGAACGGCCCCAAGAGTACGCGCACCTTCACGGGGAACGTGCCCCCGACGCGCATCAGTTCGTTGGTGGGCGCGTCCACCGCGGTCACGCGGACTTGGTGCCAGTCGGCCGTGACGCGCCGCCGCCACCCGGCCAGTTCCTTCGCCCCGTTCAGCCCGTCGCCGGTGAGGGCCGCGGCCCGGCGCGCGCTCGGCACGTAGCACCGCTCCGCGTACTCCTCGACCATGCGGTTGGTGTTGAACACCGGGACCAACGTCATGATCGAGCGCTTCATGCGGCGGATCCACTCGCGCGGCAGCCCGCCGGCGTCGCGCTTGTAGAACGTCGGCGCGATGTCCTGTTCGATTAGGTCGAGCAGCGCGCGGCTCTCGACTTCGTCCTGATACGCGAGGTCCGTGTACTCTTCGCCCGCGCCGATGGCCCAGCCGTTGTCGCCGTCGTACCCTTCGACCCACCAGCCGTCGAGGATCGACAGGTTCAGCCCGCCGTTGCCGCACACCTTCATCCCGCTGGTACCGCTGGCCTCCAGCGGGCGGCGCGGGTTGTTCAGCCACACGTCGCACCCCTGCACGAGGTACCGCGCGACGTTCATGTCGTAGTCCTCGATGAACACGACGCGCTTGCGCAGGTCGGGCTTGCGCGACTGCTGCACGACGCGCTGGATCAACTCCTTGCCGCCGCGGTCCTGCGGGTGGGCCTTGCCCGCGAAGATGAGCTGGACCGGCCGGTCCTTGTGGTTCAACAGGTTGACGATGCGCTCGAAGTTGCGGAACGCGAGGTCGCCGCGCTTGTAAGTGGCGAACCGGCGCGCGAACCCGATGGTCAGCGCGTCCGGGTCGAGCACCTCGTCGGCCCCGTCCACCTCCGAGGGGGGCGACCCGCGGCGCTTGAGCTGCGCCTTCAGCCGCATCCGGGCCATCGCTACCAGCCGCTCGCGGCTGCGCTCGTGCGTGCGCCACAGCTCGCCGTCCGGGATCTGCTCGACGCGCTTCCAAATGGCGAAGTCGGTGGGCCGCGCCTCCCACTGGATGCCGAGGTAGCGGTCGTACAGTTGCGCCATTTCCGGCGCGAGCCAGCTCTGCGTGTGAACGCCGTTGGTGATGCTCGTGATCGGCACCTCCGCGGCCGGCAGTTCGGGCCACAGGTCCTTCCACATCTTGCGCGACACGCTCCCGTGCAGCGCGCTCACCCCGTTGGAGACGTTCGCGAGCTTGAGCGCCAGCACCGTCATGCTGAACAGTTCGGCCTCGTTGGTGGGCTGGTGCCGGCCGAGCGCGGCCATGGCCGCGCGGTCCACGCCCAGCTTCGCCATGTAGTCGCCGAGGTACTGCTCCATCATGTGCATCGGGAAGGCGTCATTGCCGGCGGGCACCGGCGTGTGGGTCGTAAAGCACGTCCCGGCCTTCACCGCTTCGAGCGCACTGGCGAAATCGAGCTTCTGTTCCTCGATGAGCAGGCGGATGCGCTCCAGCCCGGTGAACGCGGCGTGCCCCTCGTTCATGTGGCACACGGTCGGCATGCGCCCGAGCGCCTTCAGCGCGCGGATGCCGCCAATGCCGAGGACGATTTCTTGCTGGATGCGCGTGTGCAGGTCGCCGCCGTAGAGTTGCGACGAGATGGCGCGGTCCGCGGGCGCGTTCTGCGGAATATTGGCGTCGAGCAGGAACAGCGGCACGCGGCCCACCTGAATGTGCCACACGCGCAGGGCTAGCTCGCGCCCCGGCAGCGGCACCGTCACGATGACGGGCTTGTTGTGCGCGTCCAGTTCCGGCACGAGCGGGAGCGTGAAGAAGTCGTTCTCCGGGTAGCGCTCCTGCTGCCACCCGTCCACGTTCAGGTACTGGCGGAAGTAGCCCTCGCGGTACATGAGGCTGATGCCGACGAGCGGGATGCCGAGGTCGCTGGCGCTCTTCAGGTGGTCGCCGGCCAGCACGCCCAAGCCGCCGGAGTACACCGGCACGCTCTCGTGAATGCCGAACTCGGCGCTAAAGTACGCGACGCGCTCGCCGGCTTCCGCCGCGAACGTCTCTTGGAACCACGTCGGGGCTTTGAGGTAGTGGTCGAGCGCCGCGGCGACGCGGTCCATGTGCGCGAGGAACCCGTCGTCTTCGACGAGTTGCTCGTAGCGGCTCTGGTCGGTGGCCCCCAGCAGCCGGATGGGGCTGTGGTCGAGCGCCTCAAACAGGTCCGGATTGACGCGACGGAACAGCGCGACGGCGTCGGCGTTCCAGCACCACCACAGGTTGTAGGCGAGCGTTTGGAGCGGTTTGAGCCGGTCGGGCAGGCACGGCAGAACTGTGAACGGACGGACGGAACGACCGGGCATTCGGGCATCCTCTGCCGAGGGGGATGAGGGGCGGCGAGAGAGGCAACAGCCACCCGGACACGGGCTAATCTAGGCAAACGGGGTGGTGGGGTCAATTCGAGGTGCGTCGTTCGCGCCCGTGGAGAAGAAGTGCGACCGCGGCGCGAAATCCGCGTCTGCCTCGCGAACGCGGGCTCAATCCGGCGTGGGCGCTCGTGGCGCGGCGAAAGTCGCGGGTACGACGCCGGTGGAAATGCGAGTCCTTCCTTCACCGCCCTTGAAGTCGCCATGTTCCGTCGCATCCCCTCCCGTCGCTGCGAACTGATGGGCAAGGCGGGATTCCGGCAGCTTGGCGCTGGGAAGCCCTCACGTTCGGCTCCGTTCAGATGCCCCCGAACGGTGCGTTACCCACTGTGGGCACCGTGCCCGGTAACGCACCGATGGAACTCTTCGTCGGCGTCGAGAACGGCAGGACCGTCTGGAAACTCGGACCGAAACCCACGTAGTCACATCACAGCGCCCATACGCACAGCGCCATTCACGAATACTGAACGGGCGCTCGCACGCTATCCACAGGTATTTCCGTATGACCCCCTTTCCCGTACAGGTTCTCGACACTTGCCTTGTGTTGAGCCTGTGCGCCTGCGCGACAAACGGATTCGTTGACGCTCCAATACCGCAGCAACTGCCCGAAATCGTGCGCGTGATGCGGGACGGAGATAAGGGGCCGTGCGGTGCGCGTGCCGGCCGGGTGACGGCCGAGACACAAGATAGTGTCACGGTCGAGTTCTATGAGCGCTACACCGAGTGGACCGTGGACACCGATGAGCAGCGCCGGCCCGTTCGGAAGCGGACGTACATTTATCCCGCGCTCACCCCGCAGGAGTTGAAGTTGCGCGGTCCCATAGCAGAGGCTAAGCTGCCCGAACGTGTCGGCCGCGCGTCGCACCTCATCATGCTCGGTTGAACCCCTCTGGTTAGAGGCGGCGAAATTCCCGGGATTTCGCCGCCTCTAACCAGAGGGGTTCAACCGAGCACACTTCTTTGAGACGGCCGATGTCGGGGTTGAAGTCGCTTTCAAGGGCAAGGACATAACGATTGGCAAGCTGACGCCCGGTTCGCCGCTCACAAAGTACGGCATCAAAGAGGGCGACATCAAAACGCGCATCAACGACAAGGAAACCAAGACTGCGAACGACCTGCGGCGCGAGTTGCGGTACTCGTTGGCGCTGGAAGCGGGCATCTTCCACATCACCCGCGGCGACCAGAAACTCACACGCATCGTCTACTTCACGAACGAGCTCGAGAGGTGACCGCCCTTCGCTTCGCCTACATGCTGATGCGGCGGTAGGTGTCGTCTACGACCCAGTGGAACGCGGTCAGGTGGATCGACTCCACAATTCCCATGTCGTCGAGCGGGACGTGCAGGCCGTGGTGGGCGAGGCCGCGGAGCTTGCCGCCGCCGAACCCGGTGCAGCCGAACGTCGTCAGGCCGTGGGCGTTGGCCCACTCGACCGCGCGGATGATGTTCGGGCTGTTGCCGCTGCCGCTGATCGCCACCAGTAAGTCGCCCGGCGAGGCGAGGTTCTTCAACTGCTCCACGAACACGCGGTCGAAGCCCTCGTCGTTGGCCCACGCGAGGATGTACGGGGTGTTGTCGGTCAGGCTCAGCACCTTCAGGCGCTTCTTCGTGTCGTCGTCAAAGAACTTGCGGTGCAAGGTGCCCTTGCCCATGTCCTCGCAGAAGTGCGAAGCGTTCGAGCCGCTCCCGCCGTTGCCGATCACGAACACGAACCGCCCCGCGACGTAGCGCTCGTGGATCAGTTCGGACAGCTTCTGGACCTCGGCCGGGTCGATGCGGCCCAGCTCGTGGGCCACGCGGTCGAGGAACTGCTTCGGGTTCATCGTCGAGCCGATCATGCGTCGCTCTCAGTAAGGTCGGTGTACGGACAGGCCGGGTACGGGCGCGAATCGCGCGGGGGGCGAGCGTGTACCACGGTAGCGACTGTTCTATCGCAGTGGCCGCGACTCCGGCACCGTCGCGGGTAAGCTCAGCGCCGTCGGCCTGCCAGCGTGTGATCCGGTTCCGTGTCGCGCCCGCCGTTCGCCGCAGCGTACCGCGCGGGGGTCGCGCGCACTACCCCAACGCGCTCACACCTTGCGGCGGTAGTGGGCCTCCATGAACTGGTGCCACGTGCCGTCTTCGGCGCGGTACCGCGACGACAGTACGCGGTGATCGGGCGAAAGGAACTCGATGGTGTCCTGATACTTCGCGGTCTTGGTCGGGTCCGCGAAGCTCGGCCCCTCGGCGTCGAGCACGAGTTTGTTGCCGCTCGCGTCCATGGTACCCTCGTACACCCACATGTGCGTCATCATCGAGCCGATGAAGGTGCCGAGGTACTTGCCCTTCGCCGGGTCGAAGCCGAGCGTCATCACGGTGGCCGCGGGCGCGCCGTCCGCGCCGGGCATCGTGCCGAAGCACTGCACCCACACGTTGAGCGAGCGCACCGACTCGGTGCCGGTGTGGACTACGGGCGGCTGGTCCGGGCCGTTCGGCGCGTTCATCTCCCATGCCCACTCGCCCACGAGCCGCTCCAGCCACTTGTGTTCCGCCTGCGGGTGCGCGTTCATGTGTCACCTGCTGGGTTCGGGCGAAGGCGGGACTGTACGCCCGGCGCGGCGCGAACGCGAGGTCAGTCGCACGCGCCGGACAGTAGAGGGTGCAGGACACGTTTTGCGAACCGGTAGCGGTTGGGGTACAAGGGAGGATGGGAAACCACTTCCGGAGTCGACCCCAAGTGTAAGGCAGGACAGCCCATGGCGAAACGCAAACCATCACCCGAGCAACTCGCTGCCGTGAAGGAACTCGCCAAGCAGTGGGGCAAACTCATCGCTCGGAACGCCTACGGCAGCGACGGGCCGACTCTCGATACCGACTTCGACGAGATGGAGCAGATCGCCGCCGCCGCCACGGCCGGGCTGGTCGAAGGCACCCTCGAGCACCTCACCCAACAGCACGCACAACGACTGCCCGGCGAGCTACCCTGTCCCACCTGCCAAAAGCTCTGCGGTGTCGAACGCCGGCCGCGCCAGGTCGTCGCACGCGGAGCCACCGTCACGCTCCAGGAACCCGTCGCACACGGCAACGCCTGTCGGCGGGACTTTTCCCCCCAGAGGCCTCACCTGCGACTTGATTCCCACGGGTACCGTCCGTCCGTGCTCGCCAAGGTCGTTCTCGTCGGGGCCACGCTCCCGTCGTTCGAGTTGGCCGCCAGGGCCCTCCGGCTCCTGGCCGATGTCTCGATCAGTGGCCGCCACGTCGGACGGCTGACCGAGGCCATCGGGTCGGAACTGGTTGTCGAACGGGACAGGCAAGCCGAAGCCCGCCGCACGCGGAAGCTCGCCGCTTGTGTTCCCAACCCGCCCTCGGTCGTTGCGGTCGAGGTGGATGGCGGTCGATACCAGCGGCGAGCGGAAGGGCTCGGGTGCGGGGCACGCGACCCGCACTGGCGTGAGGACAAGGTGGCCTGTCTGGTGACGCTGTCGAGCAGCACCCGCGAGGTCGACCCACAACCCGAGCCGCGAGCGTGCTTCCTGGACCGCAGGCACGTCCGGGACACGACGCAGTGCCCGCGCGGCGAGCAATCCCAGTCAGCCGACGAGGGCACCCCGAGTGTATCGGAATCCAAGCCGGAAGGCGGTGGTTCGCGGGCTACGTCGCGGTGGTGGACTTCGTCCACGTATTGGGTTACGTGTGGCAAGCGGCGAGCGTGGTCGTTGGTAGCGAGGCGGAACAGTGGGCTCGTTACGCGAAGTGGACGCGCGGTTGCTGGCAGGGTCGCGTGTCGGAGGTGCTGATCGAACTGGATCACGAGCAGGAGCGACTGGGTCGAGTCCCCGAGGATGCGGCGGCGGCCGACCCGCGTGTGGTGCTGGAACGGGTGCGCGGGTATCGGAGGAACAACGTAGACCGGATGAAGTACCCGGAGTACCGGCGGCGTGGTCTGCCGGTGACGAGTTCGTGGGTGGAGTCACTGATCGAGGAGATCAACTACCGGGTCAAGGGGACGGAAAAGTTCTGGAACGAGTCCGGGGCGGAAAGTGTCCTCCAAGTTCGGGCGGCTGTGCTGAGCGAGGACGACCGACTCGCCAAGCACCTCGACGCCCGACCGGGTTCAGCTTTCCGCAGACCGATCAACTAGGCTGCTTGATTGCAAACCCGGTCCTACACCCGACGGTAGAATAGCCCGACACGCGCCGCCCACCCGGAACCCGCCATGCCACGCGACCTGATCCTCGGCACCGCCGGGCACATCGACCACGGCAAAACGTCGCTGGTCAAGGTGCTCACCGGTACCGACTGCGACCGGCTCCCCGAAGAGAAGGCCCGCGGCATCACCATCGACATCGGGTTTGCGCACCTAGACCTCGGCGGCGCGCGGCTCGGCGTCGTGGACGTGCCCGGCCACGAGCGGTTCGTGAAGAACATGCTCGCCGGCGCGACCGGCATCGATCTCGCACTGCTCGTCGTCGCCGCCGACGATTCCGTGATGCCGCAGACGCGCGAGCACCTCGAAATCCTGAAGCTGCTCGGCGTGCGCCGCGGACTGGTCGCGCTCACGAAGGCCGATCTCGTGGACGAGACGACGCGCGAGGTCGTGGCGCTGGAGGTTCGGGAGTTGCTCCGCGGCTCGTTCCTCGAAGCCGCGCCCATCGTGTCGGTATCGGCGCACACCGGGTTGGGCGTTGCGGAGTTGAAGAGCGCCCTCGAAGTTCTGGTCGAAGAGGAAACCGTAGTCGCGAAGCCGCGAGCGGCTTGGTTCCGGCTGCCCATCGACCGCGCGTTCGTCGTGCAGGGCCACGGCACCGTTGTCACCGGGTCCGTTGTTTCGGGCGGCGCGGCCGTGGGCGATGAGGTCGAGTGGCACCGCGGCGACGGCACGACGGAGTTGGTGCGCGTCCGCGGGCTGAACAACCACGGCAAGACGGCACCCGCGGTTCACCGCGGGCAGCGCGCGGCGGTCAACCTCGCGGGCGTGCCCCACGAGCAGGTGCGCCGCGGGCAGGAACTCGCGCGCCCGGGGTTCCTCGTCGCCGCGCGCGTCCTCACCGTGCGCCTGTTCGCGTCCGCGGAGACGCGCCATCCGTTCAAGCACCGGCTCCCCGTGCGCGTCCACGTCGGCACCGCGGAGATCATGGGCAGCGTGTCGCTCCTCGACTGCGACAGCCTCAACCCCGGCGAGCGCGGCCTCGCGCAACTCTTCCTCACGGAGCCGGCCACGGCCGTTTGGGGCCAACCGTTCGTGCTGCGCGACTCGTCCGCGGAACACACCCTCGGCGGCGGGCAGGTCGTTCAGCCCACCGCGGGGAAGGTGCGCCGCCGGCACATCGAGGCCATCGAGCAAATCGAGAAACTGTTGAGCGACGCGCCGGAGGCGCGAGCGGAGGCGGTCGCGTGGTTCGCCGCGTTCGCCGGGTTCGCGCCCACCGACCTCGTGCGCGAGGCCGGCGTCGAACCCGATCAGGTGGACGCGCTCGTCGCGCGCCTCGTCAGCGCCGGGAAGCTCGCCGACCTCGCGCTTGCCTCGAACCGGCGGCTCGTGGTGAGCGCCGCGCGCGTCGCGGAGTTGGAATCGCGCGTCCTCGACACACTGGCCGAGCTTCATGCTGCGAACCCGCTCATGACCACCCACGACCGCCAGAAGGCACTCGCCCGGCTCGATTACGTCGGCGACGAGCAACTGCTCCAAGCGGTCGCGGATCGACTTATTCGCGCAAAGCAACTCGTTGGCGACGCGCGCCGCGTCGCCCGCGCCGACTTCAAGCCGAAGCTGAGCGCGGCCCAGCGCAAGCTCAAGGACAAGATCGTCGAGGCGCACGCCGCGGCCGGGTTCGCGCCGCCGGAACCGAAGGAGTTCGTCAACCAAGCCGGCGGGAACGCCGCGGCCCTGAAAGATATCTTCGAAGTGGCCTGCGCGGAAGGGTTCTTGGTGAAGGTCACGGACGAGTTCTACTTATCGGCCGAAGCGGAAGCGGCGATGCGGCGGCGCGTGACCGAGCGCCTGCGGGCCGGACCGGGCGCGACCGTGGCCGAGATCCGCGACCTGCTCGGCACAACGCGCAAGTACGCGGTGCCGGTGTGCGAGTACCTCGACCGCGTTGGGTTGACGAAGAGGGAAGGGGACACGCGCGTGTTGGTGTGACGGTCACATATCTCTCCCCCATGCTCTGATGGGGAGAGGTGTGCGCCGCGGCCGACACGGGCGCGCCGACTCCGGCTCACAACTTCACGTCGCCCACGGTGTCGCGGAGCTTCTCGCACGCGCTCGCCCAGCGGCGGCGGATCGTGCGCTCGTCCACGTTGAACGGTGTCGCGATGCGGCCCTGTGTCCACCCGTTATAGAACACCAGCCCCACCACCTCGCGCTCGTCGGGGGGGAGCGCGTCCACGGCCTCGTGGAACCGGACCCACAGGTCGAAGTCTGCGGTGCCGGTCGCGTCCGGGTCGGCCTCGGCCCGGTGAACGGGGCGGTCGCTGTCGTCCGGCAGGTCGAGAGTGACCGGCCGCCTCCCCTTGCACCGCCGCGCGAGGTCGATGAGCTCGCGGCGACCAAGGTCGCGACGGTGAAGACTGCGACCGGGAGGTAACTGGGCGAAACAGGCCGGCGCGCGCCGCGCGCCGGCCCCCGCGCCCCGCGACTACTTCGGCATCAGCACCGTGTCGATGACGTGAACGACGCCGTTGCTGGCCTTCAGGTCCGCGGCCACGACCATCGCGCCGCCCACGGTCACGGTCTTCCCGTCCACCGCGATCTTGAACTTCGTCCCTTGCAGGGTTTCCACTTCCTTGCCGTCCAGCTTGACCACTTCGGCCGCGACCCACGTGCCCTTGACAGCGTGGGCGGTCAGGATCTTCTTGAGCAGTTCCTTGTCGCCCTTCACCTTCTCCAGCGTCTCCTTGTCGATCTTCTTGAACGCGGCGTCGGTGGGCGCGAACACGGTCCACTCGCCCTTGCCCTTGAGCACGTCCACCAGCCCGGCTTCCTTCACTAGCGACAACAGGATGGTGTGGTCCTTCGACCCGGCGACGATGTCGGCGATGGTCTTGGGCTCGTCGGCGCGGGCGGACCCAGCGGCGAGGACGAGCGCGGCGACGGCGCTAGCGATGAACTTGGCCTTCATACGAACGACTCCGAAACGTAACACGTTGAGGGCACCGGCCGGGGCCGGCGGCCGGGCGTACTCGCGCCCGGCAGCCCACGTTTCGCGGCCCCGATTGTGCCGGATTCGCTGTTTTTTCCAGTATTTTTCTGCTGTTAAGAGCGGCGTGGGTCTGCGGTTAATGGCAGTTTCGCAGCGCGAGGAGGAACTCGTTCCACGCTGAACGATGTGGGCTACAGGCACCGCAAAGAGTCAGAGGAGTTGATCCACAGAGTACGCACAGCCCCTCTGTGGCTCCTGTGTAGTCTGTGATCAATTCTTGGGTTTCTTCGCTTCGCCCTCCAGCAGCTTCTTCTTGCGGTGCAGGCCGCCGGCGTATCCGGTGAGTGAGCCGTTGGTGCCGATGACGCGGTGGCACGGCACGATCACCGCGACCGGGTTGGTCGCGCACGCGCGGGCCACGGCGCGCACCGCTGTCGGCGCGCCGATGGCTTCCGCCACCTGCTTGTACGAGCGCGTCTCACCGTAGGGGATCGCGAGCAGGGCGTCCCACACGCGGCGCTGGAATGCGGTGGCGCGTACGTCGAGCGGCAGGTCGAGGTGCTGGCGCGCGCCGGCGAAGTGCTTCGCCAGTTCGTCCATCCACGGCTTCAGCCCGGCGGCGTCGCGCGCGATCTCGGCCTTCGGGAACTCGGCCCGCAGCGCGGCCTCGGTTTCCTTGTCGGTGTCGCCGAAGCTGAGCCAACAGATGCCCTTCGCGGTCGCGGCCAGCAGCACGCGCCCCACGGGGCACTTGGCGGTGGCGAACCGAATGGCGACCGGCCCGCCCTTCTGGTACTCGCCCGGCGTCATGCCGAGGCGCGCCGCGGCGCGCTCGTACAGGCGGCTGCTCGACCCGTACCCGGCGGCGGTCATCGCGGTGGTCACGGTGTCCCCTTTCTTCAGGCCCGCCTTGAGGCGGGCGAGGCGGCAAGCGTCGGCGTAGCGGCGCGGGCTCACCCCGACCACGCGCGCGAACACGCGCTGGAGGTGCGCCGGACTGAGGCCGGCTTGCGCGCCCAGTGCGGCGAGCGTCACCGGCCCGTCGTCGAGATTCGCGCGGATGTAATCGCAGAGGTCGGCGACGAGCGAAACGGTCGCGGCGTCGGGCGCGGGTGGCGGCATGATCCCACGATACCGCGAGCGGTGAAGGGCGTGCTATCCGGTTCTTGCGCCCCTTACAAGTAGTAGGCACACGCCGTGTGTCGTTGCTGGACGGAAGGTTCAGCAACGGCACACGGCGTGTGCCTACTATTCTGAAACACACAGGTTACGGCTTCTTGTCCGGTTCCTTCTTGGGGTCCGGGTCTTTCTTCGGGTCCATGCCGTCCTTGCCCGGTTGCAGTTCGATACCGGCCTTCTTCGGCGGGTTCACGTCCGGGGCGGGCCACACCCGCACCGGGCGCGCGTACTTCGGGGCCGCGTCGCGGACGCACACGATCAGCCCGTTGTCGGCCGCGAGGTACACGCGGTCGTTCGCCGTGTTCACGACGTTGATGGCGAACTCGCTCAGGTTCGCGGAGCCGAGCGGGGCCGATTTCTTTCGGGCCGGGTCGGTCGCGCGCTTGGCGTCGAACACGAGGAACCGCCCCTGCCGGTCGCGGACGTACACGAACTCCTCGTTCGCGCCGATCACCGTATCGGCGCTCTTGTCGCTGCGCCACACCACGGCCCCGGTGTCTCGGTTCACGCACGCCACGCCGCTGTCGTCGCCGGACGAGTACACGAACCCCTTGGTGACGAACGGCGAGTGGTTGTTGATGCCGCCGGTGTCGGCGCGCCACTTGACGCTCAGCCCGCCGGCGAGGTTGCCGCTGGCTGCGTCCACGGCCAGTACCGTGCCGTTGCCGAGCGGGAAGTACTGCATCGTCCCGGCCTGCGACGGGCGCGCCGAGATCGCGGACGTGAGGCGCTCGGTCACTTCCGTCGTCACCTTGCCCACGTCGCCGACTTTGGTGAGCGCGAGTGCGGTTCCTCCTTCGAGGACCGTCCAGACGCGCGTCGGGGTCAGGTTCGGCTGGTACAGCACGCTCGTGGTGAGGCCGTATTCCCAGCGCAACGGCGGCTCGATGGACTTCGGGCGCAGGTCGGAGAGGAGCAGGGACGCCGCGACCGACGGCGGGATCACGCCGAGCGACGGCGTCTGCTGCACGTACTTGCCGGCGTCCGAGTACAAGCGGTACGGGGCCACGAACGACGGGAGTGTGCCGAGCGACGGCGACGGCGCGCGGTGTTCGAGGTTGTAGGGCGGGACCACGCTGGGTAGCGCGTACAGGGACGGCGTGCGGCTCCCGGTCATCCCGCCGACCGGGGTTTCGAGTACGCGGGGCCGCGGCGACGCCTCCATCGGGGGCGGCGGGGTCGGGTTGATCGCGCCGGGGTTGTACCGCTTCAACAGGTCATCGACCGGGCTGCTCGCGGTGTCCTTCGCGCCTTGGGCCAGCTTGTCGATCGGGCCCTTGATCGGGTCGTTGATGACGATGGCGTTCGGCAGGTTGTACACCGCGACGCGGTGCGCGCCAGCGGTGCCGGGGCGCATCCCGAGCACGCAGTACACGGCGCTCGTGTCGCACGTCAGGCCGACCGTCGGCGGGGTGCCGAGTTCGGCCACGAACTCCGTGGCCCCGGTGTAGCGGTAGAAGGCGTACAGCTTCGTGACGTGCGCGACGAAGACGAACTGCGCGTTCGCTGTGCAGGGGTACGAGTTCCCGTACGAGCCGTTGCCGAGGCGCGCCATCCACTGCACTTTGCCGGTGGCGGCGTCGAGCGCGACGAACGTGCCGGTGCGCGTCTGGACGAAAATCTGGTCGTCCAGCGTCTGCACCTGCGTGATCGTGTCGCGGTTACCCGCGACCGGGATGAACTGCGTCCACTCGGTCTTGAGGTTCAGGCGGTCGAGTACGGCCTTGTCCGGCGGCACGGCCTTCGTGGACGCGGCCCCGGGCTCGGCCGGTGCGAGCGCGACGGCGACAAGCAGAACGACGATCACGAGCGCGAAACGGTGGCTCATCGGTGCGACTCCGGCGGGCCGTACGTGGTGCGAGCGCTACAAACTTCCCCTTAGTCTAACAACATTCGCGGGCGAATGTGAGCGCCGATCCTCGCGCGAAGTTCGCGGCGGGCGCGGCGGGCGTGCGGGTGGCGCGGGTTGTGCCGTCGCGGGCGCGCCCGCGGGCGGGTACCATGGGGCGGTTGCGCCGCGCCCACCGCCGCGGTTCATCCCGCACTCCGACGCCCGCGAGACGCCCCGTGAAGTTGCTCCTCATCAACCCGCGCCTGCCGGAGAGCTTCTGGAGCTTCACGTGGGCCTTTCAGAACGTCGCGCGCGACAAGCGTGCCGCGATCTCGCCGCTCGGCCTCACTACGGTCGCGGCCCTCACTCCCGCGCATTGGGAAGTCGAGATCGTTGACGAGAATGTGGAAGAAATCGACTGGACCGCGCGGGCCGATGTCGTCGGCGTGTGCGGCATGGCGGTGCAGTACCCGCGGCAGTGCGAGATTCTGGACCGCTTCCGCGCGGCCGGCGCGTACGTCGTGGCCGGCGGCAGTTACGCCTCGCTGTGCCCGGAGGAGTACGCCGACCGCGCCGATACCGTGGTGGCCGGCGAAGCGGAGTACATCTGGCCGCGGTTCTGCCGCGACTATGAAGCACGCGCGCCGCGCGAGCTGTATCAAGAGACGGGAACGGTCGAGATGACCGACAGCCCGGTGCCGCGCCACGACCTCCTCAAGCTCGACAGGTACCAGTCGGTCGCCGTGCAGTTCTCGCGCGGGTGTCCGTTCCGGTGCGAGTTCTGCGACATCATCGTCACGTTCGGGCGCAAGCCGCGCGCGAAGGCGCTCGCGCAGGTGGAAGCGGAACTCGACCTGCTGCGCGCCCGCGGGGTGCGGAACGTGTTCTTCGTGGACGACAACCTGATCGGCCACCTGCCGCGCTGCCGCGAACTGCTGCCGGTGCTCGCCGCGTACCAGCGCCGGCACCGCTACGCCTTCGGCTTCGGAGCGGAAACGTCGGCCAACGTCGCCACGCAACCGGACCTCCTGCCGCTGCTCCGCGCCGCGAACTTCAACTGGGTGTTCGTCGGTATCGAGACGCCGAGCCAAGAGGCGCTCGTTGAAACGCGGAAGGAGCAGAACACCCGCCGCGACCTGTTGGCCTCGGTGCGGGCGATCTACGCGCACGGCATCGACGTGTACGCCAGTTTTGTGGTGGGCTTCGACGCCGACGACCCGAACGTGTTCGACCGGCAGTACGAGTTCATCGTCGAGTCGGGAATCATGGTCGCGTCGGTCGCGCTGCTGCTCGCGCTGCCGCGCACACCACTGCACCAGCGCCTCGAACGCGCCGGCCGGTTGCGGCCGATGGACGGCGAGCCGCACCACCTGTGGAACAACCTGATCCAGACGAACATCGTGCCGCGGGGGATGAGCTACGACGAACTGATCGCCGGGTTCCGCGGCCTGATCCGGCGGCTGACGGGCGACGCGGCGATAGCGGATCGCGTGCGGAACAAGCTGCCGCACTTCGGCCCGGTGCCGGTGCCGTTCCGCGTAACCCCGCGGGCCGCACTCGGGTACTTCGCGCGGTTCGTGATGCGCGCCTTGCTGCCGCGCCCGCGCCGCTGGTACCACGTGGCGCGGTCGCTGCTGCCGGTGCTGCGCCGCCCGCGGCTACTGCCGTTCGCGATCCTGAACTGGGTGTTCGGCGTGGCGATTCAGGAGTTCGTACGCGACTACCTGCGGCGGTTCGAACCGGACCCGCCCGCGCCGCGCCCGCGTGCCCCGGCGCGCGCGCCGGCGGCCTCTTCGTGACGCGCTACTTCGTGAATTCGACCTCGAACTCGGCTTCGGACAGCACCAGATACTTGCCGTCGCGCTTGGTGCTGGCGCGCACGGTGAACCGGTGTGTGCCAGTCACGTCGGCCGCGACTTTCGCGCTCAGCGCGAGCACTTGATCGCTCTTGCCCGCTTCGGCCTTGACCGCGGGCGCGGTCACTTTACCCTTCAGCGCGTCGGGAGCGATCAGTTCCACCGTCACGGAGTCGGTCAGCGTCGGCACGACGGCCAACTTCACCGGTATCGCGAGCGGCGCGCCGGCCTTCACGACGCGCTCTTCCTCCGCGACGGACACCTTCAGCAGCGCGCCCTCGATGGACATGGTGATCTGGCCGTTCATCGCGGCGAGGACGTACCGCACGTTCCCCTTCGGGTCGGGAATCTTGGCGTAGGCGACGAGCGCCATGCGCGACGTGCGCGCGGTCTCCAACCACTCCGGCATGAACACGGGATAAATGGCGCGCGCCGCGCCCGCGGGAACGACGACATCGTTCCCGCGAATGCCCTGCTTGTGCCGCGACTGCTGTGCCGCCATTTGCAGAACGATCTCACCGTTGAACGGCGCGGTGCGCTCGACGATCAGTTCCGCCGGGTGCTCCGCGCCGCGCGGGATGCGCCGCCCGCCGTCCTTCTCGACAGGCGTGATCTTGAACGGCGGCGTGATGGTGCCGCCGACGAGGATCGCCGGCGTGAGGTGTTCGTCGGGCGACGCGGCCACGAGGTTCCCCGGCGCGGGCGCGAGCGCGACCCGTTCCGCGGGCTTGCCCTCAACGGTCGAAGTACCCACGACCCTCACGACCGACGTGGTGATCGCGGCGTCCGGCGCGAGCGCGAGCGGCACGTTTAGCGCGGCCGCGCCCGCGGGAATCACAAGCGGCCCGGTGGCCGTGACGCCCGCGGGCAGTCCGGTGATTTGCAGCGTGATCGGCTCCTTGTGCCCGCCGAGGCGCGTGGCCGTGATCGCCAGTTGCCCCGGCGTGCCGGCCTTGATCGGCAGCTTCTGAACGGTGCGCAGCACGAAATCCGGCGCAGGCTTTTGCACAACAAGCCGGAACACCGACGCGCGGTCGCGCGCCTTGCCGGACTGCTCGCCCACCGCGACCGTGTACGTGCCATCGGCGGCGAACGTGTACGTCAGCGCGGCGTCGGTGGTGCCAGGCAGGTCGTCGTTGCGGGCGACTTCCTTCCCGTCGGGGCCGCGCAGCGCCAGCGTCACGTCGAGCGGCGAACCGAGGGCCTGCGATTGCGCGCTGATGGCTAAGGTGTCGCCCTTCTTGCCGACCAGCGTGAACAGCTTCTCGGTGTCGGCCGTGGCGAAGGTGCCCGTGGTCGCGCTCGGCACCGCGAGCGCGCGGTTGGCGCTCTCGACCGCTTCCGTCAGGTCGCTGACCAGCAGCGTAACGGTAGCGTCGCCGTGCGGGGTCTGGAGCTTGTAGTCGAAGCTGTCCTCGCCGGCGGTGGCCGGGAACGCCACCGACTTCGTAACGCTTTCGAGCTTGGGTGCGCCGGTCGCGACGCCGGGGCCGACGAACTCGACGGTGCGCGTCTCGCCGCGCTTCCCCGCGGCCGGGAGCACGGCCAGTACCTTCGGCCCGGCGCTGATCGACAGCCGGTAGACGTATGAGCGGTGGCCGCGGAAGTCGATGTCGCGAACCGAGACCGTGTAATCGGCGTTCGCGGCAGCGCTGAAGGTGAGGTTGGCGTCGCGGCCCTCGGAATCGACCGCGTCCGCGACCAACTTCCCCGCGGCGTCGCGCACCTCGAGCGCGGCGAGTACGTTCGCCCCGAGCCGGCGCGCGGTCAGATCGATTGTCACCGGCCCGGCCTTCGCCGCGCGGAACTGGTAGCGGTCGGTTTCCTCGATCTTGATGAGCCGCCCGCACACCGCGACCGGCAGGGGCGCGAGCTTCTGCGGCCCGGTCCCTTTCTCGTCTTCAAGAACGTCGGTTCCGTCGGTGACGAGGAACGTGCCCGCGCCGCTGATGCCGCTGGCGTTGGCGAGTTGCCACCGCACAGGCCCCGGCGGGAACCCGGCCGGGATGGTGAACTTGGCCGGCACTTCGCGCGATACCGGCAGCGCGCCGCTGAACGCCTTCTGCCCGAACCAGTACGGCGGCGGCGGCAGTAGCAACGCGCTGGGCGGGCCGAGCGCTTCGAGCTTCACACGCGGGTCGTGAGTGAAGAACTGCATGTCGGGCGTGGCGTCGTACACGCCGAGCACGACGTTGACCGTGGTGCCGGCCTTGCCCGTCGGCGGGTAGACGTAGCCGGCTTCCGGTGCCTTCTGCGCGAAGGCGCAAGGGGCGAGAGCGAGAAGGGTGAGAGAGGCGAGGAGTGAGCGCATGGAATGGTTTCTGGGTAGTGCCGCTTGCGGCTTAGCAAGAACTCGCGAAGCCGCAAGCGGGGAAAAGTTACAGCAGGCTCTCGACGATCTTCCCGCCGTTCACGAGGGGAACAGGCCGACCCAATGGGGTCAGATAAGTCTTGTTGGCGTCGATGCCCATCAGGTCGAAGATTGTGCGTAGGATGTCCTCGATGCTGACCGGGTCCGCGACCGGGGCTTGGCCGAGCTTGTCGGTCGCGCCGATCACCTTGCCGGGCTTGATGCCGCCGCCGGCGAACAGCACGCTCTGCGCCATCGACCAGTGGTCGCGGCCGGCGTCGCCGTTCACCCGCGGCGTGCGGCCCATCTCGCCCATCATCACCACGAGCGTGTCGTTCAGCATCCCGCGCTGGTCGAGGTCGTTGACCAGCGCGCTGAACGCCATATCCGCGTGCGGGATCAGTTCCTTCTCCAAACTGGGGAAGCAGGTGAAGTGCGTGTCCCAACTGCCGTGGTCGATGCCGACGAACCGGCACCCGGCTTCGACCATGCGCCGCGCGAGCAGCGAGCACTGGCCGAGCGACGAGTACCCGTAGGCCTCGCGCATCGCCTTCGGTTCGCTCTTGAGGTCGAAGGCCTTGCGCGCCGCGGGCGACGAGATGAGGTCGCGGGCCTTCTGGTAGTAGGTGTTCATGGTCGCGGCGCGACCGTCCTGCGTGCCGGCTTTTTCGGCCTTCTCCAGTTCGCCGAGGAGTTGCTTGCGGCGTTCGAGCCGCTTCGCGCCCAGCCCTTCGAGCGCCGCGAGGTCTTTCACCTCGAAGTCGGGTTGAACGGGGTCGGACTCGATCACGAATGGCGCGTGTTCCGCGCCGTAGAAGCCCGGCCCGCCGGCGGTGAGCGGGTGCGGCAGGTTGATGTACGGCGGCAGCGCGCCGCGCGGCCCCAGCTCGCGCGACACGATGGACCCGGCCGACGGGTACACGTCGTTCACCGGCACGCGGCTGTTGGTGCCGTCGGCGAAGTTCGGCTTGTACCCGGTCCAGAAGTAGTGGCACCCGGTGGTGTGGCCGTTGTCGTTGTGGCTGTGCGTGCGCAGGATCGTGTACTTGTGGGCGATCTTCGCAGAACGGTGGCAGTGCTCGCCCACCAGCGTACCGGTTACGCTCGTCTTGATGGGCTTGTACGGACCGCGCACCTCGACCGCGGCTTCGGGCTTCATGTCCCACATGTCAATCGTGCTGGGCCCGCCCTGAAGGAACAGGAAGATGCACGACTTGGCTTTCACCTTCTTGTCGGAGGCGGCGTTGGCCGTGCGCTCGAACAGGCGCGGCAGCGAAAGGCCGCCGATCAGCCCGGACGCGCCGAGGCGGATCGCTTGCCGGCGGGAGAGGCCGTCGCAGTATCGGGCGGGCATGGCGAAGGTTCCTAATGGTTGTAAACGAACTCGCGCTTGTTCAGCAGCGACCAGAGCAAGTCTTCGACGACCTCACGACGAGCGTCAGCCGCACCGTCGAACGCCCTCAGCACCGCGGCGCGCTCGGCTTCCGTTGGGAATCGCGCGATGGTGGCGAGGAACAGCTCGTCGGCGATTTCGGCCGGCGTCTTCTTCGAGTCGGCCAGCTTGCGCGCCACGCCGGCGCGGGCGGCGATCTTCGCGGTGATCTCGGTCGAGTTCATCAGGTGTAGCGCCTGTGCCATGCTCGGCTCGTTGCTGCGCTCGCACTCGCACACCGACGCGCGAACCGGGCGGCCGAAGATTTTCAGGAAGTACGACGGCATCCGGTTGTCCCATACCTGAATGGCGCGCACGCCTTCCGGCCAACCGTTGAACTTCTCCGGCGCGCCGGTCGTTTGGCTGATGGCGTCGAGCAGCACTTCCGCCGGCATCGCGCGCGGCACCGCGTGCGAGAAGTTCTGTTCGTCCTTCGCGTTCGACGGCGTGGTCCGCGAACTGAGTTGGTAGACGCGCGAGTTCAGCAACGTGCGGGTGAACGCCTTCATGTCGTACTTGGAATCGCGCAGGTGCTTCGCGAGGTCGCGCATGAGCGGTTCGTTGCTCGCCGGGTTGGTCGCGCGAATGTCGTCGAGCGGTTCGACTAGCCCGCGGCCGAAGTAGTGCGCCCAGACGCGGTTCGCGGCGGCGATCGAGAAGAACGGGTTGTCCGCGGCCGTGACCCAATCGGCCAGCACGCGCCGCCGGTCGGTGCCCGGCGCGAAGGTCGGGACCGGCGCGCCGAGCGCCTTCGCGGGAACGGGCTTCTTCGTGCGCGGGTGGAGTAGGTCGGTGCCGGTCGGCCCGGCGAAGATCGCTTCCGCGCCGGTCGGCAGGTTCTTCCGGCTCACGCCGCTGAAGAACCCGGCGAGCGCGAAGTAGTCGTCTTGGCCCCACTTCTCCGAAGGGTGGTGGTGGCACTGCGCGCACTCGATGCGCACGCCAAGGAACACTTGGCTGATACTGCGGCTCATCACTTCCGGCGTGCCTAACACTTTGTAGAACGCGGCCGGGCCTTCCGCCGTGGTCGAGCCTTGCGCGGTCAGCACCTCGCGCGCCATCTGGTCGAACGGCTTGTTCTGCGCGAACGACTTGCGGAGCCAGCGCGTCATGGCGACCGCGCCGGCGGCGTTGATCGCGTCGCGGTCCACGCGCAGAATGTCCGACCACTTCATCGCCCAATAGTCGGCGTACTCCGGTCGTTCGAGCAGCGCGTCGATCAGCTTCGCGCGCTTGGTCGACTCCTTGCTACTCAGGAACGCGCGGGCCTCTTCCGCGGTGGGCAGCGTGCCGATGGTGTCGAGGTACACGCGGCGGAGGAACATCGCGTCGTCGGCCAGTTCGCTCGGCGCGATGCCCAGTAGCGCGAGCTTGTCCCAGACGTGCTTGTCGATGAAGTTGACTTCCGCGGGGCGCGCGAACGTCACGCCCGGTTGCGGTACCGTCACGCGGCAGGTCGCGACGTGGCCCATGTAGCGCACGAGGATCGCGGCCTCGCCGGGGATGTCCGCGGCGTGCACCCACCCGCGGCCGTCCGCGCCGGCAATGGTGGTCGCGTTCGACTCGTACTCGGCCTCCGTCGTGATGCAGCGGCGCACGCCGGCGGAATCAATCGCGGTCACTTGCAACTGCTGGTTACCTTTGAGCGCGAGCACGCGATTCGCCGGCTCCACTTCAATCGCGACGACCGGCTTCACGGCGGCGCTCTCGTACTGCGCGCCTTCGGTGATCCACCGCGTCAGGCGCTTGTGACGAATACCGGCCGGTTCGACCTTTCGCCCGCCGCCGTGCGGCACGCGCCCGGTGGCCTTCGTCACAAACAGGCTGGCGTCCGGCGCGGACGCGAAGAGCCTCCGCCCGCGGCCCTCCATCACGAGCGCCTGATAGTCGGCCTGCGGGTCGAAGCCGAACACGCTCAGCTTGAAGCCGTTCTGCCCCTCGGCCTTGCCGTGGCAGCCGCCGCTGTTGCAGCTCGCCTTCGTCAGAATGGGCAGAATCTGGTGCTCGAACGAGATCGGCGTCGGTTTCAGAAGGCCGCGCACCTCGACCGGCACGCGCACCGACTCCGCGCCTTGCGCGACGACGATTTCCGTCTTGCCTTCGCCCTTCGGGATGACAAGCCCGGTCGCATCGACGGTCGCAACGGCGGGGTTGGCAGAGGTGTACTTGGCGGCGCGGGTCAGGTCCGGGCCGGGCTTGTCGTTCGCAACCAAAAGCTGCTGGCTCGATTCGGGGTTATCCAGAACAACGGTCGCGGGCTTCACGACAACCGCCGCGTGCGCGGGCGCACCAACGGCAAGTAGCACGAGCAGGGGAGAGAGCGTTCGGAACATGCGCGAGGCTCGGCAGGCAGGGACCGACAGGTGAAGAGATCATACCCCAAGGGCGCGGCGAGTGCGAGAGGCTTTCCGAAGCAGCTCGCGGCTTCGCGAGCGCATGCGAAGCCGCGAGCTGCTGACTTTCGCGCGTGTGGGGGTAAGATGCGCGTATCGCATTCGTTGGAGTCCGCAATGACACGAACTCTCCCCCTCCTGCTCATCTGCGGCGTACTGGCGTTCGCGCTCGCGCCGACCTCGCGCCCCACAGTTGCGCAGGAGCCGAAGGCGAAGGGCGACGATTTCACCGCTGCGGTCAAGCCGGTGGTCGCGAAGTATTGCCTGTCGTGCCACTCCACAAAGGTCAAGAAGGGGAGCCTCGACCTCGAACGGTTCGGCACTGTGGCCGACGTGCGCAAGGACGTGAAAGTGTGGCAGAACATGATCGAGCAGATCGAGACGGGCGAGATGCCGCCGAAAGACAAGCCGCAGCCGAGCGAGGCCGAGAAGAAGCAACTGATCGCGTGGATCAAAGGGTTCCTCGAAGCGGAAGCAAAGGCCCGCACTGGCGACCCGGGTTTCGTTCCCTTGCGCCGGCTCTCGAACGCCGAGTACGACTACACCGTGCGCGACCTGACCGGCGTGGACCTGCGCCCGGCGCGCGAGTTCCCGGCCGACGGCGCGGCCGGCGAGGGATTTACCAACGCCGCCGAAGCCCTCACGGACATCTCGCCGGCGCTCTTCACCAAGTACCTCAACGCCGCGAAGGACACCGCCGACCGTGCGGTCCTGCTGCCCGACGGCTTCCGCTTCTCGCCCGCGAAGACCCGGCGCGACTGGACCGACGAGGGCACCGCGAAGCTGCGCGCGTTCTACCGCGAGGTCGCGCCGCCCGACGGAAAACTGCCGGTGCAAGCGTACCTGCTCGCGACGGTGCGGAACCGCGACGCGCTGCTCGCGGGCAAGTTCGATGAGGTCGCGGCGAAGGAGAAGCTGAGCGCGAAGTACCTGCGGGCGCTGTTCGCGGCGCTAAGCAATCCGACGCAATCGCGCCCGCTCGACACGATTCGCGCGAAGTGGCGCGGGGCGAAGGAGGCGGACGTCCCGGCGCTCGCGGCCGACGTGGTCGCACAGCAGAACGCGCTGTGGCGCACGGTGCGCATCGGCAGCTACGTTCAGGCCAAGTGGGGCGAAGCCAAGGGCGGCTACCTTGAGAGCGTGACGCGACAGGTGCCCGTCGATCCGCCGGTCGCGGAGTCGGCGACTTTGCGGTTCCCGTTCAAGCCCGCGCCGGGGCAATCGGACGTGACGCTGTACATGAGCGCGCACGAAGTCAAGAGCGCGGGCGATGTGGTGTGGGCGCGGCCGCGCTTCGAGGGCGCGGGCAAGCCCCCATTACTCCTGAGCGATTACGCCACCTTCGGCCTGGCGTTCGAGGTCGAGTACCCAACGGCCTTCGCCAACAGCGCGAAGTACCTCGCCGCAGCGGTCGAACTGGCCAACGACAAGAAACTGACCGTCGAGGACGTGGCCAGGACGCACGGCATCGACGCAGCATTCTTGAAGCGGTGGAGCGAGGTACTCGCGGTCGAGTCGTTCGCACGCGACGCCAATGCAATTGGCCGCATCGTGCCCGCAGTCGAGCTGACATTGCTCGAAGTGAAGACCGCGCCGAACGCCGCCCGCCCCGCCATCAACGGCTGGCACAAGAAGGGCACCGACCTGCCCGTTCTGGTCACGAACTCTTCGGACAAGGCCGAGCAGATTCCCGGCCGCGTGCCGGCAAAGGGGGTGGGCGTTCACCCGATGCCGAAGGAGTTCGTCGCGGTGGTGTGGACCGCGCCGGTGGCGTGCAGCGTGAAGGTTAGCGCGAAGATCGTTCACGCGCACCCGGCGTGCGGTAACGGCGTGGCGTACTGGCTCGAACACCGCCGCGCCGGGCGCGCCGCGGTGTTCGCTGAAGGGGGCATCGACCTCGGCGGCGAAGCCGTGCCCGCGGTGAAGACGCTCAAAATCGAGAAGGGCGATCAGGTCATCCTCGCGGTGGACGCGAAGAACAACGAACACACCTGTGACATGACCGCGATCGAGTTCGCGCTGACCGACACTGAAAAGCCGGGCCGTATCTGGAACCTCGCCGCGGACATCGCCACCAGCGTTCAGGCCGGCAACCCGCACGACGACGCGCAGGGCAACAAGGCCGTGTGGAGCTTCGTCCGCGGGCCGTCGCGCCCACTGGGCGCGAGCGTCAGCAACCTGATCCCGCCCGCGTCGCTGCTCGGCAAGTGGCGCGATGCGGCCAGCGACCCCAAGCAGAAGGACGAGGCCGCGAAGCTGGCTTCGCAGGTGCAAGCGCTGCTGAGCGGCGCGCGGCCGAAGGAGGACAAGTCGCCGGATCGCGCGCTGTACGACAACCTCGTGGGCGTCGAGAGCAAGCTGTTCGTTGGCGTCGATGTGGCGAAGGTTGCGAGAGCGCAAACGGCTTCGAAGTTCGGGCTGCCCAAAGAGAGGTTCGTTGATGGCAACCTGACTGCGAAAACGAATCAGGTGATCGAGGTGAAGTTGCCGGCTGCGCTGTTCGTCGGGCGCGAGTTCGTTGTGGAGGCGAAGCTCGGCGGCGCGGCCGGCACGAGGCTCGTGCTCCCCGGCGTGTCCGCCGCGCCGGGCGCGGCCCCCACCAGCCCGCTGCTCGGCTCCGCGACCGGCGAAGCGTACAAGCAGTTCGTTGCGGGCAACGACGAGTTCCGCCGGGTTTTCCCGCTCTACACCTGCTTCCCGCAGGTCGTGCCAACGGACGAAGTCGTCTCGCTGAAGATGTTCCACCGCGAAGACGAACCGCTCGTGCGCCTGTTCCTCTCGGACGAGCAGACGCGCACGCTCGAACGCCTCTGGGCCGAGCACCGGTTCGTTAGCCGGCAGCCGGTCGCGGAGTGGGAGTACCTGCCGCAGTTCATGGGCTACACCACGCAGGACACGCCGAAGGAGTTACAGCAGTTCTTCATCGACCGCAAGCCGCTGTTCAAGAAGTTGGCCGACGAGTTCGTAAAGGACGAAGAGGTCGCGGCCCCGAAGCAACTGGACACGCTGGTCGCGTTCGCGGAGAAGGTGTACCGTCGCCCGCTCGCGGCGGGCGAGAAGGACGAACTGCGCGCGCTGTACACGCGCATTCGCGCGAAGGGCGCACCGCACGAAGAGGCGTTCCGCGGCGTGCTGGCGCGGGTGTTCGTCGCCCCGGCGTTCCTGTACCGCATCGAAGCCGCCCCGAAGGGCAAGGAACCGGGGGCGGTCAGCGATTACGAACTGGCGACGCGCCTCAGTTACTTCCTCTGGGCCAGCGCCCCCGACGACGAGCTGCGCGCGCTGGCCGTGGCCGGCAAGCTGCGCGACCCGCAAACGCTCGCCGCCCAAGCGCGGCGCATGACGAAGGACGCCAAGACCCGCGCGCTCGCGGTCGAGTTCGGCACACAGTGGCTCCACGTTCGCGCGTTCGACGAGCACAACGAGAAGAACGAGAAACTGTTCCCGACGTTCACGCCCGAACTGCGGAAGGCCATGAACGAAGAATCGGTCCTGTTCTTCCTCGACCTGTTCCAATCCGACCGCCCGGTCACGGCGATCCTCGATTCCGATCACACGTTCGTGAACGAGGCGCTGGCGAAGCACTACGGCATTCCCGGCGTGAGCGGCCCGGCGTTCCGCAAGGTGGACGGCGTCAAGAAGCACGGTCGCGGCGGGATTCTGGGCCTCGGCAGCGTGCAGGCGAAGCAGAGCGGCGCGTCGCGCACCAGCCCGGTGCTGCGCGGCAACTGGGTGGTCGAAACGCTGCTGGGCGAGAAGCTGCCCAAGCCGCCCGCGAACGTGCCGCAACTGCCGGAAATCGAAGGCGCGGACAAGCTCACGGTGCGGCAACTGGTCGAGCGCCACGCGAAGGATCAGGCGTGCGCCGTCTGCCACGTCCGCATCGACCCGTTCGGCTTCGCGCTGGAGAAGTACGACCCCATCGGACGCCTGCGCGAGAAAGACTTGGGCGGCCTCGCCATCGACGCCAAATCGAAGCTCAAAGACGGCACCGAGTTCGACGGCATCGACGGCCTCCGCACCTACCTGCTCACGAAGAAGAAAGACGTGATCGTGCGCCTGTTCTGCCAGCGCCTGTTGGGGTACGCTTTAGGGCGCTCCACCACGCTCTCGGACACGGCGCTGATCGACGAGATGGTGAGCGCGCTGAACAAGAACGAGGGCAAGGTGAGCGCGGCAGTCGAGGTGCTCGTGACGAGCAAGCAATTCAGGATGGTCAGGGGAAGTGGGTTCGAGGAGTAGCTCAACTGCGCGAGGGCGTAATGTTCGGTCAACTTAGGGCGAACATCGGTCGATCTCCCTCAGGCGCTCCATCACGGCTTCGGGCGAGACCCACTTTGTGTTAGGGTCGCGCCGTTCGCGCTCGAGTTCCTCGACGGTGACGCCGAACTCGGCGAACGAGATGTTCGTCAGCGCCGCCGGGATGAACTGGCCGAGCAGCACGCCGTTCGGCCCCCGCACTTCTTGCGGAGCGGACACGGCGGCCAGCGCCGTAGCCGTGGGTTCGTCGAGAATCGTGATCGGCATGGCGGTTCCTCTTGGGCAACCGCCATGTTACCCTGGACGAGAGCCGAAATGCAGGCGGGTTCTGCCACGGTGTAGGTGATCGTGCAGAGAAACAGTTTAGGATGGTGCGAGGTAGCGAGTTTGGGGAGTGAATCGCTTGTACTGAATTGCTCCTAATGGGATTGCCATGCCATTCGTTCGTCCCAAATCCGCGACACAGCTCACTGTTGTGCAAAAGCGGCAGTTGATCGAGGCATATTTTGATGAGTACCGTCAATTGGCAGAGAGTACTCCCGATCTGCTGAACAGGAAAATCCCGCGTGACGGGGATGCATTTGCCCAACTGCTCGATCAGATCGGCGAGTTGCTGGTGAAGCACGCGGAAACCGTGGCTTCTCAACCCGGCCCAGTCGCCCAATTCCTCTCAGACAACCCCTTGCCGGCATCGTTAGCCGGTAAACTCCCTAACGAGTTTCGTGTCTTTTGTCTTACTTTGAATGCCCTCAAGCAATGGGTTGCTGCCGAACAAGCTGCAACCGATCGCTACCTTTTGGGTGGGACGGCACGGGAGCTATGTCGGGCGGCAGCGACCAACTGTATCCTTTCAGGCGAATCGCTCGTAACGGGCAGCGTCGACTTGCATCATCCGCTGCGCGACGGTCGTCCACCTATTCCCCTGAGTAAAGTGGCGCACGCCAAACTCGAAGGGCAAGTGTCGGATTCGGCTAGCGACGCGCTGCGTGGTCTGTTGTCGATGGTCCGCCGGAGCGGTAGATCATGGGCGCAACTGCGGCGAGGCTGTTTAGATCTCCTCGAACGGCCGGTGCAGCATTCGACACCAGCGATGAGAAATGGTGCGCGAGCGTTTGCTCGAGAAGCATCGCTGGCAGCAGCGAAGAGCTACCAAGAACTCATCGATTGGCTCGATGAACACAAGCTTGGCGCAATCTAGTTTCCAGACTCAGGACTAAAGAGACACACAATGCTCCCCCTCACCCAATCCCTCGCCCGGCGCACGTTCCTCCGCGGGGTCGGCGTCACGATGGCGCTGCCGTGGCTCGAGTCGGTGCCCGTGTGGGGCGACGACAAGCCCAAGAACGGCGCGTCCGAAGCCCCGGTGCGGTTCGCGGCGCTGTTCTGCGGCAACGGGTTCCACAGCCGGGAGTGGTGGGCCAAGGGCGAAGGCAAGGCGATGGAGTTGGGCAAGGTGCTCGACCCGCTCAAGCCGCACCGCGAGAAGATGCTGTTCCTCCGCGGCCTGTACAACGCTGAGGCCCTCATCGGCGGCATCCACAGTTGCCAGACTGGGAACCTGCTCACCGGCGCGCACCTCGCGCCGGACGGCGCGATCAAGAGCGGCATTAGCTGCGATCAGGTCATCGCCGAGAAGACCAAGGGCCAGACGAAGGTACCCAGCCTCGTGCTGGGAACCGAGGCGTCCATCGCCGCGATCCACAAGAACTACTCGATGATCTACAGCTCCCACATTTCGTGGAGCAGCGCCACCACACCGACGCCGCTGGAACTGTACCCGGCGCTCGCGTTCGACCGGCTCTTTCGCGACGAAGTGGGCAAGGCGGACAAGAGCGTGCTGGACGCTGTGCGCGAGGACGCCAACAGCTACAAGAAGAACGTCAGCACCGCGGACCAGCGCCGGCTGGACGAGTACCTGAACAGCGTGCGCGAGGTCGAGTCGCGCATCGAGCAGGCCGGCAAGAGTGGTCGGCTTCAGGGCTGGCGGCCCACCATCGACAAGCCCGACATGAAGCGCCCGGCCGACGGCATCCCGCAGGACATCGACCAGCACATGCGCCTCATGTGCGACATTCTAGTTCTGGGCTTCCGCACGGACACCACGCGCGTATGCACCCTGAAGCTCAACAACGACCACTCGTCACTGCGGTTCCCGAACCTGACCGCGGCGAGCGGCAAGGGCGGGATCGACTACATGATCCACCACCTGCTCTCGCACACCGACGGCGCGGACTGGCTCAAGGTGAACCAGTTCTTCACGCAGCAGGTCGCGTACATCTGCGACAAGCTCGACGCGGTGAAGGAAGGCGACCGCACGCTGCTCGACAACAGCATGATCCTGTTCTGTTCGAGCATGATGACGGGCAACCACAACAACGACCAACTGCCGGTGGTGCTAATGGGGAAGGGCGGCGGGCAGATCAAGACCGGCCGCATCCTCGACTACCTCGGCAAACCGAACCGCAAGATGTGCAGCCTGTACCTCTCCCTGATGGAGAAGGCCGGCGTGAAGCTGAAAGAGTTCGGCGACTCGAAGCAGCAACTCGCGGAGATTTGATGCGCGGGCAACACGCCATCCTGTGCGCGGTCCTGGCTCTGGTCGGCGGCGGCACGCGCGCCGCGGAACCAGCCCCGCTGCCGCGCGCGGTTTTGAACTGGACCGTGCGCGCCCTCAGCACCGACAAGGGCACGATCGCCAACCTCACGATGACCGGGGACGGGTTCGCGAAGCCACTCGACCTCAAGGCCGATGTCGATGCGCTCACGTAGTAGCTCAAGGAACTGGCCGCGGCGCACAAGGGCACGCGCATGATGCTGACCTTCGAGATCGACAACAAGTTGCTCCAAGCATCCGTAGTGCTGCTCATCGATCTGTCGGTTCGCGCCGGGTTCGAGGACGTGTCGCCGGTCCCAATCGACCCGAAAGACCGCTAGCCCCATCGGTTCCCAGAGGTCTGGTCATGCACACGCCGTCGCGGCGCGAGGCGCTGTTCCACACCGGCGGCGGGCTGGGCGGGGTCGCGCTCGCGCACCTGATCGCCACCGCCGGGCCTAAGCCCGACCCGGCGCTCGACGGCGGTCTGCACCACCGCGCCAAGGTGAAGCGCGTCGTTCAAGTGTTCCTGAACGGCGGCGCGTCGCAGATGGACACGTTCGACTACAAGCCCGAACTGATCAAGGGGCACGGGAAGCCGTTCGATCCCGGCGGCGCGGAGAAGCCGGAGGGTGTGACCAGCACGCCCGGCAACCTGATGAAGTCCCCGTTCGCGTGGAAGCAGCACGGGCAGTGCGGGCGCTGGGTCACGGCGGTGTTCCCGCACCTCGCGCGGCACGTGGACCGCATGGCGTTCCTCATGGCGCTGGCCTCAAAGACGAACGTCCACGGCCCGGCCAGCTTCATGATGAACACCGGGTTCCTGCTGCCGGGGTTCCCGTGCCTCGGGGCGTGGCTCTCCTACGGCCTCGGCCGGCTGACCGACAACCTGCCGACGTTCGTCGTGCTGCCGGACGCGCGCGGGTTGCCGTACAACCAGAAGGGGAACTTCGGGGCCGGGTTCCTCCCGGTGGCGCACGCCGGCACGATCCTGAACGCGGGCGGCACCCCGCCGGTGCCGGACCTCGCGCCCTCGCCGAAGGCCCCGTTCGTGACCCCGGACGCCGACCGCGACGCGCTCGACCTGCTCGGCGCGGTGAACCGCGCGCACGCCGCGGCGCGCCCCGGCGACTCGCGGCTCGAGGCCCGCATCGAGAGCTACGAGCTGGCGGCCAAGATGCAGCGGCACGCGCCCAAGGCGCTCGACCTGACGCGTGAGGCCGCGAAGACCCGCGCGCGGTACGCCCTCGACGACCCCGACCCCGCGACCGCCGACTTCGGCCGCCGGTGCCTGCTCGCGCGGCGGCTGGTCGAGCGCGGCGTCCGGTTCGTGCAGGTGTGGAGTGGGGCCGGCGGGCCGAGCAACAACTGGGACAACCACACCGACATCGTGCGCGAACTGGTCCCCATCGCGCGCTCCGTAGACGCGCCGACCGCGGCCCTGCTCCAAGACCTGCACGACCGCGGGCTGATGAGCGACACGCTCCTTGTGTTCAGCACCGAGTTCGGCCGCCAGCCGTTCACGCAGGGCGCGGTGGGCCGCGACCACAATCAGGGCACGTCGGTCGCGTGGCTCGCGGGCGCGGGCGTGAAAGGCGGGACCGCGCACGGCGCGAGCGACCCGTGGGCGTGGCGCGCGGCCGAAGGGAAAACGTACTGCTACGACCTGCACGCCACGATCCTTCACCTGATGGGCATCGACCACACGAAGCTGAGCGTTCGGCACGACGGCACCGACCGCCGCCTGACCGACGTTCACGGCCACGTCGTGAAGGAAGTGCTGGCGTAGTCGCGCGCTTCACCCCGCGCGTAACACGACGACGGCGTAGCGGCACCAGTTGCCGAGCGCGGGGACTGCGCGCAGGAGGCGGGCGTCGAGCGCGTCGAACAGTGCCAGCGCGCGGCGGTTCCGCCACACGCGCCGTACCATGCCGAACAGTTGGTAGCCGCGCACATCGACCGCGGGGAACAGGTCGCGCAACGGGCGCAGGTCGCGCCGCCTCAGCGGCCGCTCGTCCGGGGTGCGGTCCTTGCCGGGGTACGGCAACGCGCGCCGCGCGAACCCCAACACCGGGTTCCCGCCCCACGGCTCGCAGAACACCGCCACCCCGCCCGGCTTCAGCACGCGCTTCAGCTCGCGCCCGGCGCGGCCGAGGTCGAGGTGGTGCAGGATCGCGTTCCCCCAAACGGCGTCGAAGCTCGCGCTCTCGAACGGCAGTTCCTCGCCGTCCGCAGTCACGCACTCGACGCGCACGCCGTTGGCCGCGGCGCGAGCGCGGCACTCGCTCACGTAGCCCGGTGACAGGTCGAACGCGGTCACGGCGGCCCCAGCGCGGGCCATCGTGACCGCGGCCATGCCGTGCCCGCAGCCGTAATCGAGGGCGCGCGCGCCGCGCAGGTTCCCCAGTGCCGCGAACGCCGGGCGCACCCACGTCTCGTGATCGAGGTAGGCTTCGGAATCGAACGCGAGATGGGCCGCGCCGGACCCGAAGCTCGCGGCGCGGTGCGCGGCCTGTTCGTCGTGGAATCGCTGCTCGCTCTGGCGGCGGTCCGTGCCGGTCATGTTCTGTCCTCATACCGAACGTGCGCGGCGTTAGAACGCCAGCAGCGTCGCGGGCACCATAGCGTACCCGCCCACGCAGATGGCGACGACCCCGACCATCGCTGCGAACAGCCACAGTGTGCTCTTCTGCTTGCGGGCCAGAGCCAGCGACGACGCGACCGCGCCGATCTGGGCCACCAGCATTGCGTACGACAGGTAGTCGCTCTTTTTGCGGTGCTTCTCGCTCTCCGCCGTGCTGACCTTCACCCGCACGTCGTACAGGAACCCCAGCCCCTAATTCAAGCGGGACTCGGCCCGGTAACGGCGCTCTTCGAGGTCGAACCCGGCGGCTTGCGACGCGGTGGCGCGGGCCGCTTTCTTCGCCGCGTCCGGGTCGCCGTCCTTGATGACCGGTTGCGCGCGCGCCAGAACCGCGGCGGCCTTCAGGATCGGGTCCCAGTCCTTGTCGGTCTGCTCGTTGAACTTCTCCGCGTCGTCGATGGCCTTGTTGATCTTCGCCATATCGACCTTGCGGGCCTTCTTGAGCAACTCGGTTTCGGGTTCGCGTTGTTCGAGCGCCTCGCGCAACTCCTTGATGGCCGCGTCGTCGATGTCGGGGAGCTTGACCGGGGGCGGGCCGCCCTTGTCGCCGCGCTCCGTGAGCCACGCCCGGGCCTTCACCGCCTCCGGCGCGGACGGCGACAGGAAGAACGGTTCGGCGTAACCACACGTCGCTCGCATCTGCGCCGCGGTGGTCTGCATGATGAGCGCGCGGTCGCGCTTGAACCCGGCCAGCGTCCACTGGTTCGTGGACTTGGACTGGTCCTGCGCGGCCTGCGATTTCCAGTACATCGCCTCTTGGAGCGCGCCGTTGGACATCGACGCGAACACGGTCGCCAGTGCGGTCAGCGCGATCGGGAGCGCGGCCCCGATCTTGTCAAGGAAGCCCCTCGGTTCTTCGGGCTTCGGTTCGTTCGGCGCGGGGTCACTCATGGTGGTACGTCCTTGAAGGCGCAGCGGTGGGGGTAGTGTAACGCCCGGCGGCGCGGCGGTCACGGTCGGTCGCGCGAACTTCGCGCGAGCCTCGCGCCGCCTCGGATTGGCGGTTGTCTTCGCGATCGCGAACGCGCAGAATGGTCTTCCCGCCCGAACCTCTTCGAGAGCCGTCGTATGACCCGCTGCCGCCTCGCCCTGTTCGCCATCGGCGTCTTCGCCCTGTTGCCGGCCGCGCGCGTGACCGCGCAGCCCGCGCCCGTGAAGGCCCATACCGCGCTCGTCCACTGCGTGGCCGTGTCGCCGGACGGGAAGACCCTCGCCACCGCCGGGTTCGACAACACCGTGAAGCTGTGGGACATCGGTGCGGACGGCGCGCTGAAGCCAACCAAGATTCTGACCGGGCACACCGGCCCCGTGTATGCGGTCGCTTTCCACCCCACCGACCCGAAGATCGTCGCCACCGCGAGCCAAGACAAGACCGCGCGCATCTGGGACGTTAGCAACGTCAAGAAGGCCGACGGGAAGGGGGCCGCGGACGGGGTGGCCGAGGTCGCCGCGCCCAAGTTCGAGTTGAAGAGCCACACCGACATCGTGGACACTATCGCCTTCAGCCCGGACGGAAAGTCGCTCGCCACCGGCGGCGCGGACAAGTCCGTGAAACTGTGGAACCAGACCGACGGCAAGGAACTGAAGGCGCTCGGCGCGCACGACGGCTCGGTGTACGCGGTCGCGTTCAGTCCCGATAGCAAGCTGCTGGCCTCCGCGGGCGCGGGCAAAGACAACCTCGTGAGAATTTGGGACGTGAAGGAACAGAAGGAACTGACACAGCTCAGGGGCCACGAACAGCCGGTCACGTCGGTGGTGTTCTCCGGCGATACCGACGTGGTCACAGTGTCGATGGACCGCACGATCCGCGTATGGAACGTGAAGAACCCGCCGCCGCTCAAGAAGGAGGAGCCGAAGAAGGAAGAACCGAAGAAGGTCGATCCCAAAGACCCGAAGAAGGACCCGCCGAAGGACGAGCCGAAGAAGGTGGAGAAAGACCCGAAGGAAGTGAAGCAACTCGGCCCGACCACGGACGACCCGTATTCGGTCGCGTGGTCGCCCGGTACGAAGACGCTCGCGGTGTGCGGCTATTCGGGGCAGATCACCATTTGGACGCTCGACGCGGACAAGCCGAAAGCGACAAAGGTGGTGAAGTCGCCGGGGTACTGTGTCGCGTTCAGCGGTGACGGCAAGTTGGTGTTCAGCGGCCACGACAACGGGAACGTGGCGATCAATCCGGCCGCGGCGAAGTAGCGGCCGGCTCGCCCGGCGGCGGGGGCGGCTCGATGCGCAGCGGCGGGGCCGGCTTCGGCTGCGCCGGCGCGATGGCGTCGCGCGAGAGCCACACGGCTCGCCCGCCGCGCAGCAGCGG